>JAFDEK010000037.1 GCA_019310385.1 Deltaproteobacteria bacterium
GACGACGCGGACGTCTGTACGGGGGTCGAGTTCTGCGACCCCGCGCTCGACTGCCAGCCCGGCGCACCCCTGGTGGTCGATGACGGCGTCGGCTGCACCAACGACAGCTGCGACCCGCTTCTGGGCGTCTCGAATGCGCCGGACCACTCGCTCTGCGACGACGCCAGCATCTGTACCGGGGCCGAGGTCTGCCATGCGGAGCTCGACTGCCAGTCCGGCACACCCCTGGTGGTCGACGACGGCATTGGCTGCACCGACGATACCTGCGACCCGGTCCTGGGTGTCTTGCACGCGCCAGACGATTCGCTCTGTGACGACGCCAGCGTCTGTACCGGGATCGAGCTCTGCCATGCGACCCTCGACTGTCAGGCGGGCACACCCCTGGTGGTCGACGACGGCATCGCCTGCACGGACGACAGCTGCGACCCACTTCTGGGCGTCTCGAATGCGCCGGACCACTCCGTTTGCAGTGATGCCGATGCCTGTAACGGGACCGAGGTCTGCGACGTGGCACTGCTCGGCTGTCGGGCGGACACGCCGCCCGTCGTGGACGACGGCATCGCCTGCACGGCCGACAGCTGCGACCCGCTTCTGGGCGTCTCGAATGCGCCGAACCACTCCCTTTGCAGTGACGCCGACGCCTGTAACGGGATCGAGGTCTGCGATGCAGCGCTCGACTGCCAGTCGGTTACGCCGCCCGTCGTCGACGACGGCATCGCCTGCACGGTCGATGCCTGCGACCCGGCCGTGGGCGTCTCGAACACGCCGGACCACACGGTCTGCGACGATGCGGACGTCTGTACGGGGGTCGAGCTCTGTGACCCCGCGCTCGACTGCCAGCTCGGCACACCGCTGGTGGTCGACGACGGCATCGGCTGCACCAACGACAGCTGCGACCCGCTCCTGGGCGTCTCGAGTGTGCCGGACGACTCGCTCTGCGACGACGCCAGCATCTGTACCGGGGTCGAGGTCTGCCATGCGGTGCTCGACTGCCAGCCGGGTACGCCGCTGGGGGTCGACGACGGCATTGGCTGCACCGACGACAGCTGCGACCCGGTCCTGGGCGTCTCGAATACGCCGGATGATTCGCTCTGCGACGACGCCAGCGTCTGTACCGGGACCGAAGTCTGCCATGCGACGCTCGACTGTCAGGCGGGCACGCCGCTGGTGGTCGACGACGGCATTGGCTGCACGGACGACAGCTGCGACCCGCTTCTGGGCGTCTCGAATGCGCCGGACCACTCCGTTTGCAGTGACGCCGACACCTGTAACGGGATCGAGGTCTGCGACGCGGAGCTCGACTGCCAGGCGGGCACGCCGCCCGTCGTGGACGACGGCATCGCCTGCACTGGCGACAGCTGCGACCCGCTTCTGGGCGTCTCGAATACGCCGGACCACTCTGTCTGCAGTGACGGCGACGCCTGTAACGGGATCGAGCTCTGCGACCTCGCGCTCGACTGCCAGCCGGGTACCCCACCCATCGTGGACGACGGCATCGCCTGCACGAACGACAGCTGCAACCCCGTTCTGGGCGTCTCGAATACGCCGGACCACTCCGTCTGCAACGATTTCGATCTCTGTACCGGGATCGAGGTTTGCGACCTGGCGCTCGGCTGTCAGCCGGGCCCGCCCCTGGACGTCGACGATGACATCGCGTGCACGACCGACAGCTGCATTCCCTTCGTGGGAATATTGAACCTTCCGGACGATTCGCTCTGTGACGACGAAAGCGTCTGTACCGGGGTCGAGTTCTGCAGTGGGATACTCGGCTGTCAGGCCGGCACGCCTCTTGATCTCGACGACGGCGTCACCTGCACGGTCGACGACTGCCACCCCGTCCTGGGCCTGTCCCACACCCCGGACGATTCACGCTGTGACGACCTGAGCGTCTGTACCGGGGTCGAGGTCTGCCATGCGAATTTGGACTGTCAGGCCGGCACGCCCCTGGATGTCGACGACGCCATCCCCTGCACGGCCGACACCTGTGACCCCGTTCTGGGCGTCTCGAATACGCCGGACGACTCCCTCTGCAGCGACGCCGACGCCTGTAACGGGAGCGAGATCTGCGATCTAGCAATCCTCGCCTGTCGGGCGGGCACGCCGCCCGTCGTGGACGACGGCATCGCGTGCACCGAGGACAGCTGCGACCCCGCTCTGGGCGTCTCGAATACGCCCGACCACTCCCTTTGCAGTGATTCCGACGCCTGTAACGGGATCGAGGTCTGCGATGTGGCGCGGGATTGGCAGCCGGTTGCGCCGCCCATCGTGGACGACGGCATCGCCTGCACGGTCGATGCCTGCGACCCGGCCGTGGGCGTCTCGAATACGCCGGACCACACGGCCTGCGACGATGCGGACGTCTGTACCGGGGTCGAGCTCTGCGATGCGGCGCTCGACTGCCAGCCGGGTACGCCGCTTGCGGTCGACGACGGCATTGGCTGCACCGACGACAGCTGCGACCCGCTCCTGGGCGTCTCGAATGCACCCGACCACACGGTCTGCGACGACGCCAGCGTCTGTACCGGGGTCGAGCTCTGCCATGCGGCGCTCGACTGCCAGCCGGGTACGCCGCTGGCGGTCGACGACGGCATTGGCTGCACCGACGACAGCTGCGACCCGCTTCTGGGCGTCTCGAATGCGCCGGACGATTCGCTTTGCGACGATGCGGACGTCTGTAACGGGATCGAGCTCTGCGATGCGGAGCTCGACTGCCAGCCGGATACGCCGCCCGCCGTCGACGATGGCATCGATTGCACGATCGATAGCTGTGACCCGGTCCTGGGTGTCTCGAATGCGCCAGACGACTCGGTCTGCGATGACGGGCTCTACTGCGACGGCGCGGAGACCTGCGAAACGGTCATCGGCTGTGTTGCGGGGACACCCCCGGACTGCAGCGACGGCGTGGGTTGTACCTTCGACACCTGCAACGAAGGAACGACTTCCTGCGACAATACGCCATCGGACATCCTCTGCGGCGGCGGCCCCTTCTGCGCGGGCGATCGGAGCTGCGATGCGGCCCTCGACTGTCAGGATGGCCCGTCCCCCTGCAGCGGGGTCGAGTGGTGCGACGAGGCGGGCAACACCTGCCTCGCGGACGGGGACGGCGATGCGGTGCCGGACGTGGACGACAACTGCACGATCGTCGCGAACTCGCTGCAGCAGGACACCAATGCCGACGGCTACGGTAACGTGTGCGATCCAGATGTGAACAACGACCTGGGTGTCGGAATTCCTGATTTCAACAGCCTTCGGTCGGTCTTCGGGACCGTGCTGGGTGATCCGGGCTACGACCCGGACGCGGACTTCAACTCGGACGACGCGATCGGCCTCCCGGACCTCAACATCATCCGGAGCTTCTTTGGGGGACCACCGGGTCCGTCGGGTCTGGCCTGCGCCGGAACCCCCGGCTGTGAGGGTCCCAGCCGCTGCGCCCACGACGTCTGCGAGGAGGGGGGTGCGCTCGATCCCAGCTGCGACGATCCCTGCGTCGCCGATCTCTGCGACCAGAACCCCTCTTGCTGCGACGACCTCGGGGGCAGCTGGAACAGCGTCTGTGTCCAGGATGTGGCTACCGTCTGCGGCCGCACCTGCTTCGACCCGGTAGGCGGCTGGGACATGTTCGTCGACTGGGACTGCAACGGACTCCCGGACAGCTCGGACTTGACGATCAATGGGAACGGCACCTTCTCGGCGTCGAGTGGCTTCGACGGGCCCTGGCTCCTGGTCGGAGACCAGATCATGCTCGACGCCGATCCCCCCTCCACGACGGTCTTCACCGGAAGAATCGCCCAGGGCAGCGATTACATGAGTGGCACCCTGTTGACCGAAACCGGCAGCAGCGGCTGCTGGGAAGCGAGCTGGGTCGGCGCCGAGGCCGACTAGGCTGCTACCCCACCCACCCCGTCAGGCGGGAACCGATGGCCTACGATAAGCCCGGGCGGGGCTGAGCCTCCGCCTGTTCGCGCTCTCAGCGAAGCGGACCGAAGCGGGAGGAAGCAAGAGCATGGGACGCCTGGACGGGAAGGTGGGGATGGTGACGGCGGGCGCTACGGGGATCGGCCTGGGCTGCGCCCAGGCGATCGTGAGCGAGGGCGGCAAGGTGATGATCTGCGCCCGCCGCGAGGAGGTGCTGAAGGAGGCCGCAGAGCAACTCGGCCCCAACGCGGATTGGGTGGCGTGTGACGTCACCGACGACGCTTCCGTGGACGCCGCGGTCAGCGCGACGGTCGAGCGCCTCGGTCCGCTGAGCCTGGCCGTCAACTCCGCGGGAATGGGGATGGCGTCTCCCATCCTCGAGCTCCCCACCGATCAGTTCGAGTCGAACATCGATACGAACCTCACCGGTACCTTCCGCTGCATTCGCGCCCAGGCGCGTGCCATGAAGGAGGCCGGAGGCGGCAGCATCGTGAACATCAGCTCGATCGCGGGCGCCCTGACCCACCCGTGGATGAGCGCCTACTGCGTCTCCAAGGCCGGTGTCAACATGCTCACCCAGTGCGCGGCCGACGAGCTGGGTGAGCTCGACATCCGCGTCAACGCCGTCATGCCCGGCGTCGTGCACACCCCCATGGCGAGCATGCTCGCCGACAACGAGGTCTCGCGGGAGGAGTACCTGCGCCTCATGCCCATCTCGCGCATCGGCAATCCCGAAGACGTCGGCGCCATGGTGGGCTTCCTGCTCTCCGACGAGGCGAGCTGGATCACGGGCCAGATCATCGGCGTCGACGGCGGTCACACCATCCGCAAGGGGCCGAACCTGGTGCCGCTCTTCAAGCAGTTCATGGGCGCCTAGGGCGGCCTCGATCCGTCTGCGCTTCCGGGTATCACGCGCCGACGAGTAGCTTCGATCGGCTCCCGAGTGATCGCCGGGCCAGAAGCGCCAATGCGATGGGAAGCGCCAGCCCGACCGCGGTGAGCAGTGGGATGTGGAGCGCGGGCGGCGTTCCTCGCAGGGCGGGGAGCAGGGCCAGGATCACGGCCGGGTGGTAGAGGTAGATGGTGAGGCTCGATTCCGAGAGGACCCGGACCAGGGCGGATACGTGAAGCGTCCGTGTGAGTAGCACCACCGCCGTCACGACGGACAGTGTATAGGCGGTGCGGACGAGGCCGATGCTCTGGCCGGGCAGCCGCGTTCCCGTGGTGGCGAGCCAGGCGAAGATGCCGAGAGCGCAGAGCCCCCACACGAGGGCGCGATGGCGGTCCACGAAGGCGCGCAGCTCGCCCAGATAGAGGGCCGCGAGCCATCCGGTCAGGAAGTAGCCCACGTGGTGGATCGGGTTGCGAAAGGTCCAGTAGGTTGCGTGGGTCAGGCGCAGCTCGGGGTAGAAGGCCGAGATCACCGAGTAGGTGCAGAGCAGCGCGAGCAGGAGCAAGAGTGCGCGCCGGCTCATGCGCGAGAAGGGCCAGATGAGCACGACGAAGACGGCGAGCAGCCAGATGAAGTAGTAGAGCGCCATGGTGCCGCCGGTCGCGACGCGGAAGGCGAGGTTCTCGGGTGACTTCACGGGACTGAAGCCGAGCAGGACCACTACCGCGGAGGCGACGAGGTAGGGGACTACGATGCGGTTCAGGCGCCTCCCCACCTCCCGCCAGGGCGCCGGGGCGCTGCGGCAGTAGAGGAAGCCCGAGACGATCAGGAAGCTCGGAACGTGGAAGGCAAAGAGCTTCTGGCGCAGCAGCTGCTCGAAGAGGCTCGCCTGCACGCCGAAGAGATTCGGGCCGGCGTGCTGCACCACGACCCCCACGATGGCGAGGGCCTTGACGAAGTCGACGGCGGCGTAGCGACGGCTCGCGTTCACATCACCCGACCGCTGGCAACCGCGCAGCGGCTATCTCTAGAAGCCCTGCCAGTTCCAGTTGAAGGAGAGGCCGACGTTCCAGTAGTCCAAGCCGTCGAGGTTGCCGGTGGGGATGTTGTAGGTACCGTCGGCGGTGAGGGAGATCTGCTCGGTGATCCAGATGTCCGTGCCCACGCCCATCTTGCCCGCGAAGGCGACGGCGGTCTGGATGCTGAGATCCGGAGCGAACATGACGCCCATTCCGCCCGTGGCGTAGGGCTGCAGCCGGCCTTGCAGCACGCCATCCAGGAGGGCGTGGAAGGGAAATACTTTGACGTTGGCGGTGAGGAGGTGGCTGTCGGTCTTCTCCCGGCCGTCTAGTGCATCGGGAGGGGGCGGATCGGCGGGAATTTCCCAAACCGTCAGCCACTCGTACTGGACGTAGTAGGCCAGGTAGTGGTTCGCCCGGGCGCCCAGGCGGGTGGTCAGACCGGCCGCGTTGGTGGGGTCGTCGACGACGTCGAAGCTGCCGCTCCGATCGCCGCCGATGTGGTCCTTGAACTGCTCGATCCCGTAGGTGCCCCCGATCGAGACGAAGGTGGTGTTCTCCGAGAACACGCTGGGCTCGTCGTCCTCGGCCCAGGCGGGCCCGCACAAGAGCGTGAGAAAGGTGAGGCTCGCTACCAGTCTTCGTCGCATCGTCATCGATCCTTCTCCGCCCGGGTCCGCCAGTGAACCCCCGGATTAAGGTTCTACACCATTCCAGCCCGCGCAGGGAACCAAAAGCGGAGATTCGCGGCCGGAGTGCCCCACGGGTGAGACGCCGTGGGGATTTGGCCCGTAGATTCGCTCAAGCCCGTTGGCTCGAGACCGCGACCACCTCGCCCGTCATGTAGGAGGAGTAGTCGCTGGCCAGGAACACCATGACGTTGGCGACCTCCCAGGGCTGGGCGCCCCGGCCGTAGGCCTCCTGGGCCTCGAGGGCCTCGAGCTGCTCCTTCGGTGTGGTCTTCTCGAGGAAGGGATGGGTGGCGAAGCTGGGCGAGACGGCGTTGATCCGCACTCCGTGCTCGGCGACTTCGAGGGCCGAGCAGCGAGTGAGCGCCATGACGCCCGCCTTGGCAGCCGCGTAGTGGGCCTGCCCCTTCTGGGCGCGCCAGCCCAGCACCGAGGCGTTGTTCACGATGACACCGCGCCCCCGCTCGATCATGTGGGGCAGCACCGCGCGGGTCATGCGGAAGGTGCTGTTCAGGGTGACGTCGATGACCCGGCTCCACTCGTCGTCCTGCATGTCGACCACGTCGCAGGTGCCGCCGAGGCCGGCGTTGTTGATCAAGACGTCGATGTGCCCGAGCTCGTCGATGCCCGCCTGAACGAGGGCGCGCACCTCTTCCTCCTGGGTCACGTTGCACAGGCGGAAGGGGACCGGTGTGCCACCGATCTTCTCGAGGGCCTCTGCGGCCTCGCCGAGTCGTCGCTCGTGGAGGTCGCTGATCAGTACCCGGGCGCCCTCTTCGACGCAGCGCTTCGCGGCCGCGAAGCCGATGCCCGCGCCAGCGGCGGCCGTGACGAGGATGTTCTTGCCCGCGAGAAGGTCGTGGCCCTCCACGTAGGGGGGAGGCGTCTTGCTCATGGATTCGAGTCTCCGCTGCTGGATCAGGAGCGCCGCGGCTCAAGAGGGCCGCGGCTCGCGGGGCAGGCCCAGTGCCCGCTCGCTGATGATGTTGCGCTGGATCTCGTTGGAGCCCGCGTAGATGGTGTCGGAGCGGGCGAAGAGATACATGCGCTGCAGACCGCTGAGCTCGTAGGGTGCACCGTCGGCGATCTCGCCCCGGGCGCCCAGCACGTCCATGGCGAGCTTGCCGAGGCTGCGGTGCCAGGTGGCCCAGAAGATCTTGGTGATCATGGCCTCGCGGCCGGGCGCCGCGCCCTCGGCGGCGCTCAGGGAACGCAGGGCATTGTAGCGTTGCAGGCGCAGGCCGATCCAGGCGTCGGCGATGCGCTGGCGCATGACCGGGTCCTCGGATTTCCCGTTCTCCTTGGCGATACGGATGATCTCGTCGAGCTCGTTATGGAAGAGCATCTGCTGGCCCAGGGTCGAGGCGCCGCGCTCGAAGTCGAGGGTCCCCATGGAGACCTTCCAGCCGCCGTTCACGTTGCCGACGATGTTCTCCTCCGCCGTGCGGGCATCGTTGAAGAACACCTCGCTGAATTCCGAATCCCCGGTCATCTGCTCGATGGGGCGCACCTCGACGCCCTCCTGGCGCATGGGGACCAGGATGTAGGAGATGCCCTTGTGCTTGGGCTTGGCGTCGGGGTCCGTGCGGCACACCACGAAGCACCAGTCGGACCAGGCTGCGCCGGAGGTCCACACCTTCTGGCCGTTGAGCACCCACTCGCCGCCGACGAGCTCCGCGCGGGTCTTGACGTTGGCGAGGTCCGAGCCCGCGTCGGGCTCCGAGTAGCCCTGACACCAGATCGTTTCACCACTAAGGATGCCGGGGATGAAGCGCTTCTTCTGCTCCTCGCTGCCGAAGTGGATCACCGTGGGGCCCAGCAGCCCTTCACCGATGTGGCCGACCCGGCCGGGGCCCCTGGCCCGGGCGTACTCCTCGTAGAAAATCACCTGCTGGTTGAGGCTGAGGTCCCGGCCGCCCACCTCCTTGGGGAAGGCGATGCCGATCCAGCCGTCGGCGCCCATCTTCTTCTCCCAGGCGTGGCGCTCCTCGAAGAGCGCGTGCTCGTCGCCCGGGCCTCCGCGTCCCTTCACCACGGCGAACTCGCCGCTGAGGTTGTCGGCCAGCCACTGCGAGAACTCCTTGCGGAAGGCCTCGTCCTCTTCGCTGAAGCGTGTGTTCATCGGGTCCGCCGGGGTGCCCTGAGACCGCTCGCGCGGCGGGCGACACTGCCATGGATTCTGGAGGAAAGCTATAAATTACGATAGGATACGGCCCGCCTGCAAGGCTCCGGAACGCCTTCCGGGTCCCTGATCGCCGAAACGGAGCCCCGTCCCATGGAGCAGACGATTCCTCGACTCGTGCAGGCCGCCGCGCAGCAGTTCGGCGACCGACCCGCCATCGAGGACGGCGAGCTTCGCCTCAGCTTCGCCGAGCTGGCCGATGCCGCTGTAGAGGCGGGTCGGGCCTTTTGTGCCGCCGGACTCGAGCCCGGGGACCGGGTCGGGGTGTGGGCGCCCAACGTCTGCGAGTGGATCGTGGCCGCCGTGGGGCTGCAGTCCGCCGGCGGGGTCCTCGTCACCCTGAATACCCGCATGAAGGGCACCGAGGCCGCCTACGTGCTGCGCAAGAGCGGCGCCCGACTGCTCTGCACCATGGGAGAGTTCCTCGGCGTGAACTACGTCGAGTCGCTGGCGGACCAGGAGCTCCCCGCCCTCGAGAGGATCGTGACCTTGCGCGGCCGTGCCGAGGGCGCCGAGCCCTGGGAGGAGTTCCTCGCCGGGGCGGAGTCCTTCCCCGAGGCCGAGCTGCGGGCGCGCATCGCGTCGGTGCAGCCCGACGACCTCTCGGATCTCCTCTTCACCTCGGGCACCACGGGCAGCCCGAAGGGCGTGATGACCAGCCACGGCCAGAACGTCCGGGTCTTCGAGACCTGGAGCGAATTGGTGGGGCTCCGGGCGGGTGACCGTTACCTCATCGTGAACCCCTTCTTCCACTCCTTCGGCTACAAGGCGGGCTGGCTCGCCTGCATCATGCGCGGCGCGACCGCGATCCCCCACGCGGTCTTCGACGCCGCCGAGGTGCTCGAGCGCATCGGCAAGGAGCGCATCAGCGTGATCCCGGGGCCGCCCACCCTCTATCAGAGCATCCTCACCCTGCCCGACCTCGCCGGCTACGACCTCTCTTGCTTGCGCCTGGCGGTCACGGGTGCGGCGCCCACGCCCGTCGAGCTCATCCACCGCATGCGGGAGGAGCTGTGCTTCGACACTGTCCTCACCGCCTACGGGCTCACCGAGACCTGCGGTGTGGTGGCCATGTGCCGCGACGGCGACGAGGCCGAGACCATCGCGACGACCTCCGGCCGCGCGATTCCGGGCATCGAGGTCCGCTGCGTCGACGAGCAGGGCAAGGAGGTCCCGCGCGGCGAGCCCGGCGAGATCGTGGTGCGCGGCTACAACGTCATGCAGGGCTACTTCGAGGACCCGGAGGAGACCGCCCAGACGATCGACGCCGAGGGCTGGCTCCACACCGGCGACATCGCGGTGATGGACGAGCGCGGCTACCTGCGCATCACGGATCGCATCAAGGACATGTACATCGTGGGCGGCTTCAACTGCTACCCGGCCGAGATCGAGAAGCTCCTCTTCGACAGCGGCCAGTTCGCCCAGGTGGCGGTGATCGGCGTTCCCGACGAGCGCATGGGCGAGGTCGGCATGGCTTTCGTGGTGCCCGCGCCCGGCAACGAGCACACGCCCGAATCCGTGGTCGACTGGTGCCGCGAGAACATGGCGAACTACAAGGTGCCCCGCCGCGTCGAGATCGTCGACGAGTTGCCCATGAACGCCTCGGGCAAGGTGATGAAGTTCGTCCTGCGCGAGCGCGCGGGGGCGTAGCGGGCCTGAGGCACAGCACCTCTACGCGCTGCGAGCTCGGGCCGTGCTCGCTGCCTTCCCGGCTCGGCGAGCTACTTCAACGAGAGCGAGCCGGACTGACGCCGCGCCCTCTCTCTAACGCGCCCAGTAACACTCCATCAACGACTCCAGAAGCTCCATCAGGTCGTTGATCTTGCCCGGCAGATCGCTGCCCTCGGTCGCCGTGAGCCAGAAGCGGTCGCGCACCGCGCGGTTCACCGTCGAGATCTGCACCTTCCTCGCCTCGAGCTCGAGGGGCTCGAGGTGCTGGAGGAAGGTGCGCAGGAAGCCCGGCCGGTCGAGACCTTCGAGATCGAGGCGGATCGAGCTTCCGAATCGGGTGGAGGGGTTGACCGCGTAATTGCTGACCGAGATCGAGTAGGGGGTGCCCGGCGGCTTGCGGCCCTGCAGGCAGGCCATGAACTCGATGTCGAAGACCTGGGTTCGCACGCTGGTGGGGTCGAGCACGAAGGCGCCTGCCACCGAGCCGTCGTCTTCGCGGCGACCGTGGCCCCTCAGGATGTTGATCTGCTCGGCGAAGAGCCGCTCGCACAGGCTCGGAAGCCAGTCGCCGGACGCGAGTCCCGAGACCTCGAGGAGATATTGCCCGTCACCCGCGCCGCGAAGCGTGTAGCCGCTCTGCTCCCTGCCGGTCCCGGCGTCGATCTGGTGGAAGGCGCGCACACCCTCTTCGGCCTCTGCAGTCTCGGCGGGTTGCTTCGTAGGGCGAGATGCACTGGACATGAGGCTCTCCTCCGTGCCCGCAGGCAACGGCTGTAGCAGCGCGGGCTCTGTCGCCGGCGCTTCCGGTTGATGGGCAGATAGGGGTTGCAAAGCGCGTGCCCGTGACACCGAGTCCGTGTCGGTGTGAGGCGACCACTACGAGAAGGACCGTGCGGCCGAGTGCGGCTTCGGAGGATCCCGGGCCCGAGCATCCTATCACGGGACGGCGCGATGCAGCGCTCAAAACTCAGGCAGTGCCCTGTCAAAAGATAGGCAGCTCCGCGCTCTACGAACGATCGCTCACCAGCCACGCCTCGAGAGCGCGGGCCGGGGCTTCGCTACCCGCTCGGGACGCTCTTGAGCACGCGCCGGATCAGCTCGGTCTGCTTGGAGACTCCGGTCTTCTTGAATATCGAACGGATGTGGGCGCGCACGGTATGGACCGAGACGCCGAGGCGGCTCGCGACCTCGTCCGCGTTGCTCCCCTGGGCGAGGAGGCTGCAGACGCTGGCCTCGGTCTTCGTGAGCCCGAAGATCTTGCGAATGATCTCTGGCGGAATGCTCTGCCGCTCCTCGGGCTTGGAAATGAACACGGTAACGCTGGGGCGACCGGCGACTCCATCGGATCGCGTCGGCAGGGGGCGAAGCAGCAGGCTGAGAGGCGGATGCCCGCCCTGGGCTTCGACGCGTAGGGCTGACATGACACCGGGCTTGCGCGCCTCTTCCGCGGAGCCGGCCCGCTGGATGAGGCCTCTCAGCTCTTCCGCGGCAGCGCTGTTTCCCACCTCGAGCATCCCATCGCGAATCTGCAACGACCCCTCCTGGACGAGGTCCCGGGCGGCGCGATTCAGCTGCAGCACCCTCCCGCTCTCGTCGAGAAGCACCATTCCGGTCGCGATCTGATCCATCACACCTTCGTAGAGGGCGTGTCGGGACTCGAGGCGGCGGATCTTCGCGAAGATCTTGAGCGCGCGTTCGATATGCGGAACCAGTCGCTCGCACTTGCGCTTCTCGTCGTCCCGAAAGTCGTGGGAGCGTTGAGGTCGCGCCGCTCGCAGCCGCAGCTCGAGGCCACTGGGTCCTCGGACGTCGACGCCGAGGGCATAGCGGATTCCCATGGGCTGCATGTATTGGGCGTGGAGCTCGCTCGCGACCAGGCGCCCGGTGTCGGGCACCAGCTCGTCGAAGGTGACGGGCAGCCCGGCAGGTAGATCGACGAAGGGATCCAGCGCGAGATAGGTTTCGAAGAAGGTGTCACTGCTACGCGCGAGCCACTCCTCGCCCACGGTCTCGATGAGGCCGCCGCCCCGCTCGGTCTCCTCGGGCCGCCAGACGATGATGCCCGCCGTCGTGGCGCCGAGGGCTCGCTGCACGACCTCGAGGAAGCTTCTCCAAGGCCTGTCCTCGAAGGGACCCTCGTAGATCGATTCGAGGAGCTCCTCGAAGTCGGGGATGGTGGTGGACCTGGCCACATCCGAACCCACGCTCGCGAGTGGTCTCTGCATCTTCGCCACGAAGGCTAGAAGACTGACCCGCAATGTCCATGTCCCGGGGGCTCTACTTCATGCCCCGGAATCCTCCGGGCCTTGCTTTCGAAACCCGATCCTTCCCGAAGGGGCAGGGCGAGCCCGTGGGCTAGTCAATATTGAGTATGCGGTCGGGCCTTTGGCTGAGAATACGCCTGGCCACTCGCAGGGGTGGGTCCGACATCTCCGCGAAAATGGTCCAATCGAACGATGTCGCTCGACGATCTCGCGCCATACCTTCGACTCTGAATTCCCAGGAGCAGCGACCGATGACCAGCCCGCTCGAGTCGAAAGCCTTCGCCGTCATGTCCGAGGCCACGGGGGGCCTCAAGAACCCCGAAATCCAGGCGTGGAAGGAGCAGGGCGGAAAGGTCGTCGGCTACTTCTGCTCCATGCTGCCCCAGGAGATGTTCATGGCGGCGGGGCTGCTTCCCTTCCGCATGCGCGCGACCGGGAGCACGGGTACGGACGGGGGCGACTCCTACTTCACCAACAACAACTGCACCTTCGTGCGGCACTGTTTCAGCCTGGCTCTCGAAGGCGGCTACGACTTCCTCGACGGGCTGGTGGTGATCAACAGCTGCGACCAGATCCGCCGTATCTACGACAACTGGATCCGCAAGGTCGACACGCCCTTCGTCGAGATCATCGCTTTGCCACGCTCGAGCGGTCCGGACCAGGTGACGTGGTACTGCGAGGAGTTCGAGCGCCTGAAGGCGCGCATCGAGGAGCACTTCGAGGTGGAGATCACCCCGGAGGCTCTGCGCGAGGCCATCCAGGTCTGCAACGAGACGCGCAGGCTACAGCGGGAGCTCTACGAGCTGCGCAAGAAGGCGTCTCCGCCGATTACGGGGGCCGAAGCCCTGTCGGTGATGGTCGCGAGCACCGCCATGCCCAATGCGCGCTACAACGTTCTGCTTCGCGAGCTGCTCGACGACATCCAGGGCCGCGAGCTCGAGGATTCCTATCGTGCGCGGCTCATGGTGACGGGCGGCATCCTCGACGACCCCGGCTGGATCGAGGCGGTGGAAGAAGTCGGCGGCCTCGTGGTCACCGACGGCACCTGCTTCGGCGGCCGCCTCATGTCCTGCGACATCGACGAGGAGGCCGACCCCATGCAGGCGCTGGCCCAATACTACCTCGCCGATCGCCCGAGCTGCCCGCGCATGATCGACACCCAGGTCAAGCGCAAGAACTTCACCGTCGAAATGGCCCGGGAGTTCGACTGCGACGGAATCATCGGTGAGAAGATGATGTTCTGCGACATGTGGCAGGTGGAGCAGTTCATGATGACCATGGATCTCAAAGAAGAAGAGATCCCCTTTCTCAAGCTCGAACGCGAGTACGTCACCAGCGGGACCGGTCAGCTCAAGACCCGCGTGCAGGCCTTCATCGAGGCCATGGGGAAGTAGAAGGGGGAAGTAGAAGATGGCGAACGCACAGGAAGCGAAGGTCGACGATCCCGGAATCGAGCGTTTCCGCCAGGAACGCGACCAGATGGCGAATCTGGGGAAGCTCATCGGGGTCATCGAAGACCCCGAGATGAAGCACAGTGCCCGGATCACCCAGTTCGTCGCGCAGTCCCGGGACAAGATCGTAAAGGCCTACGAAGAGGGCAGGCCCTTCATCGCGAACAACTACTGCACGGCGCCCGAGCTCGGCGAGGCCATGGATCTCCCCTGGTTCATGCTCTTCGACGCCCCCTTTACCCTGATGGGCCGGCAGACTCTTCCGGAGGTGATCGACGAGACGGTCGCCATGGGGCTGGGGTCGGATCTCTGCACCGCGATCCGCACCAACATCTACTACATCGAGAAGAACCTGGTGCCGGTCCCGACCGCGGCGGTGGGATTCGTGTTTCCCTGCGACGGCATGCCCATGCTCCACCAGGTGATGGGCCACAGCTCGAGCTGCTGGAAGGACGTGCCGCTCATCTGCCCGGATCCGGCCCCCTACTTCCATGACGGGAGCACACGCAGCATCGACTACTTCGCGAAGGAGCTGCGCAAGACCGCGGCCTTCTTGGAGGAGCACACGGGTCAGAAGCTCGACATGGACAAGCTCAAGGAGGTCATCGCCGAGAGCAACAAGCATTACGAGCTGTGGCAGGAGTACAACGATCTGCGCCGCGCGGTCCCTGCACCCCACGGTCACTCCATGGGGGGGCAGACCTGCTACAGCCTCTCCCAGATTTTTGCGGTCGGGGATCCCGAGGCGACGGTGTGGTTCGAAGACCTGGTCGAGCTGGCCGAGACCCGGGTCGCGGAGAAGCGGGGCGTCATCGAGGGGAAGGAGGAGATCCGTCTCTTCTGGTTCGACCTCAACCCCACGACCTTCGCCGACCAGTTCATGCCCTGGCTCGAGGAGGAGTTCGGCGCCGTCGTGGTCATGGACATGCTGGGAAACCACGACTACACGACGATCGATACCTCGAACGAGGACGAGATCTGGCGTGGCCTCGCCAAGCGCGGCCTCTTCGACACCCCCATGGTGCGTCAGGCCATCGGCACGGCGGACGGCTTCGTGAACGATCTGGTCCGCATCGTCGAGGACTACAAGATCGACATCGTGATCTGGCCCGGCCACATGGGCCACAAGGAGATGCTCGGCACCTACGGAATCATGCGCGAGGCCTGTCGCGAGCTTGGGGTCCACTTCCTCGACATCCGGATGGACATCTGGGACCACCGCTACACGCCCATCGATCAGATCAAGGACAAGTTCACGCGCTTCTTCCAGGCGGCGGGTTACGCCTGAGCCGCGCTTCGGGGCGGGCGCCCGAGGGGCGCGCGTCGAAGAAGCGGAAAACGAAACCTAGAGAGACGGAGAGCACCATGCTAGTTGGAGGCGTAGATCTCGGTTCCGCCACGGGCAAGGCGGTGATCATGAAAGACGGCGATATCGTGGTCACCCACATCGCGCCGTCCATCGCGCACCCGGTGGAGACCGCCAAGAAAGTCATGGCCGTGGCCCTGGAAGAGGCGGGCCTCGATTCCCTCGACCATCTGGACAACATCCTCACCACCGGATACGGCCGCCTCAAGGTCCCCTTCGCAAGCGGAAACGTCTCGGAGATCACCTGCCACGCCAGGGGCGCCCACTGGATGATCCCCACGATCCGTACCGTGATCGACATCGGTGGCCAGGACTGCAAAGTGATCTCGGTGACGCAGAAGGGCATGGTGGGCGAGTTCCTCATGAACGACCGCTGCGCGGCGGGGACGGGGCGCTTCTTCGAGGGCATTGCCCGGGGCCTCGACTGCGGTCTGGACGGGATCTCGGATCTCGCGAACCAGGGCGAGGAGCCCTGCGTGATCTCCAACCAGTGCAGTGTCTTCGCGGAGTCCGAGGTCGTGACCCTGGTGAACGAGGGCAACGACTTCCGGAACATCATTTCCGGTGTGAACCTCTCGGTCGCGAAGCGCCTGAAGGCCATGGTGAAGCGCCTGGGCGTCATCGAGGACGTCGCGCTCACGGGCGGCTGCTCGAAGAACGACGGCCTCTCGAAGGCCGTGGGCGAGCTGCTCGAGATCGATGTCAAGCGCATGCCCCTCGACCCCCAGATCACAGGTGCCATCGGGGCCGCGTTGATCGCGGCCGAGAAGGCCGAGAAGGCCGAGCAAGCAGAGAAGGCGGGCTGAGGCCCGAGCGGGACGCGTCGGTGGAAAGCTACGACCTCTACGTGGAGAAGCTCGGCGGCCTCGTCGAGGAAGTGCGGGGCCAGGGGCACCCGGTGCGCGAGTTCGACGTCGACCCGGACCCCAAGGTGCTCATCGACCAGCTTCCCCTGCGCATCGGGCCTGGCTCCCAGGAGGGCATCATCCTGCGCGGCGATACCCACGCCGAGCTGGGCAAGCCCGCGGCGGGCTCGAGTGCCTTCGTGATGTGGACCACCGACACCTCCCTGGTGCGTGACGGCCGCGTGACCCTGGTGGGCCCCGACATGGACGCGGCGACCGCCACCGCGCTGCCCCTGGGTCAGGTGCTCATCGTCGGGGGGAAGATGCTCGGCAAGCAGGAGCAGCCCCTCCTGGAGCAGAAGCAGTACCTCTCGAGCCTTCTCGAGGGCTACATGGTGAAGAGTTCTCCAGGACGCGTGTGGAGCCGAGTGAGCAAGGCCGCGGCAGCGAAGGGCTTCGACTTCGAGATGCTCGGCAAGGCCCTCATCGCGATCCTGAAGACCGAGCTCCCCCAGGTCGAGTCCGTCGAGGTGCTCTTCGTGACCTCGGGCAAGGATGAGATCGAGAAGCTCGAGCGCATCGCGGCCCAGGTGCGAGTACTGGGGAAGGCCTTCCGCCGGGACGCTCTGCGCGAAAAGGGCCACGAGCTCATCGACTGCACCATGGGGACCGATTGCGCCTCCTGCGATGTGAAGCCCGACTGTGACGACATCCGCGACGTCGTGAAGATTCGCAAGCGAAGAGACCGGAGCAATGTCGTGTGGGCGTCCCGCGCCGAAGGGGAAGGAAGCAAGTGACTGCAAAGGATTCGCGGCTGCTCGCGGTATGCGGCAAGGGCGGCGTCGGCAAGACCGCCTTCACGGCCATGATGAGCAAGGTCCTCATGGACAGCGAGGACGCCGGCAACCTGCTCCTCATCGACGCGGACCCCGCCAAGGGCCTCACCATCGCCCTCGACGTCGAGGTGAAGCGCACCATGGGCGAGGTGCGGGAAGAGATCATCGAGGCCTCGCGCAGGGCGACCCAGGAAGAGAAGCAGCAGCTCAGCGAGATGATCGACTACATGGTCCTCGAGGCGCTCACCGAGTACGAACGCTTCGGCCTCCTCGCCATGGGGCGCAGCGAGAGCAAGGGCTGCTTCTGCCCCGTGAATACCATCCTGCGCGGCATGATCGAGGAGCTCTCGGGCAACTTCGACACCATCCTCATCGACGGCGAGGCAGGGGTCGAGCAGATCAACCGTCAGGTGATGCGCCGGGTCGATACCCTGATCATCGTGAGCGATGCCACCTCGCGCGGTCTTCAGACGGCTTCGCTGGTGAAGCAAATGGTCGAGGACGAGGGGGTGATCCAGTGCGGGCGTCTGGGCCTGGTGCTGAACCGGGTCCAGGGAAACGAGGAGCTGGTCGAGGAAGCCGCCGCAAAGGTGGGGGTGGAGGTCTTCGGTTACATCCCCCAGGACGAGGCGATCGCCTATCACGATCTCGTGGGCAAGCCCCTGACGGAGCTTCCGCCGGACTCGCCGGGGCTCTTGGCGGTGCGCGAGATCGTGGAGCGGAAGATCCTGCTCGCGTAGGAGCGGCGAAGGGATAGGGAATGCACGACCACAGTCACGCGCACAAGCTCGAAGTGGTGATCAAGCACTGGATCGAGCACAACTGCGGTCACGCAGAGGAGTTCACCAAGTGGGCCGAGCGCGCGAAGGACTCGGGTCACGAAGAGGTCTCGCAGCATATTCGTGAGGCCGCGGGGCAGATGGACGAGGCCAACCGGATTCTTCGGGGCGCCCTGGAACACCTGGGAGGCGAGTAAGATGTGCATGGCGAAGGCCTACCTCGATGTGGGCGGTGAGCGCGAGCTGCTGATCGAGGACGTGGCTTCGGTGGATTGCAAGGACAGCCGGGTGCGGATCGCCAACCTCTTCGGGGAGACCCGGGAGCTGGAGGCGGTGATCCGGGAGATCGACTTCCAGAACGGGAGCATCGTGCTCGAGAGGCCCGGCTGAGCCATGCCGGCCGATGTGGCAATTCTCTGCGCCGCTACGGCGAGCATCGCCCTCGCCCACACCCTGATGGGCCCCGATCACTACCTGCCCTTCGTCGCAATGGCGCGGGCGGGCGGCTGGTCGCGCGCCAGGGTGAGCTGGGTGACGGCCCTGTGCGGCCTTGGCCACGTCGTGAGCTCCGTCGTGCTGGGTGGAATCGGAGTGGCGCTGGCGCTCTCGCTCACGAGCCTCGCCGCCCTGGAGTCCCTGCGCGCTGAGATCGCCGCCTGGGGCCTCATCCTCTTCGGGGCCTTCTACGCCGCTTGGGGCCTGCGCGCGGCGCTTCGTGGCGTGTCCCACAGCCACTGGCACCTGCATGCCGGCGCGGGCCTCCACCATCACGAGCACGCTCACCACAGCGATCACCTGCATCTTCACGAAGCTCCCCACGAAGCCCCTCACCAAGCCTCCCGCGAAGCGGGTCGCAATGCGAATCGCCGGGAGTCATTCGGCGTCTGGGCACTGCTCACGATCTTCGTCCTGGGGCCCTGCGAGCCCCTCATTCCCCTGCTCATGTACCCGGCCGCCACGGGGAGCCCCGGGCGCATGGCGCTCGTGGTTGCCGTCTTCACCGCGGTGACCATCGCGACCATGCTCGCCGCGGTGCTCCTCGCGCTGGCGGGCCTGGGCAGGTTCACCGCGCTGCCTCTACGGCGCTACGGCCACGCCATCGCGGGCGCAATCGTCTGCAGCTGCGGACTGCTCATCGTGCTCGGAGGGCTGTGAAGATGCCGCGGGAGATCACGCGACGGCGCTTCCTCGAAGGGTCCGCGGGCCTGCTCGCCCTCTCTCTGGCCCAGCTTCGCTGCCGGGAGGAGCCCGGGCGAAGCGAGCACGTGTCCACCCCGCTCAGCGGGCCCCGGCCCTATCACGGCTGGGGTGACGTCTACCGTGCCGAGTGGGCCTGGGATCGCATCGCCAAGGGGACCCACCACGGCAACTGCTGGTACCAGCGCTGCTGTAACTGGAACGTCTACGTCAAGGACGGGATCGTGTGGCGGGAGGAGCAGGCCGGCACCTATCCCCAGACCAACGCGGAGGTGCCCGACTTCAACCCTCGGGGCTGCCAGAAGGGCGCCTGTTTCAGTGAGCGCATGTACGACGTGAGCCGCCTTCGCCATCCGCTGAGGCGGGTCGGTGAGCGCGGCGAGGGGCAGTGGAAGCGGATCTCCTGGGACGAGGCGCTGGGGGAGATCGGGGATCGCTGCGTCGATGCTCTCGCCCAGGAGGGCCCCGACGCGATCCTCTGGGACGAAGGCTCCGGCGGCTCGAATATCGGCGTCCAGCGAACCCACGCGCTCCTCGACACACCCATTCTCGACCTGGACTCCGAGTTTGGGGACCACCATCCCGGCGCCGCGGTGACCTGCGGGAAGATCTCCTTCTGCAGCTCCGCCGACGACCTCTTCTACTCGGATCTGATCCTGATCTGGGGAGGGAATCCCACCTACACCCAGATCCCCAACGCCCACTTCATCAACGAGGCGCGCTACCACGGTGCCCAGGTCGTGACCATCACGCCCGACTACAACCCCTCGGCGATCCACGCGGACCGCTGGATTCCCGTCGAGATCGCCAGTGATGCGGCGCTCGGCCTCTCCCTCGCCCACGTGATGGTCGAGGAGGGGATCTACGACGCGGGCTTCGTCAGCGAGCAGACGGATCTGCCGCTGCTGGTGCGCAGCGACACCCGTCGCTTCCTGCGTGGGAGCGACATGGAGGAGGGCGGGGAAGACGATCGTTTCTTCGTCTACGACCGGGCCAGGGGAGGCGTTGCCCTGGCGCCGAAGGACAGCCTCGCTCTCGACGGGCTCGACCCGGCCCTGGACGGCGAATACCGCGTGTCGACCCGGGAAGGCGAGGTGAAGGTCGTGCCGGTCTTCACGCTGCTACGCGAGCGACTCGCCGACTACTCGCCCGAGGCGGCCCAGAGCGTGACGGGGGTGCCACCCAAGACCGTGCGTTGGCTGGCTCGCGCCCTCGCGAAGGCGCGCGCGGCCAGCTGCCTCACCCAATCGAACTTCGGGAAGTTCTATCACGGTCTCGAGATGGAGCGGGCCCAGTTCCTCGCCTTCGCACTCGCCGGGCAATTCGGGCGCAAGGGAAGCGGAATCGACGGCTTTCCCATGCTCTGGCTGTCCGGCCACGAGGGCCTTATGGTCGGATCCGGCAAGCTGCCTCCGAAGCTGGGCCTCGTGGAGATGGGGCTCCCGGTCGCCCTCGACGTCATGAAGATGAAGTGGAAGGGCTACACGCCCGACGGCGTCATGTACGAGCTCATGCGCCGCCGCCACAAGGGCGGCGGCCAGCCATCGAGCGTGCTCTTCCTCCACGAGCACGGCGGGCTCGAAGAGGAGCTCGGAGGCGCTGCCGACTGGGACCCCGCGCTGCCGCGCAAGACCCGCGAGTATCTCGCAGAGGCCTTCGCGGAGGAGCGGCAGATCCAGCCGCGCAAGCGGCCGCGCGTCTTCTTCGAGGTGGGGGGCAACTATCTGCGTCGCAACCGCGCCTACCCGAAGATCCTCGAGGAGCTCTGGCCGAAGCTCGAGCTGGTGGTCACCATGGACTGGCGCATGAGCTTCACGGCGATGCACAGCGACATCGTGCTTCCCGCGGCCGGCTACTACGAGGACGATTCGGTGCCCTGGACCACCCCCATCGCACCCTTCGCCCACGTCACCACTCGCGCCGTGTCGCCGGTGGGCGAGTCGAAGTCCGATTGGGACTTCCACTGTCTCTTCGCGAAGGCCCTGCAGGACAGCGCCCGCAAACGCGGTGTCGCGAGCTACGAGGATCGTTCCGGCGAGGCGCGCAGCCTCGAAGACATCTACGAACGCTTCACCTTCCAGGGGCGCTGCCCGGAAGGGGATTCCGAGGCCCTCGTCCGCGAGGCCGTTTCCCTGGCGGACAACCTCGGCGGGATCGGCTGGGACGAGCTCAAGGAGAAGGGCTTCCACCGCTACGAGGATCTCGGCGGCGGCTACATGAACATCGGCAACGCCATGGACGTCGAGCCCGAGGAGACCCTCACGGCAAACTCCTGGCACACCGAGAAGAAGCACCCCTGGCCCACCCTGAGCCGGCGCATGCAGTTCTATATCGACCACGATCTCTACTTCGAGCTGGGTGAGGAGCTGCCGGTCCACAAGGACAACCCGCCCATTGGTGGTGACCATCCCCTACAGCTGACGAGCGGGCACACGCGCTGGTCCGTCCACGCCGCCTGGCGGGACGAACTCAATCTGCTCCGGCTGCAGCGGGGCGAGCCTGTCCTGATGATCGGTCCAGAGGACGCCCGCGACCGGGAGATCGAGGACGGCGACCGCCTCCGGGTGTTCAACGATCTGAACACCTTCGACGTGCAGGCGAAGGTCTCCCCAACGATGCGGCCGGGACAGGTCGTGGTGTATCACGCCTGGGAGCCCTTCCAGTTCGCCGGCCACAAATCCCAGCAGGCGCTGACACCGAGCCCCATCAACCCCATCCAGCTCGCGGGTGGCTACCTCCACCTGCAGCCCAGAATGGCGGTGGGGACGCCGGGCCCCAGCGATCGCGGTACGCGGGTCGAGGTGCGCAAGCTCGGCCGGGATTCAGCCGCCGTCCTCTGACACCAGCCCCGCCAGCACCGCGTCGAGGGCGCGATCCGCGATCTCGCGCATCTCCTCGTCGCTGCGGTCTTGAATCGGGTGCTCGACGTAGACGGCGGCCGGGTTCGCGCCGATCGCCCGTGCCTGGGCCTCGGCGCCGTCGGTGAACTCGACGGTCGCAACGAAGACGCCGGGCACACCCTGGGCCTCGAGATTCGTCGTGTCGTGCACACTGCACGACGCGCAGCTGCCTCAGTCGGCCAGGGCCTCCACCACGGCGCTGCACTCGGCGGCGATCTGCCGGCGCAGGTCGGCGGGCGCGGGCTTGGTGAAGGTGGGCTTGCGATAGCGGCGCGTCTTGGCACCGCGCGCCTCGAGCTGCTCGGCGAGTCGGTCCAGGAAGAGGTCGCCGCGAGGCTTGGAGATGTCGAGCAGGCCTACGGTCTGGCCTGCGAGACTCGCGAGCCGCGGCAGCCGCTCGCGAACCGGGAGGCTGCGCTCGGAGGTGGGGTCGAGCAGAACTCGCTCGCGCTCCTGCTGGTCCATATCGGCCTCGACCTCCCTCGGCACCCAGAGCATGACAGAGAGCAGCCCCTCCGCGCCACCCCCGACCTCTTCGCTATACTGGTAGTCATCGGATATGGTGAGTTCGCGCCCTGGCCTTCCCATCCGCTCTGCGACACGAGCAACGGGTTCCCATGAAACTGGTTCCCATGAAGCTGGTTCCCATCAATAGATGGCTGACAGTCGTGCTCTTGTCAGGAATGTCGCTGCTTTCTGCTTGTGGCGGGCCCGATAGCGAGGCCCAGATCGAACACTTCTGTGATGTATTGACGGAAGTCAACCGCGGAGGTGTGGATACGACCGGCCTGGCGGAGCTGCAGGGCCACGCCCTGGTGGCACAGACCCTGTTGGAGCAGGCCCCGCCCAGCCTGGTGGAAGACCTGGTCCGCATCCATGACACCGTCGATGCCTGGGCGAGGGCGGTGAGCGGCGACCACCCCATGCTCGACACCTTCGGCCAGCTGAGCGCGCCGGAGCTGATCGGCAGCGAGGGTCGGGTGACGGATTTTGCGGCGGAACACTGCGGCGTCGACCTGGGCGGGCCCCAGTGGGTGGAGGCGGAGCGACCGACGACCGAGGACCTCTGCCCGGGTTGGCCGCGGGTCGGCACGCCGCTGACCTTCAACCACTTCCCCAACCTGCCAGACATCGCCGGCTCCAACTACTTTTCCCAGAACTTCCTGATCTCCAACGCCGCGAGGATGCTGGGCCTGAAGACCCTGAAGGGTGCTTTCGTGGTAGAGCGCGGCGGCAAGGCGGTGTTCCGCGGGCAGTATCCGAAGACCCGCTATTTCGGCTACCACCCGAACGACATGGACCTGAACAACCTGAAGACCCTGCGCGATCGGGACCTGGACCCGGACGCCGGCAGCGTCAACCCCTTCCGCGAGGTCGCGCCGGCGGGCAGCGAGAACCGCTACACCGCCACGCTCGTGTTCGGCCCTCCGCCGCCCGACCCCGAACCCAACACGAGCTACGTCGGGCTGCGCAAGGATGGCGTGACGGAGAACCGCTTCCTGATGACCTTGCTGCGCATGTATCACATCGATGCCGGCAACGGGGCTGGCTCCGGCGAGGTGCTGCTGCCGTCGCTCAGCATCTACGATGCCGACGGCGAGCGCGTCCAGCACTTCGAGGAGTGCGAGATGTTCGGCCCCGATGACGGGGTGATTCGAACCGAGCGGGTCTACCCCTCCCTGCCCTTCATCGATCACCGCCCGAAGAACCCGCCCCAGTGGACGACGTCGTCCAACTTCGAGGCACCCTCGGACACCATGGCGAATGCCGACGTGCAATACCTGGGGACGCAGTACAGCGAGCGTTACGGCGACCTCTTCGTCACACGGGCCAGGTACTTGACCGCGCCAGATACCCGCAACGGGGAATCGCCCGCTACGCCGGGCAAGCAGGTGCGCTTGTACAACCTGTGCACCTACAACTTCTGGAACGGCGGGGCCACCCAGTGCATGCTCGAGAACGAGTTGTCACGCGACCCCGCGGGCTTCTACACCGTGATCGTATCCAAACGGGCGGACCGGCCGGCCAACCTGGAGGAAAGCCATGCCAGCTGGCTGGATTGGGGCCCCTACATGGATGGTCAGCTGACCTACCGCTATGTCTTCCGGGAGAATCCCTATGTCGCGGCGATCGCCGCGGCGGCGGAGGGCAAACGCATCGCCGACGAGCTGCGCCCCTATGTCCCCGCCTCGGTACCCTGTGATCGCGCAACCTACGAAGCAGGCGGTTGGCAGGCCTGCTTCGAGAAGAACGGACGAGAGCTGAGCCCCTACTTGTAACGGGTTGCCGCCCGCGGTCTTCTCGACAGGGATCCCACTACGGGGGCGTTTCCACCACATCGAGCCACTTGTCAGAACCAGCAGTCATCGGACATCATCGAGTCCCGGCTTATCGTTCCCATGCCCGATTCCCAGGAGTCCCGATGCCTCGTCGAACCCTCCGTCGTGCCGCGACGTCGACACGGATTCAGCTCTTCGAAGTCAGCTTCGCCGCCGAGCTGCGAGTGCTCGTCTGCGGCCTCCTGCTCTTCTCGACACTGCCTGTCGGTGCCGAAGAGCAGCTGTTGTGGGGCGATACGCACGTCCACACCTCCTACTCGACCGATTCGTATATCGGCCAGAACTTCACGGCAGGTCCGGACACCGCCTATCGCTATGCCAAGGGCTTGCCGGTCATCCACCCGACCACTGGCGCGCGGATCCGAATCGAGACGCCTCTGGACTTCCTGGTCGTTGCCGACCACGCGGAGAGCTTCGGGGCCATGAAGTGGGCGAACGAAGAGGGCCTCCCGAGGCAGGGGCTGGGGCCCATCGACTGGTTGCACTCCTGGCTCGTGGAGAAGCTCTTCCGCGTCCTGGCCGACAACCCTGGCAGCGTCGTCCAGTTGCTCGAATTCGCCTCTCCCGACACGGACGTGGTGGTGGAGGCGGCGAGGACTCCTGCTGGGATCACTATTCCCAATGTCGATGAGGTCATCCGCAGCTCGTGGGCGGCGACGACCAACGCGGCGGATACGCATAACGAGCCCGCGCGCTTCAGCGCGCTGATTGGCTGGGAGTGGAGTGCCGTACCGGCGGGCGCAAATCTCCATCGCGTGGTCTTTACGAGCAGCGACGCAGGCATTGCCCAGCAGTTCATTCCCTTCTCGTCGTCGACCAGCAGCTACCCGGAGGACCTGTGGCGCTGGCTCGACGAGACCGCGTCGGATACGGGTGCTGACTTCGTTGCCATTCCGCACAACTCGAACATCTCCCGGGGCTACATGTTTCCCGCAGACAAGCGCCTGCGCGACACGCCCATCGACCGGGACTGGATCGATCTGCGTGCGAAGTGGGAAACCGTCGTCGAGGCTACGCAGATCAAGGGGGATTCGGAGACCGACCCGGCGGTCTCGCCGGACGACGAGTTCGCCGACTTCGAGGCCTACCCCCACTACATCTCGCCGAAGCCGATCCCCTTCGATCCCGGGCCGGGAGACTTCGTGCGTTCGGCCCTGGGTAGGGGCCTCGCAATCGAAGCGCGCTTCGGTGCCAATCCCTACCAGTTCGGCCTGATCGGTTCCACGGACTCACACACGGGACTGCCGACCGCGGAGGAGCCAAACTTCTGGGGCAAGTTCGCCAGCGATTCGATTCCGCGCGACAAGGCGAGGAACTCTACTTCGATCGAGAACTTCGGCTGGGTGATTTCTGCTTCCGGCCTCGCTGGGGTGTGGGCCGAGGAGAATACCCGTGACGCCATCTTTCGCGCCTTCAAGCGCCGGGAGGTCTACGCGACGACCGGCCCTCGCATCCGCGTGCGCGTCTTGGCCGGCACGGGCTTCGGTCCGGGTGACGAGAAGAAGGTGGAGCTCGCAGGGGTTCGCGAGGCGGGCGTGCCAATGGGTGGTGAGCTCCGCAGCTTGGAGGAGCCGCCTTCGTTCCTCATTCGAGCCGCAAAGGACCCGAAGAGTGCGCACCTGGATCGGATCCAGATGGTAAAGGGCTGGCTGGCCGCAGGGGAGAGCTTCGAGAGGGTCTACGACGTGGTGGGTTCCGGCGCCCGAGTGCCGGGCTCCGATGGCAGGCTTCCCCGGGTTCCCGACACTGTCGATTCGGCCACGGGCGAGTACAGCAACGAGCACGGTGCGGCGACGCTCGCAGCCCTGTGGACCGATCCCGATTTCGATTCAGCGCAGCCCGCCTTCTACTACGTCCGTGTGTTGGAGATCCCGACGCCGCGCCACTCGACTCTCGACGCGCTTGCATTGGGCATTGCTCCAGAAGAGACCGGCCAGCCGATCTCCATCCAGGAGCGCGCCTATACGTCGCCCATTCACTACCGGCCCTAGTCTTGGATCTCCCGCCACACGGGCTGGCTCCCGATCTCGCCGCCAGCCCAACCGCCGATCATGGCCGAGAAGAGCCCGGCGCCGCCGCCGCAGTGGACGAGTAGGATGCCGTCTGGCCGGAACTTGGGGAGGGAGAGCTCCCTCGCGTGCTCGGGTGCGCCCTCCGCGATGCCGCCGGCGCCGCGCACCAGCTCGGCTCCGGGGATCACCAGCAGCTCCTGCAGGCGTTCGACCAGCTGCTTCCGGCTCCAGCCCGCTTCGTGGAAGATGCGCGAGTGCTCGGGCCCCACGGCGAGAATGCAGTCGAAGGCGAGAATGAGCTTGGGATGGTGCAGGGTGCGCAGGTTGACCGCGTAGGAGCGGGCCAGGGATTCGGGATCCCGGGAGAGCTGGTCGACGATGCAGCGCGGCCCCTCGCCCGGGAAGAGGGTCACGGTGCTCGCGCCCGCCGGCGCGCCGAGGCTCTGGGAGAGCGGCTCCCAGGGCGATCCCTCCTCGTCCTCGGGGAAGCAGAAGGAGAGCTTGCCCGGGTTGCCGTGGGTGGCGCGGTCGACCTCACCGGGACGACCCCCGCCCACGTTGCGGATCACAAGCTGCAAGGCGCGGCCGATGGTCATGTTGGCGCGGTTGCCCTGGCCGAAGACATTCTTGCCGGCGTTCATGTCGAGGGCTTTGCGGATGGGCCCGTTCACGATGAGGACCGGCCCCACCGGCATGGTGGTGGCGAGGAGGCCGTGGATGTTGAATTCGCTGGTGCACGCCGCCTCGACGGCGGCCAGCACGACGGGGAGGTACTCGGGGCGGCAGCCCGCCATGACGGCGTTGATCGCCACCTTCTCCACCGTGCAGTCCGCGTAGTCGGGCGGCACCGTGGCGACGACCTCATCCGGGCTACGCGCGGTGCCCTCGAGCATGGCGAGCACCCGGCGCTCGGTGGGGGGCACCATGGGGAGCCCGTCGCTCCAGCCGCGCTCGAAGAGGGCCTCCATCTCGTCTTCCAGGGACGCGAGCGGGACCCGGCGCGCCGCGAGGCGGCCAGCGCCGAAGCGCACGGCGAGCTCTGGAGCCAGATCCGGATCGACGCTGCGCGAGCCGCAACCCGGGCGGTAGTCGGGCAGCTCGCTCCCCAGGCCTTCGACGCCGGTCAGGCCTTCCCACTCCTCGCGGTGCCAGCCGAGGAGGCGCGCCTCTTCGTTGCCTTCGCGGGAGACCCGGAGCAGGGTGGGGACCGCCTCGATCTCGTGGTGCCAGGACACCTCGAGGCCCGTGTCGTCGACAGCGTCGACCTCCGCGGGAAAGGCGGGGTCATCCTGGCTGTAGACGGTGAGGGGCAGGGCGGCGCGCTCGGCGAGCTCGGCGAGTACCGGCGCGACGAGGCCGCAGGTGGGGCAGTCCCGCTTGACGAAGGCGACGAGCCCGGGCGGGAGGGTCGGGCGCTGCGATGCGGAGGGGTCGGGCTTCATGCTGGTTTCTCGCTTTGCGATTAGGCTAGCACCGGAATGCGCACGATTGCGGCTTGAAGTGGCGGGGCGATTTCGCGAGCTTTTGGCCTCGGAGTGCGGCCAGCAACTGTCCAGAGGGGGCGGAAAGGGAATGGGCTACCAATCGGGCATGGGAAACGGTGGAATCCGGCGAATCGCGTTCTTCATCCTGCTACTGCTCGTGATCGCCGCAGCGGCCGCCGGCGCCGCTCCCAACGAAGACTCCCGCGACAGCTCGGTGGCTGCCTGCTCTCAGGTCCCCTACGGCGCTCCGCGCCCGACCGGCGGGGTCGAGACCGCCGAAGGTGTGGTCAGCCCCCCGAATCCCGACGGCCCCACCCTGGTGGAGGTGGGCCTCTTCGTCGTCGACCTCGACAACGTGGATGTGCCTCGCGCTGCCTTTCGCTTCGAGGGCTACGCGGAGTTCGTCTGGTGTGACCCGCGCCTTGCCTTCGACCCCGCCGAGGTGGGTACGCCTATCAAGCGCTTCATCGGCCCGGCCTCCGGCCGCATCATGGAGAGGATCTGGGTCCCCAATCCCACCCTCGTGAACCGCAAGGGGTCCATGACGCTCTCGAAGCGGACGATCGAGGTACACCCCGATGGCACCGTGCGCCTCGAGGGACTCTTCACGGCCGAGCTGGCCGCCGAGTACGACCTGCGCCTCTTCCCTTTCGACCACCAGACCCTGCCCATCGAGGTCGAGTCCTTCACCTGGAACGCGGAGACCCTCGTCTTCCGCCTGATGCGTGAGAAGACGGGCTACGACCAGCACTTCAAGGTGCCCGAGTGGACCATCGCGGGTCTCGAGAGCCGTGTCGATGAAGTCGGGACGATTCAGGGCCGCGGCAACTTCTCGCGCTTGACGCTGGAGATCGGCGTCGACCGCGAATCCGGCTTCTACATCACCAAGGTCGCGTTTCCGCTCCTGTTGATCGTCGCCATGTCCTGGTCGGTGTTCTGGATGGTGGACGAGGGCTTCGGATCGCGTACGCGGGTGACCACGACGGGCGTGCTCACCATCGTGGCCTACCAGTTCGCGATTTCGAAGGACCTGCCCAAGGTCGCCTATCTCACCTTCTTCGACACTATGATGGTGATCTCCTTCACCCTGGTGGCCAGCACGGTCGCGGAGAACCTGCTCGTCTCCCGGGTTGGGGAGCGCCGGCCGGAGCTGGCGGTACAGATCGACCGCGCGAGCCGCGTCCTCTTCCCGCTCTTCTACCTTCTTTCAATTGCCCTGGTGGCCGTCCACTATGGCATCTAGGTACGGTATCTAGGTACCGCATCTAGGTACGGCATCTAGGCGAACGAGCACCCATGAGTCCCGCTTCCGATGTCGACAGCGACGGCGTCTACTACCTCAGTGTCGAGGACTTCGAATGGCGCCCGCGGCGGCCTGGAGCCGGCGAGAGTCCGACGCGGTATGATTCGATATCGTACGAGGCGAGCGACGAGTCCAGCAGGGCAGGAGGATCCAGGGTGAAGCCTGAAGATTGCGTCCTATTCAGCGGTGCGGCCAGCGGAGCCGAAGAGGCCTTCGGCGCCGCCGCCGAGCAGCGCGGCATCGACGAGGTCAATTTCACCTTCGACGGGCACAACGACGCCCGCAGCCGCGGCATCCGCGTGCTCACCCACGAGGAGCTCGAGCACGGAGATGTGAGCCTCGCCTACGTGAGCAAGCTCATGCACCGCAAGTACCGCGACACGCCGCTCTTCAAGAAGGTGCTGCAGGGCATCTGGCACCAGGTGAACAACGGCCAGGAGATCTACGTGGTGGGCCGGATCCTGGACGACGATACCGTCAAGGGCGGCACGGGCTGGGGAGCCGAGTTCGCAAAGCTCTGCAACAAGCCGCTCTACGTCTTCGACCAGGAGGCCGACGCCTGGCTCGAGTGGACCGGCGAGAGCTGGGCCTCGCACTCGGGGCCCGTGATCACCCATCCCCACTTCACGGGAACGGGAACGCGTTTCCTCGAGGAGAACGGGCGGGTGGCGATCGACGAACTCTTCGCACGCTCCTTTGGCTGAGCGTTGGGGCTGAGCGTTGGGGGTGAGCGCTGGGGGTGAGCGCCGGCCCAAACGAAAAACGGCGGCCCTATTCCGGGCCGCCGCTATCAATTCGCTGAACTGCGTGGATCAGCTCGGTCGAACCTCGGTCGCCTCGGGGCCCTTGCGTCCCTCGGCGGGCTCGAAGGTCACCTTCTGTCCCTCGTTGAGGGACCGGAAACCATCGGCGATGATGTTCGAATGATGGACGAAAAGATCCTTGGAGCCGTCATCGGGTGTGATGAATCCATAGCCCTTCTCGTCGTTGAACCACTTGACCGTGCCGCTTGCCATTCAATTTTCTCCTCCTCTTCCGCCAGGCCGCCGTACAGCCGCCCTAGGAAGAGGCATTGCGCTTGTCGCGTATAGTGCTGCTCGGACTGTTGCTTCTCCACCGTGGAGCGCCCCACCTCGAGGTTCACCAGGGGTGACCGGAGATCCGAGCGGGAAGGAGCGTAGGGCACTCAAGTGGCGTGTCCCACCCCTAAACAACCGAGATTTGGGCGAAAATGGCTCTTGGGTCCAATGGGGTCATCTTGGGGCGTAGAGGGCCAGGGCGGATTTCTGCTGCCCCTAGGAGCCAGTTCGCTCAGCTCCGAGCGGCTGCAGGTCGCCCAGCCGACACTCAACCCGACTAATTCTCGCGCTGAGAAGGCGGGAACTGCTCGAGCATTTTGGCAACGGCTTTGCGGATCGACTCGCCCCGCTCCGCCGAGTCCAGCCCGATCTGCACGGGCGCCCTGGCGAAGCCCAGCCAGACGTGGCGGCCCGTGGTGGCTTCGCTGAGGAGCAGCGAGAAGGAGGCCGTCGAGATGGCCTTGTCGGGCCCGATCCAGCTGCGCACGGTCAGCTCGTAGGAGAGCAGGAAGTTGGGAGCGCCCGCCGCCACCTCGCTATAGCCGCGGAGCGCGAACTCCTCGTTGGCGGCCCCTCGGATCAGGGGGTCGAGGTCGAGGGCCTGGATGCGAGGATCCGTCGGCAGCTTGCTCCCGGCATCGTCCCAGGCATAGCTGGCCTGGGCGGGAAAGCGGGTCAGGGGATCGTAGGTGGAGGAAACCTCGAGGCCGTCGTCCGACTTGCAACCGGCGAAGAGCAGGAGGAGAAGGGCCAGCAGGCCGAGGGCGTGGCGACGATCGAGCATGGAGCGATCCCCGTTCTCGTTGTGGCCGCTCTCGCTGCAGCCGCCGTGGATGGAGCTTCGATGGGGCCGCAGTGTAGCACGGGGCCTTGGGCAGGCAGGCCGCCGGGGGGTCCTCATTCCTTGTGCATCACGACCAGCCCGGACTGGCGATTGCCGCGTCCGATCAGGATCTTGGCGATCTCTCGGCAGAAGAAGAAGAGGGATCCAAGCGTACCGGCCGCTGCCAGACTCGGCCTTCGATGGATCTCCATCCGGCCGAACCCTGCCGCCTGGCCGGCTCGCATGATCAACGATGGCGGCATGTCGCGCTCTGTGACGCCGTAGGTTTCAGCGGCCGACCTCGACGCCTCCTGGGACGCATGGCCGACGCCCGGCTCCAGAGCCACGCAGACGCCACCCGGCTTGAGGGCGGCGTAAGCGGAGCGAAGCGCCGCGCATTCGTCTTCGGAGTGGTGCAGCGAGTCGTAGAAGACCGCGCAGTCGAATTCCTCGCGGAAGTCGAGGGCTTCGTAGTCGCCGGCGACGAATCGAAGCTTGGCGATCCCCTGCTGCGTCCCAACTTCGTTCGCCATGGCGACCATCGCCGGTGCGATGTCCTGGCCCACGACGTCGTAGCCGCGCCTCGCGAAGAAGATGCTCGTCCAGCCGCCGCCGACTCCGAGGTCGAGGAGCCTCGCGGGTGGTGGCGGCATCACCGCCATGAGGGCTCCCATGTCGAGCAGATATTGGGAGCAGTTCGGATCGGAGAAGGGCTTGTTGCGTACGTGCTCTCGACCGGCGGGATCCAAGCTGTCGAGGTAATCGATCTCGCCCGCCTTCGGCATCGCAAACTCCCGGCTGGGGCCTTCATCCGCGTCTTCACCGCGTCGGCTGCTCGCGCTCCGCAGCATAGCGAAGGGAGATTCAGAGCTTCCGACGGAAGTGGAGGCTCGTCATTTCCAGGCCTTCCCGCTCGTAGAAACGATGAGCGTCCTTGCGCCGAGTCCCCGAATCGAGGTGCAGCTCGGTCGCGCCATGGGAGCGGGCGTGGTCGGCCAGCCAGGCGAGGAGCGCGGCGCCGTAGCCCTTCGATCGGACTTCGGGCAGGGATACGAAATCGTCCACGTAGAGGTGGCGCTCCCAGGCGAGGTTCTCGCCGAAACGAAAGCCCGCCACCGTCGCCGGCCGCCCTTCGTGGATCAGAAACGCGAGGCGATAGCCCCTGCCTTCCTGGGCGCGAACCCGCTCGAGGAAGGACTCGGCGTCGGCGAGCTCGCGCAGGTGAACCATGACGGGGAAGCAGGCGAGGATCTCGGCATCGGACTCCGCGATCTGGATCTTCATGGGGTCTCCACGCGGCTCTTCGACGGCTTGGCCCCCCGCTCGTGTTCGCGTCGCAGCATGGAGAAGACGACGAGATCGAGGAAACGGCCAGCCACTTGTGCAGCAGCTCCTCCGTTCCCTACTTCGCCGGCTCGGGGGCGAAACGACGGGCGGCCTCCAGCAGGCTCTCGTTGTCGGGCCGAACGCGATGGTCGGGATTGGAGTAGACCCAGCGGATGATCCCGCCCGCTTCCACGAGAAACACACTGGGGACCGGAAGCTGGTGGTGATCCCGGCCCGACGCAGCCTCGAGGTCGATTCCGTAGCCCGCGTATCGCGCCACCATGGCGTCGTCGAGCTGGTACACGATCCCGAAGGCGCGCGCCGCCTCGAGGGAGCTGTCGGAGTAGAGCGTGTAGCCCAGCTCTTTCGCCTCCAGGCTCTTGGCCAGCAGGGCGGGTCGATCGGCGCTGATGGCGATTACCGGGAAGCCCAGGCCCGCGAGCTCCGACTGAACTTTGCGCAGCTCGCCGAGCTGCGTATTGCAGTAGGGTCACCAGCCGCCGCGGTAGAAGACGAGCAGCGCCCCGTTCTCCCGCAACTCGTCTGCGAGCTCCACCGATTTGCCGCGCACACTCTTCACCTGCGCGGCGGGTACCTGCGCGCCGGGCGCCAGCGGCTTCACCGCCTCGGGGCTCGAGTAGACGCGCCCCGAGGCCCAGACGCTCCCGGCGACGAGAACGCTCAACGCCGACACGCCCACGAAGACTCTTGCCGACCGTCGGAATCCATTCACGAGGGAAAATCCAATCACGAAGGAAAGTGTAGGCGACGGGCCCTTCACGCTGCCAGGCTTACGTCGTCGTGCCTCCAGCCACCCCACTCTAGCCACCGGAGAGGGCCTGCAGGATCGGCACCTCGTCGCCCTCGGCTCGTCGCTGCTGGCGGCGGGCGAGCCATTACTGCAACCTCAGGTCGCGCTGGG
>JAFDEK010000203.1 GCA_019310385.1 Deltaproteobacteria bacterium
ACGGCGGTGCTCCTGGCCACCCGCGCCCGCATCCTGGTGGCGCCGGCGATGAACGTCAACATGTGGACTCACCCCGCGACCGCGGCGAACGTCGAGCTGCTGTGGGCGCGTGGCGTCTCCAGCGTGGGGCCGGACGCCGGCGAGCTCGCCTGTGGCTGGAGCGGAGAGGGCCGCCTGAGCGAGCCCGCGGCTATTGCCGCGGCGGCCGCATCCCTGCTGACAGCGCCGAGTCTCGAGGGCGAGTGCGTGCTCGTCACCGCCGGTGGCACGGCCGAGCCCCTCGACGCCGTGCGCTGCCTGACCAATCGCTCGTCAGGCAAGATGGGCTTCGCGGTTGCGGCGGAGGCCGTGCGGCGGGGAGCCCGGGTGATCCTGGTAGCCGCCCCCACCGGCCTCGCGACGCCCGCTGGAGTGCAGCGGCGGCGCTCGCCGACGCGAGCATCGTGATCAAGGCCGCTGCGGTCGCGGATTTCCGCCCGGCCCGGCGTGAGGCCCTCAAGATCAAGAAAGAGACGCTGGGAGAGGGGGAGGGCCTGAGCCTGGATCTCGTTCCCAACCCCGATATCCTCGCCGAGATCAGCCGCGACCCGGTCGACCGGGTGGTGGTGGGCTTCGCCGCCGAGAGCCACGACGTGATCCCGGCCGCGCAACGCAAGCTCGCCCGCAAGGGCTGCGATCTCATGGTGGCCAACGACGTCTCGCGCGCGGACGCGGGCTTCGACGTGGACACCAACGCGGTGAGCTTCGTGTGGCCCGCTGGCGATGTGGAGGAGCTGCCCCTGGCCAGCAAGGAGCGGGTTGCGAGCGAGCTCCTCGATCGGGTCGAGAAACTGCGCGGGGAGCGAAGCTGATGCGAGAAGGACCGCGCCCCGTTCCCTGCATCGTTGCCGGGCTCCTCATGCTGGCCGGGCTGGCCGTGGGTTTCGCCGGTGCGGCCGTCGATTCCGCCGCCAATCCCGAAGCCAATCCCCAAGCCGATAGCCAAGCCCAGGGCAGCCACATCAACCTGGTGACCATCACCGGCTCCATCAACCCCGCCTCGGCGGACTACGTGATCCGCGGCCTCGAGCAGAGCGAGCAGGAGGGCGCGGAGGCGCTGCTCATCGAGCTCGATACGCCCGGCGGCCTGGTGAGCGCCACCCGGGACATCATCCAGGCGATGCTCAACGCGCAGGTCCCGACCATCGTCTACGTGACGCCGCGCGGCGCCTGGGCGATCTCGGCGGGGACCTTCATCACCACCGCGGCGAACGTCGCCGCCATGGCGCCAGGCACGAGCATCGGCGCCGCGCACCCGGTGAGTGCGGTGGGGGGAACCAGTCGCCCGCCCGACTCGGAGCCGGGCTCCGAGAAGCAGGACGCCGCGCCCGAGGGACCCCAAGTGGACGTCTCGGCGGAGAAGATGGAGAACGCCATCGCGGCCATGATGGAGTCCATCGCCCGGGAGCGGGAGCGCAACGTCGAGTGGGTGGTGCGGGCGGTTCGCGAGTCGGTCGCGATCGGCGAGGACGAGGCCCTCGAGCTGGGGGTGATCGATCTCGTCGCGAACAGCCGCAGCGAGCTGCTCGAGAGCCTGGACGGGCACGAGGTGAAGATCGCCGGCAAGACCCGCAACCTCGCGCTTTCCGGGCTTCCCGTGCGGGCGCTGGAGATGACCATCCTCCAGCAGCTCTTCAACTTCCTCGCCGATCCCAACGTCGCGATCCTTCTCTTCTTCGCGGGCATGATCGGCCTCTATGCCGAGTTCAACAGCCCCGGGCTCATCTTCCCCGGCGTCACCGGTGCCGTGTGCCTGCTGTTGGCGGCGATCGCCTTCCAGATCCTGCCCTTCTCCTGGGTGGGCCTGATCCTGATGCTGGCCGGCATCGTGCTCTTCGTCGCCGAGGTCTTCGTCACCTCCTTCGGCCTGCTCTTTGCGGCGGGGGTGCTCTGCTTCCTGCTCGGAGGAACCATGCTCTTCGACAAGCCCGATCTCAGCGACCTCACGGTCTCCTTCTGGTCGGTCCTGGTTCCGGCCGTGGTCGGGGTCGCGATCTTCGGCGGGATCGTGGTGTTCCTCGTCGGCCGCAGCCTCTGGGTGGGGCAGACCGCGGGCGTCGACGAGCTGATCGGGACCGTAGGACGCGCCGACAGCGCCCTCGATCCCGAGGGCCGGGTCTACGTGCGAGGCGAATACTGGAACGCCCGGGCGGACGAGCGGATCGCCGACGGCGAGTCCGTGGAGGTGACCGCCGTCGAAGGCCTGACGATCCGGGTCCGCCGGGTGGCGTAGAGCGGCCATATGGCCGACCGTTTGATCGAAGCAACAGATCGCTGTCGCAGGCTGGCTGCAGTCTGGCCGGAATCTGGTCAAAAGAGGGGGTAAGAACTTGACTGCTGTATTCATCGTGCTCGGCGCGCTCGCCGCGCTGACCATCGCGGGCTTCCGGGTCTTGGCCGAGTACGAGCGGGGCGTCGTGTTCCGTTTGGGACGCTACACCGGGGTCAAGACGGCGGGCCTCAAGTGGATCATTCCCGGGGTCGACCGGATGGTCAAGGTGAGCCTGCGCGAGATCGTGATGGATATCCCCTCCCAGGAGGTCATCACCCGGGACAACGTCTCGGTGAGGGTGAACGCGGTGCTCTATTTCCGGGTGCTCCACCCCGAGAAGGCCGTGATCCAGGTGGAGAACTATCTCTACGGAACCTCCCAGCTCGCCCAGACGACCTTGCGCAGCGTGTGCGGCCAGGCGGAGCTCGATCAGCTGCTCGCCGAGCGCGACCGCATCAACCAGAAGCTCCAGGAGATCATCGACCTCCAAACCGAGCCCTGGGGCGTCAAGGTGCGTGCCGTGGAGGTCAAGCAGATCGATCTGCCCCAGGAGATGCAGCGGGTGATGGCCAAGCAGGCCGAGGCCGAGCGCGAGAAGCGTGCCAAGGTGGTGCTGGCCGAGGGCGAGTTCATGGCCGCCCAGCGCCTGGCCGACGCGTCCCGGGTGCTCGCCACGGAGCCCCTGGGCATACAGCTGCGCTATCTCCAGACCCTGGCCGAGATCGCGGGGGATAAGAACTCCACTACGATCTTCCCCGTCCCCATCGACCTCCTGAAGCCCTTCTACGACCAGATGGCGGGCCGCACCGGCCCGTCGGAGGGAACCGGGTAGCGTGGCAGAGGAAGAGGAAGCGGAGCTGGACACCGATCAGAAGATCCGTAGCTCCGTCGCGAAGACCTTCTTCAATGGGCTGCTCCTCGTCGTCTGCGCCGTCTTGCTCGGAGGCTGGGCATGGACCGGCGTCTACATGATCGACCCCGGGGAGGCCGCCGTGGTGCTCCGGATGGGGCGCTACGACCGGACCATCTTCGAGCCGGGATTGCGCTGGCATCTGCCGCCGCCCCTCGAGTATGCGGAGCTGGTGGATGTCGCGAAGATCCGCCGTCAGGAGTTCGGTATCGGTCGCGCGGAGAAGAACGTGGGCGGGGAGGGCGCCACCGGCTCGCTGCGTGAGAGCGCCATCCAGACCGCGGACAGCAACATCGTGAATCTCGGCTACGTCGTGCAGTACAAGGTCAAGAATCCCTTCACCTTCCTCTACAGCATGCAGAACACGGACCAGACCCTGCACGACGCCACCCAGGCTTCGGTGCGCGAAGTCGTGGGCCGGCACGGCATCGACGACGTGCTGTCGCGCAACCGTGCCGCCATCCAGAACGAGTCGCGCGAGCTGCTGCAGCAGGTGATGAACGACTACGTGGGCGGGCGCCCGGAGGACGCGCCGGTCGAAGTGCTGAACATCGATCTGCAGGACGTGCAGCCGCCCGCCGAGGTGCAGAAGGCCTTCGAGGACGTGCTCTCCGCTCAGCAGGACGAGGTCCGGGCGGTCTCCGAGGCGCAGGGCGATTCGCGGGAGATTCGGGAGAGCGCCGCTGCCGAGGCGGTCGAGCTGACTCGCCAGGCCGAGGCCTACGAGGAGGCCAAGGTGCTCGAGGCTGCGGGTGAGGCGGCTCGCTTCGAGGCCTTGCTGGCCGAGTACCGCGGCGCCAAGGCGGTGACGCGCCGGCGCCTCTACATCGAGACCATGGAGAAAGTGCTGCCGGGGGTCCAGAAGGTCGTCGTCGAGCCCGACGCGGTAAGCGTACTCCCCATGCTTCCGCTCTATCA
>JAFDEK010000127.1 GCA_019310385.1 Deltaproteobacteria bacterium
TGGGTGCGGCCGCGGGCGGCGGCGGCGCGGCGGGCACAGGCTGCACCCGCGGAGCCTCCTCGAGCGCGGGCGACGGCTCGGCGGGCTGCGCCGCCGGCGGGCGCACGCGGAAAACCGTCTCACACTTGGCACAGCGCAGCCGTGCACCATCCGCTCCCATCCGACTCTCGTCGACGCGATAACGGGCCTCACATTTGGGACAAGCCGCAATCATTCTCTAACTCCTTCCAAGATTCGCGCCCGACTCTTCAGCGAGCGCTTCCGGCCGGGTCTCGATTCCTCAGATCCGGAACTTCGCCACGTCTTCGCGCAGCGTTTCTGCCTGGCCGACGAGGCCACGCGTCGCCTCGCCCATGAGTTGCGCAGCATTCTCGTTCGATCGCGTGCGCTCGACCACCTGGGCGAGAAAGTCCGCGATCTGACTGCATGCGTTCGACTGTTCCTGCAACGAGCGATCGATGTTCTCCACGGCCTCTCGCACGCCTTCGACGCTCTCCCGAATCCGCCCGAAGCCCCGGGACTGCTCCTCGGTGGTGCGACGAACCTGCTGGGAGACCTCGCGCATGGTCAGAGCCGATCGGTGCACGACTTCGTTGCCCCGGGTCTGCTCGCCGCTGGCCGAGATGATCTCGTCGACACCCCCACGCACGTGGTCCATCAGGGCCACCACGTGGGACGCGGCCTTGGTCTGCTCACGCACAGCCTGGACGATCTCGCCAATGTGGGTCCCGCTCTCCCTCGAGGATCGCGTGATCGCCTCCAGAGAGATGCCCGCCTCGGCAGAGAGCTCCACCCCGCTCGCGACGCTGCGCGAACCCTCTTCGATGGCCCCGATGGCGTTGTTGCTCTCGTCCTGCACGGCGCGGATCAGGCCGCCGATCTCCTTCGTGCTGGCCAGCACGCGATCCGCGAGCTCCTTGATCTCATCGGCCACAACCGAGAAGGCGCGGCCGTGCTCACCCGCCTGGGCGGCGATGATCGCGGCGTTGAGGGCCAGCAGATTCGTCTCGTCGGCCACATCGTCGATCACGTCGAGAATGGCGCCGATCTCCTTGGTGCGGGCGCCGAGGCCGTGGATCACCCGCTCCGCGATGTCCGTCGCGTCACGAATCGCCTCCATCCCCTTGATCGTCTGGGTGACCTTGGTCTGGCCGCTCTCCGCCGACCCGACCACCTCGCGGGAGAGGTTGGCTGTCATCTCCGCGGTAGTGTCCACCGCGCGCATGGCGCTGGCCATCTCCTCCATGCTCGCGGAGGTTTCCGCCGCGGCTTCGGCGAGGCCTTCACTGCTCTCGCCCACCTGCGTGACGCTGCGCACCATCTGCTCGATGGAGCCCGAGACCTCGTCGACCTTCTCCCCCAACACCGAGGCCGTGTCGTTGAGCTCGTCACCGGCAGCGCCGAGCTCGAGGATGGAGCTGCTCGACTCTTCGACCGAGACGTTGAGTGCCTGCGCGGACTCGGACACCTCGCTGACCTGGTTCTTGATGTTCGACATGAGTTCGTTGGCCTGCTGGATGCGCTGCACCTGATCCGCGCTGGCCGCCGCCACACCCTCGGACACGGACGCGATCTTGCCCGCCGCGGCGTCCACGCGGTCGGCCGCCTCGGCAACACGCCCCACAGTGGCCCCCAGGGCGCCCGCCATGCACTCGAAGGAGCGCGAGAGATCCCCCAGCTCGTCTTCGGACTCGATGATGCGCCCGGCGCGCAGATCTCCCATGGCCATGCGATCGGCGGCGCTCCGCAGCGCCTCGACGGCCCGGCAAATGTCGTCCGTCAGCAGGGTGGCAACTCCGATTGCGAGTCCGGTGGCGGCCAGTAGCACGATCCCCAGCACCAGGCGCAGGTTCGCGAGGGGCGCCCGCAGGGCCTCTCTTGGAATCGAAGCCAGCAACAAGCTTCCGTCGGGCAGCTGCTTCCATGCCCACACGGCGTCCTGGTGTCCCTTGGCACTGCTGCCCTCGGTCACCCCGCTCTCGATGTCGAGGAGCAGGGTCCGCAGCTCCTCCGTCGGGGTCTGACTCTCGCGCGCGGGATCCAGCAGCTCGAAGCGAGCCGGGTAGGGAAAGAGATCCGGATCGGGAATCAGGGTCGCGAGCACCCGGCTGAGGCGCGTCGCGCGAAGCTCCGGCGCCACGTCGCTTCCCTCGGAGGAGCGCAGACTATCGCGCAGCCGCTCGTCGATGGCGGACAGCATGCGCAGCTCCCACTGCGCCGCCAACTCGTCCACCGCCATGCCCGCCTTCGCGTAGGCGAGGGTCATGCTGAGGATCAGCGAGGCGACGACCAGGCTCACGGTCACCGCCGGCACCTTGCGCGACAGGGAGAGGGGGGTCGCCAGGGACCTCCGCTCCGCCGGATCCTCGATCTCTCCGGCCAGCGCGTCGCGAATCGGCGCGAGCTCCCGCTTGAGGAGGAAGAAGAGCACCGCCGAGGAGATGAGCGCCCCAGCCAATCCGACGCTCGTCAACACGAAGCTGCGGTAACCCAGGCCCCAACCCGCGTAGCCCAGCAGGTGCATGGAGACAGGAAGCGAGACCGCCGTAACCGCCCACAGGCACATCATCCTGCGCTGGAACCACACGGGCAGGCGGATCACCGCCGCGAAGGCCTCCCGGCTCAGCTCCTGCGTCGCGGCCCCGCTGGCCCTCGAGTCGAGGTAACGCAGCACCGGCGCGAGGATGCGGCGGCGCAGGGACTCCGACGCGCCGCCGATGATCACCGCATGGGCCAGGGCGATCCACGCGAACCCCGTCCACTCGCTGGGGCTGAAGTCGAGCAGCGTGTGGACGTAGACGACGATCACCGCGAAGGCCGGCAGCGCCACGACGATGTCCAGCAATACCACGCGGGCATTGAGCCGGCTTCCCGTCGGAAGCGAGACTTCGTGCATGGCTACTCCTCTACCGGGCTCATGAGTGTCGGTGGGGCTCATGGCTTTTTACCTTTCCCGCTCAAGGCTGTTCCTCCCCCTGGCGCTGCGCGGGCAGCGCCGAGCGGTAGACCTTCTCCAGAATGCTGCCGAGGGACAACACCATCACCGGAGCTGCATTCGGCTGGCGCACGACTGCCCGCACGACGTCATAACCGGCCTGGGTGGCGAGCTCGGGGACATCCTCCAGGAGCGCGGCGTCCAGGGAGAGCACGTCCGTCGCGGCTTCTACGGAGAGACCGAGCATGAGGCCGTCGTACTCGAGCACGACGACCCGGGACTTCGAGCTCTCCACGGTGTGCGCGTCGCCCAGGGCCCGGCCCAGGTCGAGGATCGGCACCACGCCTCCGCGCAGCTCGACGATCCCCTCGATCAGCTCCGGCGCGTCGGGCAGAGGGGTGATCTCCTGGAGGCGCACGATCTCGCGCACCAGGGCCACGTCCAGCGCGTACTGGCGTCCGCCCACGTCGAAGCAGGCGAGATTGATCTGACCGCCTCTGGCGGTTCCGGCCTCAGTCGCCATCGTCACTGTCCGACGCTCCGTCTTCCAGAACACGATCCATGTCGACGATGGAGACGAACTCATCGCCGCGCGTGCAGAGCTCCGGCACCATGCCCGCGTCCCCCGACGACGAGACCGTGATCTCGGATTCCGGTACCCGCATCACCTCCTGCACCGCGTCCACCAGGACGCCGGTCACCCTCTGCTCGTCGCCGTGGAGCACGATGATGCGGCTGGTGCGCGTCGGCTCCCGGGACTCGATCCCGAGGCACATACGCATGTCGACCACTTGCACGATCTCGCCGCGCAGCGCCACCACTCCCTTCACGAAGTCGGGAACCCGGGGCATGGGCGTGATCTCGCGCAAGCGCACGATCTCCCGCACCCGCTCGACTGGAATCGCGTAGGACGCTGTGGCCAGGCGGAAGCTCAGGAGCTCGCGAAGCAGCTCCGCCTCCTCGCCTTCACCGCCTCGCCCGGCGGCGTGGCGGGCCAGCGTCAGCCAGTCGCCGCTCCTTCCCTTGCGCGCCGATGCCTGTGCGACGCTCATGCTGCGTCTCTCCGGCGGATCGAGTCCTCGACGATCGATGCGACGTCGATCACGAGAATGGCGCCCTGATCACCCACCTCGGTGGCGCCCGCAATGCCGCGCACCCGGTTCGCAGGCCCGTTGATCGACTTGATGACCGTGTCCTGCTGCCCTTCGAGACGATCGACCAGGAGCCCCATCCGCAGCTCTCCCAGCCCGAGGACGACGACGTACTGCTTCGTGTCGCGCTCCGCCGCCGGCAGCTCGAACTCCTCGGACAGGCGCCGCAAGACCAGCGGATCACCGCGCAAGTTGAGCAGCTCGCGCCCATGGCTGTGCTGAATCGCATCGCTCTCCGCCAGCAGGGTCTCGAGCACGGAGTTCAGCGGAATGGCGAAGCGTTGCTTGCCCACACCCACGATGAGGGCCTGGATGATCGCCAGGGTAATGGGGAGGGTCATGGCCACCGTGCTTCCCCGGCCCAGAACCGAGCGAATGTCCACGATGCCCCCCATGGCACCCAGATTCGAACGCACCACGTCCATGCCAACCCCACGACCGCTGGTCTCGCTCACCTCGTCGCGGGTCGAGAGACCGGCCGTGAACACCAGATCGAGGCACTCCTTGTCGCTGAGCATCGTGTCCTCGGGCAGCAGGCCCCGGGCGACCGCGGCGGCCCGGATCTTCCTGGGGTCCATTCCGCGACCGTCGTCGACGACCTCGATCACCACGTGATTGCCGCGCTGGAAGGCCTCGATGCGGATCGCGCCTTCCGAGCTCTTGCCCGCGGCGCTGCGCTCCTCGGGCGTTTCGATGGCGTGGTCGAAGGCGTTGCGGACCACATGCATGAGGGGATCGACGAGCTGCTCGACGATGAGCTTGTCGAGCTCGGTGTCGGCTCCCTTGAACTCGAGATGCACGTTCTTCTCGGTGTCCCGGCGCAGACGACGTACGACCCGGGAGAGCTTCTCGAAGACCTGGCGCAGGGGCACCATGCGCACGTCGAGCACACCCTCCTGCAGGTCCTTGAGCTTGCGGTCCAGCTGCTTGTGGGCCTTGCTCAGCTCCGCGCCCACCCGGGCGGTCGCCGAATCGCCCGCGAGCCGATTGGCGATCTGCACGATGGCGCCCTTCTGGATCACCAGCTCGCCGACGAGGTTCATCAGCTCGTCGAGCTTGCGGATGTCGACCCGGACCGTATCGCTGATGGAGCGGAGGGATTCGATGTCTCCGGCACCTGCAACCACGGAGTCCGCGACAGCACTCGAAGCCGGAGCCGGTCCCTGGTGCCCCGCCTCGTCCGGGCTCCCGCCGTCCCGGGCCGCAGGCGCGGAAGGCTGACCTTCGGGCTGCGCCGGGCTCGCCTTGCCGACCGCTCGCACACGGGTGTCGGGGAAGTCGAGCCGCGCGGCCAGGTCCGAAGACGAGATCTCCGTCGCGACGAGGAGCGAAAAGCGGATCTGGGACTCGGGGGCGTCCCCGGGCGAGGGCAGCGTCGAGACGACCTCGCCCACCTCGCGGATCGCCGTGGAAAGCTCGGCCAGACCCTCTTCGAAGGCGGCGATGTCGAAGGTGGAGTCCACCAGTGCGAGGTGACGCCCGCGCCGCAGGCTCTCCCGCAAGCGGTGCTCCTCGTACTCGGTGAGCGCACGCAGCAGCGAGGGGGAGAGGGCCAGTGCGGAGAGATCGTCGTCCTGGGAGACGGGCTCGTGGGTGGCCGACTCGATCCGATTCGTGAGATCGGCGACACGCTGGGCGACCCCAGCGTCGACGCTGCCGGTGCCCACCTCGGCGAGCAAGGTAGCGAAGAGGGCAACTGCCTCGTCGAGCAGGGAGAGCGCGGGGCTGTCGAAGCGGATGCGACCGAGGCGCAGGCCGTCGAGGATGTCCTCGAGATGATGGGCGAGCTCTCCGATCCCATCGAAGCCAAACATCCCCGCCAGACCCTTCAGCGAGTGGGCCGAACGGAAGATGCCGTTGACGAGATCCGGGTCGGCCTCGCCGCCGCCCGAGCACTGGTCCTGGAGATTGGCCAGACCCTCGCCCATGCACTCGAGGATCTCCTCCGCTTCGGAGACGAACTCGCGATGCGCCTTGCTCCGGGTCGATTTCTTCTTGGACCGCCTGACTGCCACGGAGAACCCCTAGAGGGCCTGCCGCGGCCTCGCGAGGAGATCTCTCGCGACCTGGCGCAGCATCTCGGGTTCGAAGGGCTTGACCATGTAGGCGTCGGCGCCGAGGCCGAGGCCCTTGTCGCGGTCGCGTTCCGATCCCTCCGTCGAAACGATGACGAGGGGAATCTCCTTGTACTTCGCGTTGCTCTTCACGAAAGAGACCAGCTCGAGACCGTTGATATCGGGCATGTTGATGTCTGTTACGACGAGGTCGAAGTCCTCGCGCGGCAGCAGGCGAAGCGCGTCGAAGCCACTGGCCGCCTCGGTGATCTTCACAGGCAGGTCCAGCTCTTCGAGGGCCGTCGTGAGAAGCGACCGCATGGTCGCCGAATCTTCCACGATCAGGATACGCTGCACTGGTCTCCCCCGGCGGAAGCCGCGCTCATCGGATCCGCAGAGTCAATATCGGCTTGCGCAGCGCTTTCTTGAGGCAGGCTGTGCACTTCGGGCCCACCCGCGCGGCTCTTCCGCCGGGGGGTGACTTCGCGTGGTATGGGCGGAGCTCCGTTCGCAGCGCAACGCTCGGGGAGTGGCGACTGGAGGCCTTGACTCAGCTGTCTGCGAGGGCGGTCCGGTCGAGGGACAGGCCAGCGTGGTGCAGAACCACCTCGAGGGCGCTGGTGTCCTCGATGGGTCGGTCCGCGGGGAGATTGTCGGCATATAGGATCGCGACCACCTGTCCCCCGCTCTCGATGGGAGCCAGGTAGGCTTCCTCGGGACTCATCCCGCCCAGCATGGTGAGAAGCCGCCGGTCGCCGTCGTTCTGGGCAACGCCTCGAATGGGCCTGCGCTCATCCACGGCCCGGCGAAACAAGCTGCACTCGTCGTGCTCGAAGGTCATCGCCCGGAGCTCCAGGTCGTTGGGCCCGCCGTCCTCTTCGAATCCCGACTGGGCCATACCCGCCACCTGCTGGCCCCGGACCATGAACATCGCAACCCTGGAAAAGCTCCCGGCCGCGAAACGGATCACCTCGGGGAGCACGTCACCCCGGGCCGAGGCGTCTCGCAGCGTCGCTGTCACGCTCTCGAGCCGGGCCCGATCGTCGGAGGACATGGAGGCATGCCCCGAGTCGAGCGGCAACCCCGACGCGCTCTCATCGCCGGGGCTCGCGTCGTGTCGGCGCCCCCGAGACGTTGCAGAAGATCGGCACAGAACTCACCAGCACTGGCACCGGGCTTCTCCTCGGATTGCAGCACTCTGGCCGGCGGCCGCCAGAGCCAGCCGTCGGCGCTGCCGCGGGCGGCCGGGTCTTCGCCGCCGCTCCGCTCGGCCAACCACAGCACCGGCATGCTGGGTGCCTGCTTCTTCAGGCGCTGAACGAAATCCCGGCTGTCCGAAATACCGCTCATGGGATTGCCCTCGATGCTCGGCGACAAGATCACGAGCGGCGTCTGCGCTCGCGCCAGGTACTGCCGAATCCGGCTGAGCCCCTGCTCGGAGCGCTGGAAGATGTGGACCTGCCCGAAGACCTCCGACAACGCTCCCTTGACCCACTCGAGAACCACGAGCTCGGGCTCGATGACGACCACGGGCGGGCGCTCGGATGCCCCGGCTGCATGTGCCGGGGGCCGATCCGCGTGATTCCCACCCCCCCTCGCGACCTGGCCCTGCTCCGCGCTCACCTCCGGGTCGAGCAGCGATGCCTCCACGCTCCCGGCGCGCTCGCCGGCTGGATCCAGCCCCAAGCCCAGCTCGGGAAGCAGATGGGCCGTGGCCTCGACCAGCGCGTCGACGGCCGCCTCGCCGGCCCGTGATTCCGACGATCGAGACTCCGACGCGTCGGAAGGCCCGAGTCCGAAGAAGGCCTCGGCGGAGGCCGCGCTATCCGCCGTCGTCGCTTCCGCGGCGACCGACACCGCGGCGGCGGCGTCCCGGCCCGCTGCAGAGTCGTCCACACGGGTGGCCTCGTCGTGAACGCGCAGCCCTTCCATGGCGAGATACTGGGCGTTCACGCCCTGGGGCAGGAGGAGACTCTCCTCGAGCTCGCTCTCGTCCACCCCGACGTCGAAGCTGAACTCGCCCGTACACCAGGAGAACATCGCCACCACGGCGCTCTCCGCGGCCTCTCGCCGCAGGGAGTCAATGCGTTCCCGGTTGATCGAGGTGCGCTCCGCAAGAGCGTCTTCGAGGCAGCCCCCCTGGTCGTGAGACTGCTCGAGCGCCGCGGCGTAGTCCTCGCCGCTTACGAATCCGCCGTCGACCAACACGCCCCGGAGGCTGTCAGCGCCGCCCTTCACCTGGGCCGCACGCACCAAGCCCTCACGGAAGAGGATCTGCCCGTCTCCCTCTTCACCCCGAATGTTGAGGACGCCCGATTTCTGAGAGAGGCTGATGATTTGCAGGATGTCCGCGAGGCTCAGGTCCTCGAGGCTGCCGATCAAGCTCATTCCACCCTCCGCAGCAGCACGCAGCACGCACCCGGCGACCCGCGAGACGCGGATCCCTGCGAAAGAAGATCGGCCGGAATCAATGGGACTTAAATCACGAGGCGCGCTTCGGGTGCGATTCGCTCCCCGGCGCGCCTCAGAGCCCTGGCCCGGCCCCGGGGGGAGAAGCCCGCCTCGGCTCGGCAGGGGCCGACGCACTGCGAAAAACCAGCCCACTCGGGGCGCCGCTCGCAATCAGCTCTTCGATGGCCCGGCTGGCCGCGCCGAGCTCGCCCGGGGGCAGGACGATTCGGGCGCGGATCGAAGCACCGGCCTCGTTCACGCTCGCCAGGGCGCCGGAGAGCAGCAACTCGGCATTTCGCGCAAAATCATCGGGCGCGACACCGAGGGGCGCGAGGGCCAGCGAACGAGCCCCGATGTCGATGCTCCGCTTGAGCGCGGCCCGACTGGCGGCGACGAGCCGCGGGGGTCGATACTCGGCGCGAGACCCCAGCCCCAGCAGCAGCACCCTCGGCGCCCGCATGCGCCCATAGGTGGGCAACAGGACCGCCTCGCCTGGGTCCCCCGCGATGACGCCCTCGGAGAGCCGCTCGGAGAGGAGGCCGCAGAATCGCCAGTCGATCGCGGCTGCGGCATCGCGCAGGGGGCGCTCGTCCCGGAAGAAGCCGGCAACGACGAGATCCGCCTCGCATCGCTCGAGAGGAGCGCTCTCCAGCTCGACCAGCAGCGCTCCGCTCATGGGGTCGGCTCCCGGACCACCCGAGCCACGGCGTCGAGGATCCCGTTGACGAAGCCCGGAGAGGTGTCGCCGCCATAACGTCGCGCGAGCTGCACCGCCTCGTCGAGGATCACCGCCGCCGGGGTGTCGGTGTGGATCAGCTCGTAGGTCGCCAGACGCAGGATATTGCGGTCCACCCGGGCCATCCGGGCCACACGCCAGTTGCGCGCCTGCTCGGCCACCCGGGCGTCGAGCTCCTCGCCGCGGGAGCCGACCTCGACGACGAGCTCCAGCGCGAAGGCCCGGGCGCCCTCGGGCATCTCGAAGTTCTCCGCCACCCCTTCGAATACCTCCTCGGGGGTGGGGGCCGGCTGCGGGGAGCGCGGGGCGGGCGCCGGCTGCGCCGCGCTGGCGGCAAGCGCAGCCGCCTCGCGATCCTGGGCCCGGCGAATGGGGGGACGCGACGCCTTCGTCAGCGGCTTGCGCCCGCGGACGCTCGGCTGGACGGCCGAGGCGAGGGCCGCTGGCTCCAGAGCCCGATCCACCGAGCTCTGCACGAGATCGAGTGCATAGAGGGCCTGCAGGGCAACCTCCCGCGCCCTGTGCCGTGCACTCGATGCTGTGAACTCGTCACTCATGCCTGCTCTCGAATTCTCACGCCTTCTCTCGGATTCTCACACCTTCGACGGCTGGGGATCCGCGCCCAGCAGCGCCCGCAGGTTCGCCATTTCGATGGCGGCGAGGGTCACCTCGGCCCCCTTGTTGCCCTCGCGACCCCCGGCACGCTCCATGGCCTGCTCGACGTCGTCGACGGTGAGCACCCCGAAGGCTACCGGCACACCGGTATCGCGCATCACCTGGCCCACGCCCTGGGTGACACCCTCGCACACGTAGTCGAAGTGGGGAGTACCGCCGCGAATCACGGATCCGAGGGTCACCACCGCGGCGTAGCGACCGCTGGCGGCGAGGTCCCGGGCCACGAGCGGGATCTCGAAGGCCCCGGGCACCCAGGCCACGTGGAGATCGTCCTCCGCTCCGCCCCGCTCGGCGAAGGCCGTCTGGCAGCCTTCGAGCAGGAGAGCGCTGACCAGGTGGTTGAAGCGGGACACCACCACGGCAAGGCGCATGCCCGTTGCTTCCACTCGCGCGGGATAGGTCTTCATCCTCGAGACGCTCCCGATCCTCGGCTGCCGCGCCGCCCCCGGCGCGCGGGGGGGGCCGGGACGATCCGGCCCCATAGGTGTAGATCCGCTCCGAGGCGCCGGGTTCCCAGGGACTCCAGGCGCACCATTTCCCCCAGGCACTCGATCCCCAGCTCCGCCAGCGCGGGACGTCCGTCCCCACCCAGCAGAGACGGCGCCAGCATCCAATGTATCTCGTCTACGAGCCCGCTGCGGAGCAGCGCGGCCGCGAGCCCGCCGCCACCCTCGACGAGCACACTGGTGAGCCCGGCTGCGGCGAGGGCCTGCATCCCGGCCGCGAGGTCCAGATGGCCGGCCCGGGCCGGGCCCAGCGCCGGGAGCTCGAATATCCGCGCCCCCGTTTCCCTGATGGCACGGCGCCCGCGAGCGCCCTCGCGGCACAGAACCCAGGTGCGGGCAGCGGCATCCAGCCCCTGGTAGAGCCCGGCCGCGGGCTTCACGCTCAGCTTCGAATCGACCACGACCCGCACGGGACGGTGCAGCACCCGGTCGCCTCGGCGCGCCGTCAGCTCGGGATCGTCGGCGAGGACCGTTCCGGAGCCCACCATTACCGCGTCGCTGCGGGCCCGCATGCGGTGGACCGCTCGACGCGCCTCGGGCCCCGTGATCCAACGTGATTCGCCACCCGCCGTCGCGATACGGCCGTCGAGAGTGGAAGCGAGCTTCAGGGTCACGAAGGGGCGCCCGCGCTTGCACACGGAAATGAAGCCGCGATGGTGCTCGCGGCAGGCTGCTTCACGAACCCCGAGCTCCACCTCGACGCCGGCCGCGCGCAGAGCCCGCAGCCCCCGGCCGGCGACCCGGATGTGGGGATCGCGACAGCCGATGTAGATCCGCCGGATCCCGGCCTCGACGATGGCGCGGGTGCAGGGCCCGGTGCGGCCGGTGAAGCAACAGGGCTCGAGGGTCACCGCCATGGCGGCGCCGTCCACGGAGCGAGGACCGTAGCGCGCGAGCGCCGCCTCGAGCGCCACCACCTCGGCGTGGGGTCCCCCCGGTGGGCGCGTGACTCCGCGACCCAGCACGCGATCGCCGCGGAACACCACCGCGCCCACGCTGGGGTTGGGGAAGGTGCGGCCCTGACCGCGACGGGCCTGGCCGAGGGCGAGCCCCATGGCATCCTCGCCCGTCATGACTCGTCGGGCTTGTTGGACTCGAGGGTGGAGAAGAACTCCGCGTAGGCCTCGACGCTCTGAAAGTCCAGGAAGACCGAGGCGAAGCGCACGGCCGCAAGGGGATCGAGCGCCCGCAGCTCCTCGAGGACCCGCGCGCCCAGGATGCGGCTGCTGATCTCCTTCTCGCCGCTCTCCTGGATGCGCTTCTCCACGCGGTCCAGGATACGCTCGATGGCGTCGGCGCTCACGGGACGCTTCACGCAGGCGCTCTCGATACCCACCAGCAGCTTCTCGCGGGCGTAATCCTCCCGGCGCTCATCCTTCTTGATGATGCGGGGAGCTACGTTCTCGAGGCGTTCGCGGGTCGTGAAGCGGCGCCCGCACTCCTCGCACTCGCGGCGACGGCGGATCTCCTCCCCCTCTCGAGCGAGCCGGGTGTCGACCACCCGATTGCCTTCGTTGCCGCAATAGGGACAGCGCACGGTTCAGCCCTGGTCGCCCCAGCGCCCCACGTAGAGGGGAAAGCGGCGGCACAGGGCTTCGACGTCGCCGCGAATCGCGTCGAGGCCATCGACGTCCCCGGGCCGCTCGAGTACACGAACGACGAGGTCGACGATCTGCCTCATCTCCGCCTCCCCCATGCCCCGGGTGGTCACGGCCGGGGAACCGATGCGGACGCCCGAGGTCACCATGGGCTTGCGCTGATCGAAGGGGATCATGTTCTTGTTGGCCGTGATGCCCGCACGATCCAGGGCGATCTGCGCCGCCTTGCCCGTGGTGTCGCGATCGGCGAGGGAGAGCAGGAAGAGGTGGTTGTCGGTGCCGCCCGAAACCACCGCGAAGCCGCGCTCGAGGAAGCCCTCGGCCAGCGCTCGGGCGTTGACGACGACCTGCTCGCAATACTGCTTGAAATCCGGCGACAGGGCTTCCTTGAGCGCCACCGCCTTGCCGGCGATCACATGCATGAGCGGGCCGCCCTGGCCACCGGGGAAGACCGCGCTGTCGATCTTCTTCTTCCACTCCTCGTCGCACAGGATGAGCCCGCCGCGTGGGCCGCGCAGGGTCTTGTGGGTCGTGGTGGTGACGATGTGGGCATGCCCCACCGGGCTCGGGTGCACGCCTGTCGCCACCAGACCCGCGATGTGAGCAATGTCGGCGAAGAGCACGGCGCCGACCTCGTCGGCGATGGAGCGGAAGGCCGCAAAGTCGATGGTGCGCGAGTAGGCCGTCGCACCGCACTGGATCAGCCTGGGCCGGTGCTCGACGGCCAGCTTGCGCAGCTCGTCGTAGTCGATGCACTCGTCCTCACGGCGAACGCCGTAGGGGATGACGTTGTAGTTCTTGCCCGAGAAGTTGACCGGGCTGCCGTGGGTGAGATGGCCGCCGTGGCCGAGGTTCATCGCGAGGATGGTGTCGCCGATCTTCAGCGCCGCCTGGTAGACGGCGGCGTTGGCCTGGGACCCCGAGTGGGGCTGCACATTGGCGTGGTCGGCGCCGAAGAGCTGCTTCGCCCGATCGATGGCGATGCTCTCCACATCATCGACGACCTCGCAGCCGCCGTAGTAGCGGCGCCCGGGGTAGCCCTCCGCGTACTTGTTGGTGAGCACGCTCCCCACTGCCTCGAGCACGGCCTCGGAGACGAAGTTCTCCGACGCGATGAGCTCGACGGAAAGAGCCTGGCGCCGCCCCTCGTGGCGAACGAGGCCGGCGATGTCCGGGTCGACCGCATCGAGATGCGGGGTCGCGCTGATCTGATCGCGTGCCATGGTTCTCGCCTCTTCTCTCATTCGGTTCACTCGTTCGGGTCAGTCATCGACGCGGCCCGGTTCAGTCATCGACGCGGCCCGGTTCAGTCATCGACGCGACCCGGTTCAGTCATCGACACGACCGAAGATGACGCTGCAGTTGGTGCCGCCGAAACCGAAGGAGTTGGAGAGCGCCGTGCGGATCGGCGAGCGCCGGGCCTTGTTGGCGACGTGATCGAGCTGACACTCCGGATCCGGGTGCTCGAGGTTGATCGTGGGAGGAAGCAGCCCCTCCTCGAGAGCCCGGATGGTGAGAATGCCCTCCACCGCGCCCGCGGCACCGAGCAGGTGACCCGTCATCGACTTGGTCGCCGATACGGGAAGCTGCTGGAGGTGCTTGCCGAAGACCTGCTCGAGCGCGCGCACTTCGCAGGGATCGCCGGTCGGGGTGCTGGTCGCGTGGGCGTTGACGTGATCGATCCGGCTGGGCTCGAGGCCCGCCTGCTCGAGGGCCAGTCGCATGCAGCGGGCAGCGCCGGTCCCGGCCGGGTCTGGCGCGACCATCTGGGAGCCGTCGGCGTCAGCGCCGTAGCCCAGGATCTCCGCGCGCACCCGCGCGCCGCGCGCGCGCGCGTGGGCCAGGCTCTCGAGGACCAACACGCCGGCCCCCTCGCCGAGCACGAAGCCGTCACGATCCCGGTCGAAGGGTCGGCTCGCTCGCTCCGGCTCGTCGTTGCGGGTGGACAGGGCCTTCATGGCCGCGAAGCCCGCCACCGTGACCCCCAGGATCGCCGCATCGACGCCGCCGGCCAGCATCACCTTCGCCTGTCCGCGCGCGATGAGCTCGGCGCACTCGCCGATCGCGTGGGCGCCGCTCGCACAAGCGCTCACGTGGCAGAGATTGGGGCCGCCCAGTCCGTAATGGATCGAGACGTAGCCGCTGGGCATGTTCGCGATGCCCATGGGAATGGTGAAGGGCGACACCCGGCGCGGACCACTCTCGCGCAGGATGTCGTGGTTCTCGATGATGGTCCCGATCCCGCCGATCCCCGAGCCGATCGACACGCCGATCCCCGTGCGATTGTCGTCGCTGAGCTCGAGCCCCGAATCGCGCAGCGCCTCCGCGGAGGCCGCGAGCCCGTAGCGCACGACCGGATCGAAGCGGCGCGCCTCCTTGACGGGCACGTCGACCTCGGGAACGCCGGGCAGCTGGGCGGCCAGCTGCACCGTGAGCCGACTCGCATCGAAGCGATCCAGAGGCCCGGCGCCGGAGCGCCCGGCGACCGCCGACTCCCAGGTGGATGCGACATCCAGGCCCAGGGGCGTCACCGCCCCCATGCCGGTCACGACGATCCGGCGCGACGGGTCCTTCTCGGTGGATGACATGGGATTCAAGCCCCCGCGCGATCCTTCACGTAGCCAATCGCGTCGCCGATGGTCTGGATCTTCTCCGCATCCTCATCGGGGATCTCGATGTCGAACTCCTCCTCGAGAGCCATGACGAGCTCGACGATGTCGAGCGAGTCGGCACCCAGGTCGTCGATGAAAGAGGCCGTCGAGACCGCCTCCTCCTTCGAGACTCCGAGCTGCTCGACGATGAGTTCGGTCACACGATCTTCAAGAGCCATACTATGAAAACCTCCGCGTCCTACTGGATTCGCAGTCTGCGATCGCCCGGCCCCCGCCGCCAGAACAATCTGCAGCGAGGCGGACCCCATGGGGAGTATCAGATGAAGCGAGCCCTCATCCCTGCCCCGCCTCCACGAAGCTCCGGGCCTCTTCGAGGTCACCGATGCCCGAGAGGTTCGCTCGCGGCACCCGCCGCTGGATCCTTGCAAGGAGGCCGGAAAGCACACGGCCAGGGCCAACCTCGAGGAAGTGATCCGCCCCGAGGGATGTGAGCTCCTCCACCATGTCGGTGAAGCGAACCGCTGCGGTGACCTGCTCCTTCAGGAGCGCCGCCGTCCGAGTCCCGTCGGTGTTGGCCTTCGCCTCGACGTTGGTGACCACGGGAGGGCTCGCATCGCGGAAGGAAATCCCGGCGAGCTCCGCCTCGAGCCGCTCGGCCGCGGGCGCCATGAGTGCGCAGTGAAAAGGCGCGGAGACCGGGAGGGAAACGGTCTTCTTGGCGCCCTGCTCGAGGGCGCGCTCGCAGGCGTCCTGGACGGCCTGCTTCGCTCCGGCGATCACGGTCTGCGCAGGCGAGTTGAAGTTCGCCGGCGACACGACCTCTCCCTTCTCTTTCGCGGCGGCCGCACAGGCCTCGGCGACGCTCTCGGGCGTCGATCCCAGCACGGCCGCCATGGCACCGACGCCTTCGGGCACGGCCTCCTGCATGAAGCGGCCGCGGGCGTGAACCAGGCGCACGGCCTGCTCGAAGTCAAGGGCGCCGGCGGCGACCAGGGCCGAGTACTCGCCCAGGCTGTGACCGGCCACGAAGGCGGGCTCCACGGCAAAGCCCTCTTCGAGAGCCCGCAGCAGTGCGATGCTCACGGTCAGGATTGCGGGCTGCTGTATCTCGGTGCGGCGCAGCTCCTCGTCGGGACCCTCGAAGCAGAGCTGGGAGAGCGAGAAATCGAGGGCGGAGTCCGCGGCCTCGAATACGGCGCGCGCGGCCGGCGACGCCTCATAGGCGTCGCGCCCCATCCCCACCTCTTGTGAGCCCTGACCCGGGAAGAGCAGTGCGAGCACGTTGCCGCTATTCCTCTTCGGTCTCGATCAGCGTGCGGCCGCGATAGCTGCCGCAATTGCCGCACACGCGGTGCGGCTGCTTGGGCGCTTTGCACTGGGGACACACGCTGCGGCCCCCGGCCGTGAGGAAGTCGTGGCTACGGCGCTTGTCGCGCTTGGCCTTGGACGTCTTTCGCTTGGGTACTGCCATCAGGATTCTCCTCCGCTACGCCCGTCCCGCAGCTTCTCGAGTACGGCGAACGGCGATTTCGGTTTCATCTCTTCGACCCGGCAATCGCAGCGATTCTCGTTGCGATCGACGCCACAGATCGGACACAGCCCCGCGCAGTCCTCCCCGCACGCGAGCTGAATCGGCATTGCACACGCGACCACCTCGCCGAAGAAGGCGTCGAGGGTGATCACGCTTCCCCGGTACCACCCCTCCCCGATCTCGTCGCCGAGGCACAGCCCGTTCCGGGCCAGGCTCTCGGCTCCCTCCGGATCGCTGGGGACGCGCTCCCCGGCGGATTCGAGGAGCAGCTCGAAGTCGTCGCGAAGCGCATGACGATAGCGCGCCAGACAGCGACTGCATTCCGCATCGAGGGCTCCCCTCAGCGACCCCTCGATGAGGATCTTCGTCCCCATCGTGTGGGCGCGCAGCTCGAAGCGCAGGGGCTCGGCGAGGGTGTAGGGTCGCTCGTGCGCGTCCTCCACGCGCGCTTCCCACCACGCGCTCGGAGCCTCGAAGGAGAGGGAGCTGGGTGTCTCGCTGATACGGTCGATGTAGAGCTTCATTTTCGAACCGTGGACTCGATGGGACTGAGCCCTGAGCTGGAAGATCCGCCCCACCCGATCGGCCACCGCGCGAAAGTCGCGAGAAAAGTCATTCTAGATCAGCACCTTGGGGGCATGCCGGGCCGGGCTGACGCCGCGACCCAATAGCAGAGATCGGCCGCCGGGGCCAATGAGCGCCGAGGCGACTCCAGGGGACGGCGTTGGGTTATGCTCCTGCGCCATGCCGAAAGTCCGCACCCGCTTCGCACCGAGCCCCACGGGGTTCCTCCACCTGGGCAGCGCCCGAACCGCCCTCTACAACTGGGCCTTCGCGCGCCACCACGGCGGCGACTTCGTCCTGCGCATCGAGGACACCGATCGCGAGCGCTCGACCCTCGAGTCCGAGAAGGGGCTCATCGAGGGCCTCGAGTGGCTCGGCCTCGACTGGGACGAGGGGCCCCACCGTCAGACCGACCAGGCCCACCGCCACACCGAGGTGATCGACCAGCTGCTCGCCAGCGGCGCGGCCTATCGCTGCGCGTGCACGAAGCAGGAGCTCGAGGAGCGCAAGGAAGCCACCGTGGCCCGGGGCGAGAAGTGGACCTACGACGGGCGCTGTCGCGACGCCGGGCACGGACCGGAATGCGGCGAGCACACTGTGCGCCTGCGTCTCCCCCCCGAAGGCCTGCTCGGCTGGGACGACCTCATCTTCGGCCCCAGCGGCCAGGATGCCAGCGAGATCGGCGACAAGATCATCCGCCGCAGCGACGGCGGAGCCCTCTATCACCTGACGGTGGTGGTGGACGACATCGACATGGGCATCACCCACGTGATCCGCGGCGCAGACCACGTCCCCAACACGCCCTTCCAGATCGCGATCTATCGGGCCCTCGACATCGCGCCGCCCATCTTCGCCCACGTGCCTCTCATCGTAGGCCCGGGCGGCAAGAAGCTCTCCAAGCGCCGCGACCCCGTCGCGATCGAGCAATTTCGCGCGGAGGGCTACCTCGCCGACGGGATGCGCAACTGGCTGGTGCGTATCGGCTGGTCGAGCGGCGACGAGGAAATCTTCAGCCGCGACGAGATCATCGACAAGTTCGATCTCGACCACGTGGGCCGCTCCAGCGCCCAGGCGGACCCCGACAAGCTCGCGTGGGTGAACCACCAGCACATCAAGACCCTCGACATGGAAGCCCTCATCGACCAGCTCGAGCCCTTCCTCGCCGAGCTCCTGGGACACGGCATCGCCCGCGGCCCCCGCCTCGAGCGCGTGGTCGACCTCATGCGCGACCGCGGCAAGACCCTGGTCGAGCTGGCCGAGCAGTGCGCCATCCTCCTGCGCGAGGAGGTGGACCTCGCGGCCGAGAGCGCCCAGAAGGCCGTCAAGAAGCACCTGAAGCCTTCCGCCCTGCCCTTGGTGGAGGCGCTCACAGCCCGGCTGACGGGGCTCGACGAGGCGCACTGGAACGAGGCCGGGCTCGAGCAGGTCTTCGAGGCGATCTGCGCCGAGAACGGGGACCTGAAGCTCGGCAAGCTCGCCCAGCCGGTGCGGGTGGCGGTGACCGGGGGACCGGTCTCGCCGGGCATCTACGAGACCCTGGCGCTGATCGGGCGCGCGAGCTGCCTGGAGCGGCTCGGAGCCGCCTTGGAGCTGATGCGGGAGCGGGCAGCGAGCGCTTGAGATTGGCGGGGCGTTTCTATACGCTCCCGCCGCATTTCGGCCGTGATCCCCGGTCGTCTAACGGCAGGACAGCGGACTCTGAATCCGTCAATGGAGGTTCAAATCCTCCCCGGGGATCCACTTTTCATCAATAACATCAGGCACTTAGCATTTTTCAGGCTTGCTGCTGAGCCGACAGCTTGCTTTCTACTGTGCCTTTTGACTCTCCCCGGCGACGCTACACGGCTACGCCGTTCCGACTGTCCGCAGGGGCGTCGGTGGTGACGGCCTCTCCCTGGCTCCCATAGGCGCTGTCGTACCCTAGGATGATCCGGCCCGGCGGCCCGGGCGGCACGCTCATGTGGGCTTCGTTAGCACCGTCGATGGCGACCTGTGAGTAGTCCCGGCCGATGCTCCCCGGATCAGCGGCCCCCCACCTCGAACCCCGCATGCGGGTTCTCCGCAGTCACACGCACCTTGGGGATTCGCCGGCTAGAAGAGGCTCGCCAGCACTCGCAAGGCGATGAGCAGCACCACGGGAGAGAGATCTATACCTCCCAGCGGCGGCAGGACCTTGCGAATCGGTGCGAGCACGGGCTCGGTAAGTCCATGTAGCAATCGCACGGCCGGATGGTCGCGTCGCACATTGATCCACGAGACTACGACCGCTGCAACGACGATCAGAGAATACAGGTCGATCAGTCGAATCAATAGCATTCTACACCACGGTACGTGACAACGATTTGAGCCACGCAGAAGTAGAGCTTAGCATGAACTGGGGCTCGCCTGTTCCCACTGGGGAGCGTGGCGGCCAAGTACCGAGGAGAATACAGCCCCGATTTCGGCGCAATCTCGCGAGTAGAAGGGCGTTCTGGGCTCTGAGGTTCTTTGCCCCTACGGGATGTCGTGTGTGTCGCACGCGCGCGGGGCCAGCGCTGTTCAGCGGGGGATCTCCGCAATCCAATTCCCGGCCGGGGCGCTTGCCACGCCGAACACCGCCAATTGCGGCTGTGGCTCAATTGCTTTGGCGCTCGAACCGCTCCTGCTCGTCCTTGCAGTCGATGCAGAGACTCGCCA
>JAFDEK010000038.1 GCA_019310385.1 Deltaproteobacteria bacterium
CCGCTGCACTCCAGCGGGCGTCGCGAGGCCGGTGGGGGCGGCTACCAGGATCACCCGGGCTCCCCGCCGCACGGCCTCCGCCGCAACCGCGAAGCCCATCTTGCCTGACGAGCGGTTGGTCAGGCAGCGCACGGCATCGAGGGGCTCGGCCGTGCCGCCGGCGGCGACGAGCACGCACTCGCCCTCGAGACTCGGCGGTGTCAGCACGGACCCTGCCGCCTCGGCAATGGCCTCGGGCTCGCTCATGCGGCCCTCTCCGCTCCAGCCACAGGCGAGCTCGCCGGCTTCCGGCCCCACGCTGGAGACGCCGCGCGCCCACAGCAGCTCGACGTTCGCCGCGGTCGCGGGGTGAGTCCACATGTTGACGTTCATCGCCGGCGCCACCAGGATGCGGGCGCGGGTGGCCAGGAGCACCGCCGTCACGAGATCGTCTGCAAGGCCGTGGGCCATCCTGGCCAGGACGTTCGCGGTTGCGGGTGCGACGATGACCAGCTCGGCCCAGTCCGCCAGGGCGATGTGGTCGATCTGCCCCTCCTCGCCGGGATCGAAGAGGTTGCGGCGCACGGGAGCGCCGGTCAGGGTCTGCAAGACCAGGGGCGATACGAAATGCTCGGCCTCGGGCGTCAGGGCGCAACGGACCTCGTGCCCGGCTCTGCCCAGGATGCGCACGAGCTCGGGAACCTTGTAGGCGGCTATGCCGCCGGTGACGGCGATGAGTATGCGCCGCGGCCCCATGGCTCCCCTGGTCCTATCGTCCAATGGTCCAATTGTTGTTGCCAGTTGTTGTTTCCGGTTCTTGTTGCCAGTTCTGCCGGTACATCGCTTCGCGTCACCCGGCTGTGCCAGCTTACACGAGCCCCCGAAAAGCTCCAAGACAGGGCCCCTTTCGTGCACCTCGGCGGATCCACGAGCTGTACGGGTGCCGCTCAGCGCGCGAGCAGACGCTCGCCCCGATCGAGCAGGCGGGTCAGGAGCCGCGGGCCCCGGGCCTCGCCGTAGACGCGGATGACGGGCTCCGTGCCCGACGCTCGCAGCATCACGAAGCCGTCGTCCAGGCGCAGATGGACGCCGTCAGTGACGTCGACCTCCCGCACCTTGGCGTCGCCGACACGGCCCGGGGGAGCCGACCGCAGCCTTTCCAAGCCTTCACACAGGGCCGGCCGGGCGTCGAGGGAACGGCTCCCGCAGGCCGAGCGACCGAAGCGGCCCTCGAGCTCCGCGACGCGCGCTCCCAGCGGCTTGCGCCCGCTCGCGACCCCCTCCGCCAGCAGAGCACCGGCCAGGATCCCATCCTTGTCCCGCGCAAAGCGTCCTAGGGCGAAGCCACCGCTCTCCTCTCCCGCAACGTCGGCGCTGCCCTCGACGAGCAGCGTGGAGAGGTACTTGAAGCCCACCGGAGTGCGCTGGATGGGAAGCCCGTGGTCGAGGGCGACCTTCTCGACCAGGCTGCCCGTGGCGATGCTGATGGCCACGCCCTTTCGCACGCGCCCCCGGCGCGCCAGCTGATCGATCAGCAGCGCGAGCACCTGAGTGGAGGAGAGCAGGCGCCCGCCCTCGTCCATCACCCCGAGGCGGTCCGCGTCTCCGTCGGTCGCGAGCCCGAGGCGCAATCCCCTGGCTCCGCGAACCGCCCGGGCAAGCTGCGCCAGCCGCTCGGCGACGGGATCGGGCGGAACGCCTCCAAAGGTCGGATCCCGCTGGCCGCGGTGAAGCTCCACCGCAACGCCCGCCTGGATCAGCACTTCGTCGAGAACCCCGGCGCCCGCGCCGTGCATGGCGTCGTAGACCACGAGCAGCTTGCTGCGACGCAGGGCATCCAGGTCGAGCAGCCCCTCGAGACGCGCGCGGTAGGGGGTGACGAGATCCACGCCGCGACCGCGCCAGAGCTCCGCGCCGCCCGCGGCCGCGTCGAAGCCCCTGCGGCGCACTGCGGCGGCGGCAAGCTCCTCGACACAGCGGGTGTCGCGGAGCGTGAGGCTCCCTCCCCAGGCCCCGAGGACCTTCATGCCGTGGTACTCCGGGGGATTGTGGCTCGCCGTCAAGACCAATGCGCCCGCCGCGCGACGACGCAGGATCTCCTCGGCGACCACCGGCGTGGGCACCCGCGAGCCCGCAAGCTGGGGCGCGAGGCCCTCCTGGGAGAGAACCGTGCACGCGGTACGGGCCATCCGCTCGCTGGCGAAGCGCCCGTCGAAGCCCACCAGGATGCGGTCGCCCTGCCCTTGTCGAGCGAACCAGCGCGCACAGGCGCGAACCGCGATGCGCAAGCGGGGAAAGGTGATCTCTTCGCCGAGTACCCCGCGCCAGCCACTGGTGCCGAAACGAATCACTTCGGGCTCGCCGCTTCGCGCGCGATCGACCATCTTCGCTCTCCGCTTCCCGCTCCGCTTATCCCGGCAACCGACTCAGACTCCGGCAACCGACTCGAGCGCCGGCGGCGACTCAGGCTCCGCCGAGCTTCTCCCGCAGGCGCTTGGCGGCCAGCGGCGGAAGAAACTCGTGCACGTCGTGGCCGAATCGCACCAGCTCCTTGAGCCGTGACGAGCTCACGTACAGGTACTCCTGGCTGGTCATCATGAAGAGGATCTCGACCGAAGGATCGAGGTGCTTGTTCATCAGGGCCATCTCGAACTCGTATTCGAAGTCCGACATGGCGCGCAGCCCCCGGATGATCGCCCGTGCCCCGATCTTGCGCGCATGCTCGACCACGAGGCCCTCGAAGCTCTCGACGCGCACGCCCTCGTAAGAAGAGAGCACGCCGTGGAGGATCTCCAGGCGCTCGTCGAAGTCGAATGTCCCGCTCTTTCCCACGTTGACCGCCAGTGCAACCACGACCTCGTCGAAGACCGTGCGGGCGCGCTCGACGAGGTCCAGGTGCCCGTTGGTCAGCGGATCGAAGCTGGCGGGAAAGAGAGCGATAGAGGGTGGCTTCGACTTTCCCCCGGTCTGATCAGCACTGGTCATCAGCTTGCGCCTCCTCCGATCCGCCCGCCGCGTGCAGCCCGTAGCGGTCGATCACCGTATCTCCGTAGCCGCGCTCGTCCAGCAGCTCCAACCCCTCGACGGGGCCGAGAGAATGACGCTTCGAACGCTCGACGACCACCACCGCGTCGGGCTCGAGGAGCTCGCTCGCCGCAAGCTCCTCTAGCAGCTCGACGATCCCACCGGCCTCGTAGGGAGGATCGGCGAGCACGAGATCGAAGCGCTCCGCCGCCTCCGCGAGTCGCCGGAGCGCAGAACGAGCATCGGCGCGCACGATGTCGATGTGCTCCTCGACGCCCAGGGAGGCGAGATTCTCGCGCAGCACCTGGATCGATCGCCGCGCGCGGTCGACGAACACCACGCGCGCGGCCCCCCGGGAAAGCGCCTCGATCCCGAGCGCCCCGGTACCGCAGAAGAGATCCAGCACCCGTGCCCCTTCGAGCGGCTCGAGTCGGGCGAAGAGGGCCTCGCGAACTCGATCCGAAGTGGGCCGCACCCCCGCAGGTGGCGAGGCCAGACGACGGCCGCCGAGCTGACCTGCCACGATCCTCAATGCCCGCCTCCAGCCTGCCCCCCCCGGCGCGCCTCGCAGGAGAGCGAGATCCGACCCGGAGGGGAAATCCGAGTCTAATCCACAGTGGCCCGCTTCACCCACGCAGGGAGAGCGTCACTGATTGGTGATTCACCCCACACGGAATCGATCAGATCCAAACAAGAAGTCGCAATGGAACGAAAGTGCACCATATCGTACAGCCCACCGTCGGGAATCTCTTCGCTAGATGTACAACTCATCGCGTAACACTCAAGATACGTCAAGAACCTGGAACGCAGTTTTGAGACACACCCGCGGGAGAAGGCGAATCCGTGATCGATTGAAGAGCTTTGGGGTTGAAGGTGCGCAAGCCGCTCTCTACACTGCGCCGCTGAGTCAAAAGGGCGTAACGCAATCCTGTGATCGATGTGTGATCGATGTGTAGTCGACGTGTCGCCACACTCATCACCAGCGTGACCCGCCACCCGCTGAATCGAAGAGACGAAGTGCGAGAGAAGTGCGAAAGAATCGCGACTATCGCCGAACCGAATCGACAGTGCAGGACTCCAAGCAAGTGCTATGAGTGTCGGCTATCCGCAACGCCGAACCCCCGGAAACTCGAACCAACACTTCAAACCAACAACTCAATCCACTACCAAGACAAGAGAGGAACCATCATGGCCTCAGCTTCGGTACAACGAATCAAGCGGAAGCTCCCCGAACGAATCGCCCAGGTGCGTGGCGATCGATCCCAGCGACAGTTCGCAAGAGACCTGGGCGTCTTTCAGCAGAACGTGAACCGCTACGAGAACGGGACCACTCCTCACACCGATTTCCTGATCACCCTCGCCACCAAGGAGAACGTGTCTCTCGACTGGCTCCTCCTCGGCAAGGGTAGGATGAAGAAGAAATAGGAGTGCGACCGTGAAGGATCCGGCCCGGCGCCGGATCCTTCGCGGCGGATTCTTCGCAGCAGATCCCTCGCGGTAGAATCTTCGCGCTAGATTCCTTGCCAAGAGTGCTCGCGCCGGCCCGACGCGAGGTGATTCGGGTGCGTCCACGAAGTGGAAGAGAACTTCCCTTTCTTTCCGGCGCACGCGCTGAACTGCAGCCCCTCACGCGCACGCAAGCTCTTCCCCAACCTCGCGTTTTCGCAACGCTAGCCCAGCCGCCCCGTGTCCGGGGCACGCTTCTTGCTCTTCTTCCAGGCCCGAGGGAGCGGCCCACTGTCGGGGCACTCCGGGACTGCGAGGAGCTTCACCCCCTTCGATGCTGCGGATCTTCACCATACTGACCTTCCTGCTCACGAGCGCGGATCATTGGACGACCTACCTATGCCTGCGAGCTCCGGTACAGGGATGGGACGTCGTCGAGGCCAACCCCGTCGTCGATTGGCTCTTCCAGCGTGTCGGGCTGCTGGGCGGCCTCGCCATCGACAGCGTCGTGACCGTCGCCGCGATCGCCTTTCTACTCCTCACCCAGCGTTTCGGAGCGCTCACCAAGAGCTGCTTCCTCGCGCTGATCACGGCTTCAACAGGCTACGCGGTAGTGAATAATCTCCAGGCCATTGCGGCCCTCGGCATTTCACCCATGGGAGTCGGATGACGACATACGGCCGATCTTCATTCCTCTGCGTCGCACTGGTGGGGTTCGCCGCCCTCTCCTGTCAGCCTCCGTCCGTGTCCTTCGACTCAGGGGCGACGGCCCGGTCGCTCGTCGCCGGCACGCCGCCAGTCAGCGCCCCGGGCGTCCAGGAGCACGACGCCGCCCCCGTCGCCAACGCGGACGAGCTGGAGGTTCTCGCTTATCTGTGGGGACGCCACACCGGTCTCTCCCGCGACGAAGAGAGCGCCCTGGCGTCCACCGTCGTTGCCGAGGCGATACGACACGACATGGACGTCGAGATGGTGCTCGCCGTGATCCACGTCGAGAGTGGCGGCTACCACCTCGCCGTCTCGTCCGTGGGCGCGCTCGGACTGATGCAGCTCCTGCCCAGCACTGCGGAGGAGCTGGCCCACAAGCTGGGAATCGATTGGCGCGGTCCCGACACCCTCTTCGATCCCGTAACCAACGTGACCCTGGGCGTCGCCTATCTCAAGCAGCTCGAGAATCGCTTCGGGAGCATTTCGACGGCTCTCGCCGCGTACAACTGGGGCCCCGGCCGTATCGATCGCCGGCTGCGCCGCGGAAAGGTGCTCCCCGCGGAGTACATCGAGCAGGTGATGCGGGCCTACGACCGGGCGATCCAGCAGCGCTCCTGAGTCCCGGGACCCTTCTCTGACGTTGTTTCGTTGGCGTTGTTTCGTTGGCCCAGTTCCGTTAGCGCAACCGTTCCGGCGCGGAGGACGACAGCTCCTCGGCGCGGGGTGGGCTGGGTGCGGAAGAGCGGGTGAGCTCTGCCACGAAGCGATCGACGGTGTCCATGGCGAGCTCGTCGCCTACCCGATAGCCGTTCACCAGGATCGAGAACACCGCTCGTTCGGACTCCGTGCTCCGGCGCTCCTCGGAAAGACGAGTGCCCGCCGGAATCACCGCAAAACCCGAGAGGGCCGTCACCCGATTGAGCAGCCCTGTCTTGCCCCGCACCACGTCGGCCGCCCCGGCCGCGCGCTCCTCGAGGGTGCCGTCCCGGGCCGCGATGGGGAGGGCCGCCTCGAGTTCGGGCCCGAAGCGGAAGGAGGAGGAGCCCACGCGCAGGGCGCGGACCAGTGCCCGGGGCGTGACGCGATTCTCGTAGGAAAGTCCCGAGCCGTCGACCAGAGAGAAGCTCTCGGGATCGAGACCCAGCTCGAGCAACGTGCGGCGCATGCTGGGCACACCGGTACTCCAGGAGCCCGGCCCGGGGCCGACCCGGGCCCCCATCCCCTTTACCAAGGTCTCCGCGACGGCGTTGTTGCTGTACTTCATGAAGAGCCGAACGATCTCCGCCATGGACCGGCCGCTGAAGCGCATCAGCTCGTGGGCATCGGCGGGCCGGGATCCGACGCGCGTCTGCCCCTCCACCACGATCCCCACGGCTTCGAGCTGCATGCGCAAGACCGCACCGGCGTAGCGCGTGGGGTCGAGAACGCTGCGGTAGTAGACCTTGGGGCGATCACCGACTCGCACGGTACCCACGACATTGACGGTCTCGCCGCGGCTCCCCGCGCTGCGATCCACCACGAGGCTGCGGCGGGCATTCGCTGGGCCCGTGACCGCCCGGTTGGACAGCGCCAGGTAGGGGACCGGCGGGCTGATCCCCACCCCAACGGCGTCTCCCTCCCGAGCGCCGGGTGTCACCGTCACCGAGAAGGCGGCGTAGTTCGCCGTGAGAGCGCCGACCGGGCCGTGGTAGGCCCGGGAGGAGGTTCGGCCCAGGGAGGGGTGCCAGCGGACCCGGTCCAGCGCCGAGTCGTCGAGCACCAGCTCGCCGCTCACCCGGCGCACGCCGGATGCGCGCAGCTCTTCCGCGAGACGCCACCAGTCTTCCGAGTTCATGGCCGGATCGCCGGCGCCCTCGACGTAGAGGGCGCCCACGTTGCCCGCGGCATCCGGGGGCCCGGCGCTCCAGATCCCCGTCTCGAAACGGAAGGTCGGGCCGAATGTCGCGAGGGCCGCCACCGCGGTAAGCACCTTGGTGTTCGAGGCCGGGATCAGGGGCCGGTCGGCGAGCTGCTCGTAGAGCACGGCGCCGTCCCGTTCGCGAATCACCAGCGCCGATACGCGCGCTCCCCGAAAGGCGCGTGACTTCATCACCCCCTCGAGGCGCTCGGGCAGAAGCGCGGATCCGTCCTGCCTGGCCGCGCCGAGCACCTCGAAGCTGCAGGCGATCCACAGGGCCAGTCCCACGACCAGCGTCCTTCTCGTCATGCCTCTCCCTTTTCGCTTTCCTTCTCGCTACTCGCTTTGCTTACTCGCCTCTCGCTCACGCTCGTCCGGTCCTGCAGCTCGAGGACCGCGGCCGAAAGCCGCCCCAGCGGCCCGGCCAGACCCTCTTCTCGGTTTCCGCGCCTCCCTGCTGGACACCGCAGCCGCGCCTTCGGACCGGCATCAGGCCAGATTCGCGGCAAGATCGGGCGCAGAACAGCCGATCTGTGAGGGACACGAAGCTGTCGTCGGGGGGAGGCCCTGCGCAAGCGCTTGACTTCACGGAGCTTATCCGGGAGCCTGCCAAGCGGCAATTGCTGCGCGACACTGGACTGGGGGGTTCCGGTGCTCAACTGGGTCTGGCTCGGGCTGATCCTCATCTCGATCATCTACGCGGCCTTCACGGGTCGCATGGCAGACGTGTCGACGGGCCTCTTCGAGGGGGCCAAGTCGGCGGTCACCCTTGTGATCGGTCTCGTGGGCGGCATGTGCTTCATGCTCGGCATCATGAAGGTCGCCTTCGACGGCGGCCTGCGTGACGCCATCGCGCGCTTGCTCGCGCCCCTGCTGCGGCGGATGTTCCCCGATGTGCCGGCGGACCACCCCGCCATGGGGGCCATGGTGATGAACATGGCCTGCAACATCATGGGCCTGGGCAACGCCGCCACCCCCTTCGGCCTGAAGGCCATGGTGGAGCTCTCGAAGCTGAACCCCCACCCCGGCACGGCATCCAACGCCATGGTGCTCTTTCTCGCCATCAATACTTCGGCGATCACCCTCATGCCGCCCACCGGGACCATCTTCGTGCGCTCGGCGGCAGGCTCGGCCCACCCCGAGGCCGTCTGGATCCCCACCCTCATCGCGACCACCTGCTCGACCCTGGCCGCAGTCAGCGCCTATTACCTGCTGCGGCGCCTTACGGTCTTCCAGCCTCCGGCGACCGGGACCGCGGCGGCCGGCGACGGCTCGCCGCCGCCCGACTTCGGAGAGGTCGAGATCCCCGCGGCCAGCGGTCCGCGGGAGCCCATGGGGCTGGGGCGCAGCATCCTCGTCTACGGAAGTGCCGCGGCTGTGCTGGTCGCGCTCGTCCTCGAGGGCCTGCGCCTCGCCGAAGAGGTCGGCGCCTCCGGCGCCATCAAGACCCTGGTGCAGACCTGGTCCTTCCCGCTGCTCATCGGCGGTCTGCTCCTGATCGGGGTAGCGGGACGCGTGCGCGTCTACGACTCCATGGTGGAGGGCGCCAAGGAGGGTCTCGAGGTGGCGGTGCGCATCGTCCCCTACCTGGTCGCCATCCTCACCGCCGTCGCGATGTTCCGGGAGTCGGGCGCTCTCGATATGTTCATCGCGCTGGTGAGTCCGCTCACGACGCCGCTGGGCGTCCCCGCCGAAGTACTCCCCATGGCGCTGCTGCGCCCCTTCTCGGGCTCGGGAGCCTTCGGGATCATGAGCGAGACCCTCACCGCTTACGGCCCGGATTCCTTCATCGGCCTGCTGACGAGCACCCTCCAGGGCTCGACGGAGACGACCTTCTACGTCCTGGCTCTCTACCTCGGCGCCGCTCGGGTCGCCGACGGACGCCATACCCTGGCGGCCTGCCTCACCGGCGACGTGGCGGGCTTCGTGGGCGCGGTGGCGGCCTGCCATGTCTTTTTCGGCTAGGCCGCAGGCGCTTTCGGCTAGGCCGCAGACGCTCTTGCCCAGGCCGCAGGCGCTTTCGGCTAGGCCGCAGGCGCTGGGCTGAGATGGGATGAGCGCCGGTACACCGATCCAAGAGATGCTCTCGGGGCTGGCGCAGAGAAGATTCGGCTGCGAGCCGAGTGCGATCGAGGCCATTGCGCCGGGGCTGGGCAGGCGACGCTTCTTTCGGCTCCGCTTCGAGGGGGGTGCCGATGTACCCGCCAGCGTCATCGCGCGGGTAGAGGCCGAGGACGATCCGGCGCTGCGCGCACCCGGAGCCACGGCCGAGCCGCCCCTCGAGCCTCTCCTCGGTTTTCTGGCGGGCCACGGGATTTCCGTACCCACCCGCTACGCGAGCGACCCGGAGCGCGGCATCGACCTCCTGGAAGACGCCGGGCCCCTGAGCCTGGAGGACGCCGCCGCCACCCTCGCCCCCGAGGCCCGCCGCGCCCTCTACGCCGAGGCCTGCGACTGGATCCCGCGTCTCCAGTACCTGCACGCGCGTCCCGAGGAGATCCCCGCCTTCGGGCGCCGCCTCGACGCCGCGCTCTTCGAGAGCAAGGCGCAGCGGGTGCTCGACTGGGCCCTGCCGTGGTCTCTGGGCCGGCCGGCGAGCGCGGGCGAGAAGGAGGCAGTGCGGGAAGCCTTCGCGCTCATTGCCGAGATATGCGGGCGGGCGCCTCAACGCCTCGCCCACCGCGACTACAAGGCCGCCAACCTGCACCTTCGCCTGGATGCAGCCCCCGGCGAGCGCCTGGTGATGATCGACATTCAGGGCGCCTTCCTCGCGCCCCCCGAATACGATCTCGTCTGCCTCCTACGCGACTCCCACGTCGCCCTGCCCGAAGCCGAAGTGCGCGAGCAGCTCGAGCGGCTGCGGCCCGCCCTACCCGACGCGCCCGACCCCGACACCTTCGAGCAGCGCTTCCAGCTACTCACCCTCAGCCGGGTCGCCAAGGACTATGCGCACTATGTCCACGCCGCAGGCGCCGTCCACGCCGCAGGCGCCGTCCACGCCGCAGGCGCCGTCCACGCCGCAGGCGCTGTCCACGCCGCAGGCGCCGTCCACGCCGCAGGCGCTGTCCGCGCCGCAGGCGCCGGCGACACGCGCTACCTGCGGCTGCTCCCCAACGCCCTGCGCAACCTTCAGGCCGCGGCGGCGATCGCGCGCGCGTGGGACCCGGCCCTCGAGCGCCTCGGGGATGTACTGGCTCTCCTTGGCAGCGAGGCCGGCCGGCCGTCGCCACAGTCGGAGTCCCCCCAGCCATGAGGGCCATGATCCTCGCCGCCGGTCTCGGAACCCGCCTGCGCCCGCTCTCGCAGCTGTGCGCGAAGCCCGCCATGCCCGTGCGCGGCATCCCGGTAATCGCCTATCTCCTCGCGCTGCTGCGCGCCCACGGAGTCGACGAGGTCATGGTGAATCTCCACCACCGGCCCGACACCATCCGCAACGCGGTCGAGCGCTTCGGCCCCAGCGGAATCACGGTTCGCTACAGCGCCGAGGAGGCGCCCCTGGGCACCGGCGGCGGCATCCGGCGCGCGGCGGCCTTCCTGCGCGAAAGCGATCCGTGCATCGTGCTGGCCGGTGACATGCTCCTGGACGCAGACCTCGGCGCCCTGGTCGAGCGCCATCGGAGCCGGGGCGACGCCGCCACCCTACTGCTGCGAGAAGACTCGAGATCCGAGGCCTTCGGAACCTTGGGCATGGACGACCAGAATTGCGTCAGAAGAATCGGTCAGACCCACGATTTTGGAGGGGAATCCGCTTCCGGAGTCTTCCTGGGCGTGCGGGTGCTGGCAGCGCGGCTCTTCGACTCCATACCCGCGGGGGACGACTTCGAGGATCTGCGCGACTGGCTCGCCCCGGCCCTGGAGGCCGGAGCCCAGGATATCCGCGGCGAGCTCGTGTCCGAGCGAAACTGCCTTTGGGAGCCCGTGGGGACGCCCCCCGAGTATCTTCGAGTCAATCTGGAGCCGCGACCCCTCACCTTCATGAATGCGGAAACACTCGCATGTGCAGACGGCACCCACTTCGAGAAGAGTTTGTCCCTCGTGGTCGGCCGCGGGGCCCGGATCGAGCCGGGCGCGAGGTTGCGTAGGGTGGTGGTGTGGGAAGATGAGGTGGTGCCCGCGGACTTCAGGGGCAGCGACGGCGTCTACGCGGGCGGCGTTTTCCACAATTGTTTACCAGAATAGTGTGAGTGCCGATAAGGTCATTGCGTCCGGCCAGGCCGCAGCACGGCGGCAGCCCGAGCGGGAGCAGTTTAATGAGTGAGGTGGTGTTCATCGGAACCAGCGACGCCTTTGGCGCCGGCGGTCGCAGGCAATCTGCCGTGTTCGTGCGCGGCCAGCGCGGCGCCTTGCTGCTCGACTGCGGAGTGACGACGAACACCGGGCTCGAGGTCGAGGGCATCCAGCGCGACGAGATCGATGCCATCGTCGTCTCCCACTTCCACGGCGACCACTTCGGCGGGATTCCCCTCTTCCTGCTCGGCGCCCTCTACGAAGACCAGCGCACCCGGCCCCTGCACATCGCCGGGCCACCCGACATCGAAGCGCGCGTGCATGCGCTGGCCGAAGCCATGGGCCACGGCATCCGCGAGCGCGAGTGGAGCTTCGCGATCCGCTTCAGCGAGGTTCCGCCAGGCGCGACCCACCAGATCGGGCCGGCCGATCTGCGCTCCTTCGAGACGCGCCACCAGCTCGAGGCCCATCCCCACGGCTACCAGGTGAGCGTCGGGGGAGAGCGCATCGTCTACTCGGGAGACACCGGCTGGTTCGACGAGCTGCCCTCACTTGCCGGGGGCGCCGACCTCTTCATCTGCGAGTGCACGAACCACAGCGCCCAGCTCGACTTCCACCTCAACCTCGACCAGCTCATCGAGCACAAGCCACTCTTCGACTGCGGCCACATGCTGCTCACCCACCTGGGAAGCGAGATGGCACAACTGCGCGGCGAGGTCGAGTTCGATACCGCGGACGACGGCCTGCGCCTGAAGCTCTAGCCCGGCGCTGAAAACCCCGGAGCGAGCCCTATCCGGAGCGCTGCCCCGACACGATCTCGCCGAGCACCGCCGCGCGCCGCGCGCCCGTGCAGCGCGGCAGGTGATTCGGGATGCCGAGCAGGGCGTTGCGGCCCATGAGCGAGAACGCCATGGCCTCGGCGGCGGCCATGGGCACGCCGGCAGCATCGAAGGGCTCCACCACCGCCGAGGGCAGCACGCCGCGCAGCCCTTCCAGCATGATGGGATTCATGGCGCCGCCGCCGCCCACCAGCAGCCGATGCACGGAGGCTTCGCCATCGACGAGCCGAGGCAGGAGCTCGTGGCAGGCCAGGCCGACGGACTCGGTGGTGAAGGCCACGAGGGTAGCGATGAGATCGTCCTCGGGCCGGCCCTGCTCGCTCCACTCCTTCACCAGCGCCTCGGCCTCGCGCATCCCGTAGCGCTCGCGGCCCGTCGACTTGGGCGGCAGCCGGCGCAGGAAGTCGTCGTCGAGCAGGCGCTCGAGCAGATCGGCCTGCACCGTGCCGCGGCCGGCGCGTGCGCCGTCGCGGTCCATACGCTCACGTCCAGCGGACAGCAGCTGCACCGCGGCGTCCACCAGGGCGTTGGCGGGGCCCACGTCGAAGGCGATCACGTCGTCGGGCCCCCCGCCGCGCGGCAGCCAGGTGAGGTTCGCGATGCCGCCGAGATTCAGCGCCACCCGGCTCTCGTCGGGGCTCGACAGCAGCTCGTAGTGGAAGAAGGGAGCCAGCGGCGCGCCCTCGCCTCCCGCCGCCACGTCCCGGGCCCGGAAGTCCGCAACTGTGGTGCAGCCCGTGCGCTCCGCGATCACGGAGGGATCGCCGATCTGCAGCGTGGCGTGGCGCTCGGGGTGATGGGCGACGGTCTGCCCATGGGACGCGATGGCGTCGATCTCGGCGAGGGGGATGCCCGCCGCCTTCGCGACCGCCGCCGCGGCCCCGGCGAATCGCTCCCCGAGCAGGACGTCGAGGCTCGCCAGCTCCTCCAGGGCTTCCGCGCCGGGAACTCGCGCCGCCGCCAGGCGATGGATCCGCTGCTGGAAGGCGAGCTCGAAGGGCGTCTCTTCGAAGGCGATCAGGCGAAAGGGCCGCGCCGCCCCGTCGTCGGGCCACTCGACGAGAGCAGCGTCGACGCCGTCCGCCGAGGTGCCCGACATGAGACCGATGACCCGCATGGGCGGCAGCTTAGCGAAGGACCTTCGGAGCGGGCACGACGGGCCTGACGGGCCTTACGACAAAGTTCAGCTCGGAGCTTCGCAGGGCGCGTCGCCCTGGCCGTGCTCCGCACAGGCCACGGATACGCTTCGAACGAGCGATTGCGGCTCGTAGGGCTTCTCCAAGAAGCCGGCAAGTCCGAGGCTGCCGAAGCGGGCCACCGCATCGCATTCCGGGTAGCCGCTGCAGAGGATCACCGGCACATCGGAACTGCGCGCGGCCAGCTGCCGGTAGGTCTCCTCTCCGTCCATCCGGGGCATGGTGAGATCGAGCACGACGCAGCGGACGCTCGCGGCATGCTTGTCGAAGAGCTCGAGTGCCTCGACGCCGTCCGCTGCACGCAAGACTTCGAATCCCGCCCGTTCCAGGACCAGCGACGCGAACTCACGCGCCGCATCGTCGTCCTCGACGAGCATGACGAGCCCGCTTCCGGTGGAACTCACCGGCGCCTCCCCAGCGCGCCGGACCGGCGCCATCCCGGCCTCCGCCGCAGGGAAGAGCACCGTCATCGTGGTACCCGCCCCGGGCTCGCTCTCTATTCCGAGTGCACCGTGACAGCGCCGAACGATGCCCAGTACCGCCGCAAGTCCGAGCCCGCGCCCGCGAAACTTGGTCGAGAAGAAGGGCTCGAAGATCCGCCTCTTCGTCTCCTCGTCCATCCCGCACCCGTCATCGCGCACCGAAATGCCCACGCACGCACCGCTGGGCAGGTCGTCGCCAAAGAGGGATGCGGCGCGGGTCGCGTCGTCGACGCTGCGCTGGCAGATCGTCAGCGTGATCTTTCCCGATCCATCCTCGATGGCTTCCGCCGCGTTCGTCATGAGGTTGAGCACGATCTGGCGTATCTGGCTCGAATCGGCCTCGACGATCGCCGGGCGCTCACCGAGCTCGAATCGGAGCTCGGTCGTGCGCGGAATCGATGCGCGCAGCAGCTCTCCCGTTTCCTGCACGATGTCACGCAGATCGATCTTCGCGACGTCGACCGAGCCCATGCCCGCGTATGCGAGCATCTGCCGGCACAGCTCGGCCGCGCTCCGCGCCGCGTTCTCGATCTTCTCCAACTGGGAGTGAAGCGGAGAATCCGCCGGAAGGTCCTCGCGAGCCAGGCTCGCGTGGCCGAGCATCGCGACCAGAAGATTGTTGAAGTCATGAGCAATGCCGCCCGCCAACGCGCCGAGACTCTCCAGCTTCTGCGCCTGTTGGAGGCTGTCCTCGAGCTGGAGCCTCTCATCCTCGGCCCGCCTCAGGTCGGTGTAGTCGACGACGACGCCATCGAAGCGCCGCCCGGTCTCGGTCCGCCTCACGTGCACGCGATCTCGCAGGAAGCGAACCTCCCCGTCCGGGCGAACCAGACGGTATTCCCGGCTCGATTCGTCCGCGTCCCCCCGCACCAGGCGCCGGAAGGCATCTGCAACGACTTCGCGGTCCGCCGGGTGCACGCAGTTCATCCAGCCGCCGCTCTGGCTGGCGAAGAAGGACGCGGATCGGCCCGTGATCGCCTCGACGGCCTTCGACTGGTATCGCATGTCGAACTCGCCGCCCGGGCGCACCTCCGCGCTCCACACGTACGCGGGGAGCGAATCCAGAACCGTGACGAGCTCCGCCCGCACCTCCTTCTCCGCCACTTCTGCCCGCATTCGACGATCGAACTCGACGCGCAGGTCGCGGTTGGCCTCCGCGAGGCGTGCGCTGCGCCAACGGGCGATCGCCGCGGTGCGGATCGCATGGCCGAAGAGGATGGCAAAGACGATGCCCGCCCCGGCGATGAACTCGGGAAGCAGGTTCTCGTAGGTCGCGGCGACCGCCGGACTCGGCGTTACCGACAGCTTCCAGACGCGATTTCGGATGCGCACTTCGCCCAGGACCGGAGACCACGCGCTCCCCGCGGCGCTGCTGCGCCGCCAGAGCTCGCCTCCCTCGGTTTCGATCGCGACGTCGAAGCCGATGGCCACGTGTTCGAGTATCGCGGACATCGAGGTCGCGGCCGAGTAGACTCCGATGATGTAGCCGTGTACTTCTCCATCGAATTCGATGTCATCGACGATCACGAAGCCGCGGCCGCCGGAGAGAAGATCGACCGCAGGGCTGACCTTGGGCCCGCCGCCGACCTTCGCGCGCTCGTACTTCTGCTTCTCGATCTGGTCGTCGCCAATGCGACTTCCGATCAAGCCGGTCCCCGTTTCCGCGGGAACGGCCCAGCGGAAGACGCGACTCTCGTCCATCCACTGGATGGATCGGATGTACTCGAAGTCGCGTACGAGGTTCGTGGCATGGCTCACGAACTCCTCTTCCGTCAGGCCTCTCGCCTGCTCCCAGTAGCGAACGACACGCGCGAGCGCGCGAACCTGCGTCTCCATGCGCGCCTCGGTGACGGCCTGCATCTGATGCATCGCCGCTTCGGTGGCGCGATGGAGTCCATGGGACTGCGACTTCGAAACCATGTGCGCCACGCCGAACGCACTGATGGCGACCGTGACCGCGATCGCCACCGGCCACCACGACGCCGTGGGGAGGGCCTCTGCAGCGGATGCCGCACTACCCGCCGCGCCCCGGGACATCTTCGGTCGCCCGCGTTCTTCGCTCGCGGATCTCGTGGGATCCAATGCGCCTCCGCGTGCCGGCGTCTTCGCAGCATTGTACCCTGATCGATCGCGCCGTGATCCGCCGCAAGATTCCCGCGGGTCTCTCGACAGGTGCACCGCCCATGGATTCGGCCGGGGGGCCCTCCGGTTGACAGCCCCCGCCTTCCCCCGAATACTCCCGGCCGCGATCCCGACCGCTCGGGCGCCGATGCGCTCGCTCTCGCGGTCACTTCACCTCTTCACCTCTTCTTGACCTCTTTCTTGGAGCAACCGGGCGATGAACGACGCATCCCGAACCCAGGGCTGGGCCATCTGTATTGGCGCAGGCGTGCTGGGTCTGCTCTTCCTGATCGGCATTCTCAGCGGGAGCTACTTCGCCCTGGCGGTGCCGGTCGCCATCCTGACCTTCTTCGTGCTTGGCCTTACCGCGTGGGTGGGTTTCACCATTGCGACGATCCAGGTCGAGCCGGAGCCCGCTCCGGACGCCAGCGACGACGCCACGCCCAAGGGCGCCTGAGCCGGAGTTCCCAGATGCGCATCGCTCTCTTCACCTACCGGGGCAACATGTTCTGCGGCGGCCAGGGGATCTACGCCGCCTACCTGGCCCGGGAGTGGAAGAAGGCCGGTCACGACGTCCACGTCTTCGCGGGCCCGCCCCTGCCCGAGCTCGACGAGGGCATCCCGCTCCACGAGATCCCCAACGACAACGTCTTCGCCCAGCCCCATCCGGACTTCTTCGATCCGCAGAAGCCCTTCTCCCTGCTCAAGCCCATGAGCCTCTGGGAGCTGGGCGTCTCGCGCATGGGCGTCTTTCCCGAGATGCAGACCTTCGGCTTCCGCATGATGATGCGCTGGAAGAAGATCCAGGAGCGCTACCGCTTCGACGTGGTCTTCGACAACCAGAGCCTCTGCTGGGGGCTGCTGGCGATCCAGGCCATGGGGGTCCCGGTGGTGTCGGTGATCCACCATCCCCTGCACATCGACCGCGAGGCGGACTTCACCATCGATCCCCGCCTCATCAAGAAGGTGAAGCGCACCCTCTACTTCCCCCTGCTCATGCAGCAGTTCGTCGCGCCGCGTCTCGCGAAGATCGTGACGGTGAGCGAGGCGTCGCGCATCGAGATCGAACGCTACTTCGGCATTCCCCAGAAGCAGATTCCGGTGGTGTACAACGGGACCGACCCCGAGGTCTTCCATCCCTGCCCGGAGGTCGAGAAGGAGACCGACCTTCTCTTCGTCGGCCGCACTGAGGATCGCAAGAAGGGCATCGGGACCATGATCGAGGCCCTCTCCCTGCTGCCCGATCACGTAAAGCTGAAGATCGTCGACGGACGCATTCCCGAAGACGGCCTGGTCCCCCGCCTCGTCCGCAAGTACGGCCTCGAGGATCGGGTGATCATCCTGAAGGAGCTGCTGAGCCGGGACGAGCTGGTGCGCCAGTACTCGACGGCGCGCGTCGCCCTCGTGCCCTCCTTCTTCGAGGGTTTCGGCTTCCCGGCCAGCGAGGCCATGGCGTGCGGGCTGGCGGTGGTGGCCAACGCCGCCGGTGCCCTGCCCGAGGTGGTGGGCAGCGACGGACGGACCGGCCGCCTGGTCCCCCAGCGCGACGCACGCGCCATGGCGGACGCCATCGCGGACATTCTCTCCGAGCCCGGCAAGGCCGAGCGCATGGGCGAAGCCGCGCGGCGACGGGTGGAGCGCGTCTTTCGCTGGGACGACGCCGCCCACAATCTGACCCAGGTCTTCGAGGACACCCTGCGTGCTGCTGACAGTCGACCTCGATCGGCTTGACGTTCGCAAGGGGCACCGGGTGCTCGACGCCGGCTGTGGCGAGGGGCGCCACTGCTTCGGCGTGATCTCCCGGGGCGCCATGGCGGTGGGCTTCGACCTGGACTTCGATTCCATGCGCGACGCCTCCAAGCGCCTGCGCGGGGAGGCCCGGGCCGCGGGCACCGTGGGCGAGATGGCCCAGGGAAACATCTACAAGCTGCCCTTTCCCGATGGGACCTTCGACCGGGTGATCTGCTCCGAGGTCATGGAGCACGTCCACAGCTACGAGCGCGCCGGGGCCGAGCTCGCCCGGGTAACGGCACCCGGTGGCAAGCTCGCGATCACGATACCGACGGCGACCAGCGAGCACCTCTACCTGCGCCTGGGCGACGAGTACTTCGAGAGCCCGGGCGGCCACATCCGCATCTTCAAGCCGCGGCAGCTCGCCGAGGGGCTCGCGAAGTCGGGCCTCGCCACCGTGGGGGTCGGCTTTGCCCACGGCTTCCACACGCCCTACTGGGTGCTGCGCTCGGCCATGCACCTGCCCGACGCGGACGAGAGCCGCATGGTGCGCTCCTATCGCGAGTTCCTGATCCGGGCGACGGGGTCGAAGCTCATGGACCAGATCGAGTCCTTCCTCAACTTCGTCTGCCCCAAGAGCCTGATCCTCTACGCTGAGAAGCGGGCCTGCGCAGAGAAGCGGGCCCTGCCCTCGCCTGCGAGCTGAGATGGCGCGCATCTGCTTCGTCGCCTATCGCGGCAACATGAACTGCGGAGGCCAGGGGGTCTACCTCTGGTTCCTGAGCCGGGCGCTGGCCGAGCGCGGCTTCGAGATCGACGTCTTCGTCGGGCCGCCCTACCCCGACCCCATGCCCTTCGCGCGCAAGGTCCACCACCTCCCGAATCAAGAGCTGTGGGGCAAGTGGTTCAGCCGGGACTACGCGGGAATGCTGCCGGCGGGCCGTCCCCTCGGCATCTTCCACCCCCTGAACTTCTACGAGCTGGCGGCCAGCCGCCTGGGATTCCTGCCCGAGCCCTTCGCCTTCAGCATGCGGGCCCTCGCGGCCGTGGCGGCCCAGGCCCGAGCCGGCGACCGCTGGGACCTGGTCCACGATGTGCAGTGCCTCGGTTACGGCCTGCTGGGGGTCCGCGCCCTCGGGCTCCCGGTGGTGACCACGGTGCACCACCCCCTCACCGTCGACCGGCGCGCCTCCTTCATCCGGGATACGAACCTCACCGAGGCGGTGGGAACCATGCAGTTCTACCCGGTCGGGATGCAGTCCTTCGTGGCACGCCGTATCGAGCGGGTCCTCACCTCCTCGGAGACCAGCGCGCGGGAGATCACGCGCGACTTCCACATGCCGGCCAGCCGGGTCGTCAACGTTCGCAACGGAATCGACACGGATCTCTACAGCCCCGACCCGGGCGTCGAAAAGAACGAGGACGAGCTGCTCTGCGTGGGCCGGGCCGCGGACCCCAACAAGGGCATCAAGACCCTGATCCAGGCCCTGGCACGCACGCCCGCCCGGCTGCGCCTCACCCTGGTCGACAACGACCATCCGGGCAACGAGGTATTCAAGTGGGCTCGTGAGGCAGGGGTCACCGATCGCCTGCGCGTCACCGGCCGCGTTCCCAACGACGAGCTCGTCCACCTCTACCGCCGGGCGAGCCTCGTGGTGGTGCCCTCGCGCTACGAGGGATTCGGCCTGCCCGCCGTCGAGGCCATGGCGTGCGGCACTCCGGTGGTCGCGTGCCGAGCCGGCGCCCTGCCGGAGGTGATGGGCCTGGCCGAGGGGGGCGTGCTGGTCGAGCGCGACGACCCCGAGGATCTGGCCCGGGGCATCATGAGCCTGGCCGATCGGCCCGAGACCCGCGCCCGCCTCGCGATCCTGGGTCGCGAGCAGGTGGTCACCCACTTCTCCTGGACCCACATCGCCGGCGCCACGGCGGAGGTCTACGCTGAAGTGCTCGGGGAGCGCCGGGGTCGCCCGACCAGCACGATCACGTCGGCCAGCTCTGGGGCGGCCCGCGCCAGCCGGTCCAGCCCCTGAAGCGAGGCCCAGCCCAGCTCCCGGGGCAGCGCCTCCACGAGTCGCGACCAGCCCGGCAGCCCCCAACCCACGGAGATGCCGCGCACCTGTTCGAGCACCAGGTGACGCGACGCCTGTTCCTGCATGAGGTCGACCTCGTAGCGCGTGAAGTGGTCGCTCGGGGCGTCGTAGCCCCGCCGCTCGCGCAGGGGCTCCATCCCGAGAAGATCCTGGCGCATCTCGTCCAGGGCCCGCCCGGCCCGACACGCCAGAGATTCGAAATTGGCGATGGCGAGCACGACCCGTCCCGAGCTCCTGGTGACCCGGGCCATCTCGGCGATGGCCTGCTCGGGCCGGTCGAAGTGGTCCAGAGCGCCCTTGCAGATGCAAGCATCGAAGGCGCCCGTTGCAAAGGGAAGAGAATCGGACCAGGCCTGCACCCAGCCCGGCGCGGGGCCCTTGCTCCCCTTTGTCTTATCGGCGGCCTTCTCGGCGGCGAAGAGCTGGGACATGCCGATCATGCGCCTCGACGGCTCGGCGCCCACCACCCAGGCGCCCCGGGCGGCCAGCTCGATGGAGTCCTGCCCGACCCCACTCGCCACGTCGAGCACCCGCCGTCCTGAATCCGGCAGGGCCTCGGAGATGGAGATCTCGGTCATCCGCTCGAAGAGGTATTCGCTGTCCAGCGACATTCCGGTGGGGATGACGTCGCTCATATCCCGGTCGAGGTCTACGACTCGCATGGGCGGCACCTTAGCCCGCCCGGGACCGGGACGCCGGACTCTGCTACTCGTCTTACTCCCCCTTTTGGCCCCCCCTTTGGCCCTCGATTTGGCGAGACCGCCGAACACGGTATATCCTCCTGGGGACGCGATGGAAGGCCCGTTACCGACGACATCCGAGGCCGAGGAAGGATCCTTCTCGCGCTCCGTGGCAGCCGCGGGCCAGCAGGCGCTGGATCGGATCTACTCCTTTCGCTTCATCTACGTCGCGATCCTCGTCTTCATCCTCCTCTACGTCTTCTCAGTCAGGGGCGTCGAGCACCTCCTCGATCAGCACTTTCGCAGGGTCGTCGTCGAGGCGATCGTCGTCACGGACCTCGAGACCTCAGTGGCCTCGCAGATCCAGGAACGCATCGACGAACGTGTGCGGGACTCCGTCTGGGTGCGCCTCGGGGGCATCCAGGTCACCACCATCGTGCTCGGCCAGGACGGCATGAGCTGGATCTACGTCGGCGGACGGGCGGTCCCGCCACCTCCCAGCCTCGACCTGACGGAGCTGGTGCGCGAGGCCGAGCGCCTGCTGCCCGCCACCTCCGACGTCGTCGTCGCGGTCCCCCACAACGCCCTACTCGCCAACGCGATCCTCATCGCCTACGCGGGGCTCCTGCTCCAGATCCTCTGGCTCTACCAGCGTTCCATCGCCCGGCGCGAGAGCCGGCGCCTCGCGAGCGCCCTCGCCTCACGCAACGAGGCCGCAGAGCGAACTCGGAACATCGAGCACGAGCTCGAGGAGATCCGCAGCAACCTCCTCACCGTCGAGCCCACCGAGCGCGAGCACGCCGAGGAGATCGCCGGGCTCCAGCACGAACGCTACAAGCTGCAGAGACAGCTCTCGGCCCTGAGCGGCCGCGAGGAGGAGCTGCGGGGCAAAGCCGCCCAGGCGATCGAGCTCGACCAGGAACGGCAGGCCCTCGAGGATCTCCTCGACGAGGCCACCACCGAGCTTTCCTCCAAGGAGGAGGCGATTCGCAAGCTCGAGCAGAGCTTGAAGAAGGCCTCTCGCGAGCCCGCGGCCAAGACGGGCGGGCGCGTGCGCGAGGCCCAGCAACTCACTCGTCGCTTCGCGACCCTCTACAAGAACCTGGAGTTCGACGAGCGCTCCATCGACGACGTCGTCGCGCTGCGCGACGAGACGATGAAGCTCAAGTGCGAGGAGAACATGAAGCGCCTCGCCGACGACGCGGACAACGTCGCAGTGCGCCGCAAGGTGGGCGGCCTGCCACCGCACCTGACCATCTTCGAGCTCGGCTTCGCGGGCAAGGGCCGCATCTACTACACCAAGGGCAAGCAGCGCCGCTTCCGCGTCCTCTGCGTTGGCGCAAAGAACACCCAGAACGCCGCCATCGAGTACCTTCGTCGGTTGTAGGGGTCGGTTACAGGGACGCGCAGTCTCGCTGGAATCACGCGGCCTGCTTGTCGAGGGCCCGGCGCAGGCACGCCTTGAGCTGGAGGTTGTCCCAGGGCTTGGTGATCAGCGCCTCGATTCCCAAGGACTCCATCTCGTCCTTGGGGACGGCCTCGGTCCAGCCCGTGATGAGGATGCGCGCTGCCGCCGGCCGCAGCCGCTTGACCTCTGCGAGAAGCTCGACGCCGCTCATTCCCGGCATCTTCTGGTCCGACAGAACGAGATCTACCGGGTGCTCGGCCAGCAGATCGAGGGCACGCGCCGTGGTCTCGGCCGTGAGGATCTGGTAGCCCTCCCGGCGCAGGGTCCGGCGCAACGCGGTGAGGATCTGCGCCTCGTCGTCGACGATCAGCAGAGTCGAAGGTGACGCGCTCAACTCAGGGCTCCTCCCGCATGCCGCGGCCGCCGTGCTCGGGCAGCCAGACCTCGAAGGTGCTGCCGCACTTCGGCTCGCTCTCGACCTGGATCGTCCCGCCGTGGCGCTGGATGATCGAGTAGGAGGTGGAGAGCCCGAGCCCCGTCCCGGTGCCGACCTCCTTGGTGGTGAAGAAGGGATCGAAGATCCGTCCCACGTCGCTCTGGGAGATCCCGACCCCGCTGTCCCGTATCGTCACGACCACACCGCCGTCGCGCCGGGTGGTGCAGATCTCGATCTCACCCCGCCCGCCCGTGCCTTCGAGCTGCTCCTCGATGGCGTGGTAGGCATTGACCAGGAGGTTCATGAACACCTGCTTCAGCTGCATGGGGAAGCAGCGCACCCGCGGCAGCTCCTCGTAGTTCTTGGTGAGCTCCACCGAGTGCTTCATCATGGTCCACACGATGCTCGCCGTGCTATCGACGCACTGGTTCACGTCGCCGAGCATGGGCTCGGCCGTATCCTGGTAGGAGAAGTCCCGCAGGTCCGAAACGATGTGACGAATGCGCTCGGAGCCCTCCTGGGACTCTCGCACGGCCTTGGTGAAGTCGCGCTGGACATAGGAAAGGTCGATCTCCTCTGATCGCCGGCGCAGCTCTGCCGAGGCCGCCTCCACCGCGTCGAGCCCCTGCCCGCTGGCAACAGCCTCCTGCAGGGCCTCGACCTGGCTCCAGACGTCGCGCAGGTCGTCGAGGTACTCCGCCATCTGGAAGAGATTGGCGTGGATGAAGCCCATGGGATTGTTGATCTCGTGTGCGACGCCGGCGGCCAGCTGTCCGATCGAGGCCATCTTCTCGGTCTGGAGCACCTGGCGCTGGAGCTGCTTGATCTCGGTGAGATCCTGGAAGATCGCGACGGCGCCCTGCTTGCTGCCGTCCGCATTCAGCAGCGGACTGCACGAGATCCCGATGGGACAGACTCGTCCGTCCTCTCGGGTGATGAGAGTCTCGGCCCCCTTGAGGCTCACGCCTTCGGCGAGGGTCTGGGCGATCAGGCCCCGGCCGCTTCGGGTTGGATCGAACCAGTCGGAGATCAGGCGCCCCGACAGCTTGCTGTGATCGGCGCCCAGGATGGTCTCCGCCCGTGTATTGGCGAAGCTCACTCGTCCGTCGGCATCCACGACGAGCAGCGCGCTGTTCATGTTCTGGATGATGTTCTCGTTGTAGCGTTCGAGCTCGCTCAGGCGCTCGGCCTGGAGCTCCCCCTCGGTGACGTCGGAGAGCACGAGCAGCGTGCAGCCTTCCTCGTCGAGTCGCTGGGCGCGCACGTCGAGGATTCTCCGCACGCCGTCGGCACCGGTGGCGCGTGCCATGCGAGGCGCGACGCTGCGCGGTTGCGCCGCGTCGGCGAGGAGCTCGGCCAGATCCGCGCTCTCGATCAGGTCGGCAGGAAGCACGCTCTCGTAGGAGCACCCCTCGACCTGCTCCGCTTCGATGCCGAAGAGCCGCGAGCACTCGGGGTTGATGGTGACCACCCTCGAGTCGACGTCCAGCACGACCAGGGCCGCGGGAATCTCGCTCACGATGGCGTCGTGCAGGCGCTCCAACCAGCGAATGCGCCGCGCCGCGGAGCGCCGTTCGACGGCCTCACGCCAGCGCTGGATCTGCTCGAGGGCCATCTCGGGCAGAACCTGCGCGTAGTCGGCCCCCACGCGCACGCAATCGGCGGCACCGCGGCGGAAGGCCTCCAGGGCGGTGTCGTTCCCCTCTTCGCGAATGACCACGATCGCCGGAGGACCACCGGCGTGGAGCGCGTCGAGCAGCTCCAGTGCGACTCCCGTAAGGGGGGAGTCCAGCACCACCAGGTCCACGGCGCCGCATTCGGCTTGGACTTCGACCTGGGCTGCGGTCTGGGCTGCGGTCTGGGATGCGAAGTCGGCGAGGCAGCGTTCGCCGTCTTGGAAGAGCTCGACGTCCACCTCGTCCCCAAGACGCTCGAGGGCCTCGATGGTGTCGCGAGGGCTTCCCGCGCAGGCGTCCCCTGGGCGCTCGCCGCTCGAAGAATCGACGACGAGGGGCTCGTGCTTCCCGGTCAGCTGTACAACAGCAATGCGGACGAGCGGCAAGGCCTGATCCACTCGGCGTGCTCCTGTGCGTGCGCTACAGGGTCCATGACTGTAAAGGGGGGCCGCAGATCCTACCTGATCGGAGGATACGAACCAACCCCGGCGCCGCCGAGCCGTTCCGGCTCTGCCTCACCACGGCCGTCCCCGATCCCGTGCTTCGCGAGCTTTCGATAGAAGGTGCTGCGACCGATGCCCAGCCGCCGCGCGGCCGCACCGGCGTCCCCTGCGCTCTCCCACAGGGCCCGCTCGAGGGCGACTTTTTCGTACGCTTCCAGTGAGAGCGGAAGCTCTGCCGAAGCGTCGGCCGCTTCCCTCGTCGCCGGATTCGCCGCCGGATTCGTCGCCGGATTCGCCGTCGACCTCGCCGGGGACGCGGCTTCCGCATCCCCGAATTGCCCCATCCCACGGGCGGCCTCCCGGCTGCGCTCGACCGCCCGGCGCACCGTGTCGCGCACGCGCCGGAGGTTCTCGAAGGGCTTGCTCAGATAGTCGAAGGCGCCCCGCCGCATGCACTCCACCGCACTGTCGATGCTGGCGTTGCCCGTCATCACGATGACTTGCACCTCGGGCCGCTCGCGCTTCACGCGCTCCAGAAGCTCCAGGCCGCTCGCCTCCCCCATCGCGAGATCGACGAGCACCACGTCCAGCCCGGGGTCCTCGAGAGCGCCGCTCGCTTCGTCGGGACTCGAGGCGAGCACCACCACGTGGCGATCCCCGTCGAGGATGCGCCGGAGCGCCAGCAGCACCGGCGCCTCGTCATCGACGACGAGAACGAGCCCGGGGTCCTCGCTCGGCGGAGGAGCTCGGAGAATCCATTCGTCCAGCGGACCCGAGGGAACCATGAGAGGATTATCGGTATCAGAATCGAGTCTCTTGAGCGCTGGAGGCAGCGAAGACGCGACCCACACGAGTTCGCTCGCTCTGCTCCGGGTTGATGCCCGCGGGACAGCCCTCTACACTTCGGCCGCCACCCCCCTCCGCGCACCGCACCGAGGCCATACCAAGCCATACCAAGCCATACCAAGAAAGCCGAGCCGGAGATCAAGTTCTGCGCAGAACCCACGTACTGGTCGTCGACGACGAAGAGCTCTATCGGCGCGCCCTCGAGCGGATCCTCGTGCGAGTGGGCCACAACGTGCTCATGGCGCGAGACGCGGGCGAGGCGATGGGAATCGTCTCGTCTCAGCCTGTCGATCTCGTGCTCTGCGACGTCAAGATGCCGGGCATCAACGGCCTCGAGCTCGTGCGCCAGATCCACGAGGTCGAGCCCGACCTGCCCTGCATCGTGATCACCGGCTACAGCAGCGCCGAGAACTCCGTCGAGGCCCTGCGGGCCGGCGCCTTCTGGTACCTCGAGAAGCCCTTCGAGCAAGAGCGCCTCGACGTCGTGCGCCGCCTGGTCGAGCAGGCCATCGAGCACGGTCGCCTCAAGGCCGAGAACCGCGCCCTCCACAGCCAGCTCCGCGCCCGCTACAAGTTCGACAGCATCATCGGCAAGAGCGCGGCGCTCCAACGCGTGCTCTCGGTCGTCGAGAAGGTGGCGGACACGAACAGCACCGTGCTCATCACCGGCGAGAGCGGCACGGGCAAGGAGCTGATCGCGCGGGCGCTCCACTACAACAGCAGCCGCGCCGACCGCATGCTGGTCACGGTCAACTGCGGCGCCATCCCCGAAGAGCTGCTCGAATCCGAGCTCTTCGGGCACGTCAAGGGCGCCTTCACGAACGCCGTCCACCACCGCGAGGGGCGCTTCGCCGTGGCGGACGGCGGAACGATCTTCCTGGACGAGATCGGCGACATGAGCCCGAAGCTGCAAGTGAAGCTGCTCCGGGTGCTGCAGGACCGCACCTTCGAGCCCGTGGGCTCCTCGAAGACCATCAGGGTGGACGTGCGGGTGATCGCGGCCACGAACCAGCACCTCGAGACCCTCATCGAGGAGAGGCGCTTCCGGGAGGACCTCTACTACCGCCTCAACGTCCTCCCCATCGAAGCTCCGCCCCTGCGTCATCGCGCCGAGGACATTCCACTGCTCGTGAACCACTTCATCGACATCGCCAACCAGGACAAGGGCACGCGCATCGACTCGGTGTGCGAGGAGGCCATGAAGCTCCTGGCCGACTACCCCTGGCCGGGCAACGTCCGCGAGCTCGAAAACCTGGTCGAGCGCGTGGTCATCCTGCGACGGGAAGGCGAGATCGACCTCAGCGACCTGCCCGATCAGTTCCACCGCACGCCGGGCCCCGGACCGGCCGTCATGCGGGTCCCCCCCAGCGGGATCGACTTCAACGAGGTAGTGGGCGATCTCGAGTCCGACCTCATCCTCCAGGCCCTCGAGCTCACCCACTGGAACAAGAACCGGGCCGCCCAGCTCCTCGGGCTGAATCGCACCACGCTGCTCGAGAAGATCAAGAAGAAGGGCATCGAGCCCGCTAGCGATTCCTGAGCACCTCCCCACCCGCCCCACCCGCTCCACCCTCCCCACCCGCGGTGTCGGACTGACGACAGATTCGTAACTGCCGGGTCGGAATCGTGACGCTCTTGCCTCCGCGTTCCTGCCCTGCCGCCCGATGTTGCAGCGTCGCCGCGCAGACCGATTCATAGCGGTCCTTTTTCGACGTTCGCGGAAAAGCGCCACCGAATCGTGGACTTGTGCGCCTTCGAGCGCGATCCCTGCGGCCTGCTGTAGCTCGCGCCGCCTATTTCCCGATTCCACTCCCGCCGTTGGCATGCGCCGTGCTTTTACAGGCAGCCATGATGAACGCGGACGGCAGAGACCCGGTCGCGCAAACCCAACGCCCAAGAGCCAGAAAGCAGAAGGAAGCCGTTTCAATGGAAGGTCTGCTCCGCGACGCCAAAGAAAAGTACAACGAGATTCCGCCGAGCTTGAAGGAACAGATCGTACTCGAGCACACTCCGCTGATTCGCTACATCGTGAATCGGATCGCGGTGCGGCTCCCCTCCCACATCGATCTCGACGACCTGCACAACACCGGCGTCATCGGGCTCATGGATGCGATCGAGAAGTACGACCCGGACAAGAACTGCAAGTTCAAGACCTACGCCGAGTTCCGGATCAAGGGTGCCATCCTCGACCAGCTCCGCTCCCTGGACTGGGTTCCGCGCAGCGTGCGCCAGAAGAGCCGCAAGCTCGAGCGGGCCTACGGCGAGGTCGAGCAGCGCCTCGGTCGCTCGGCCACCGAGGACGAGGTCGCCGACTCCCTGGGCCTGCAGATCGACAAGTTCCACGACCTGCTGAACCAGGTGCGCGGGATCTCCCTGGTGAATCTCGAGGAGATCCGCGGCAACAACGCCGACGGCGATCGCTCGGGCACCTTCGCGGACATCATCGAGGACGTGCACTCCGAGAACCCCTTCGCCTCGCTGAAGCTCCTCGAGACCAAGCACGTCATCTCCGACACCATCGCGAGCCTGCCCGAGAAGGAGCGGCTCGTGATCTCCCTCTACTACTACGAAGATCTCAACATGAAGGAGATCGGGAACATCCTCGGCATTACCGAGTCGCGGGTCTGCCAGATCCACACGAAGTCGGTGATGCGCCTGCGCTCGAAGCTGAAGGGGATGGTCGACCGCTGAGCGGCGATGACCCGGGGCGGAGGGATCCGGGGCGGAGGCTGGGCTGAGCCGAGCTGAAGCCGGCGAGATTCGAGAGCGGGTGGGTCCGGCCAGCTAGGAGATGCCGGTGACCCGCTCTCCGCCTTTGTCGCAGCGCACCAGCACGACGGTGGTGTTGTCCTCGCCACCGCGGGAGTTCGCGCAATCCACCAGGGATTCGCAGCAGTGCTGCAGATCGGGCTTCCCGCCCACCATCTCGGCGATCTCCTCGTCCCGCACGTGGTTCGTCAGACCATCCGAGCACATGGCGAAGATGTCGCCGTCGCGCGGCGTCATCTCGGCGAGATCGGCGGCCACCGCCGTTCGCACCCCGAGAGCGCGGGTCAGGACGTGACGATGGGGATGCTCGCGCGCCGCGGCGGGGCTGATCTCACGGCGCCGCAGCAGCTCTCCCACCAAGGAGTGATCGTCGGTGAGGCAGCGAATTCTCCCGTCGCGAATCAGGTAGGCCCGGCTGTCTCCCACGTGGGCCAGGGCGGCACGGTCACCCGCGGCGAGGATGGCAACGAGGGTGGTCCCCATCCCCGAGAGATCGCTCTGGGAGCACGCCAGGGCGTGGATCTCGCGATTCGCACAGGCCACCGCGTGGCGCAGCTTCTCCGCGAGACTGACCGTCGCTCCCTGGAGCGCCTCGACGGCGCGCAGGGTAGACTCGGCAGCAAGCTGACTGGCAACCTGGCCAGCCTTGTGCCCCCCCATACCGTCGGCCACCACAAAGAGCCCGAGCTCGGGTGCAAGGGCGTAGCGGTCTTCGTTGACTCGCCTTCGCAGGCCTACATCGGTAGAGGCCATGGCTTGCAGGATCATGTACCTCGCCTCCTCGCGATGAGCTGCAGCTCCTCGATCGCCCTATCGGAGGCCCGGACTCCCAGCTTGACCGGTGCCGGGGCCCGCCGGGAAGCGAGAATGGGGCGCCGCGGGGCGGGGATCCGCCGCGCCTGGGGCTCGGAAGGCACAAGGCGCCACAAAATGAAAAAAACCGATCAATTGCGCCCGTTCAGGCGACGATAGTACGCACCAGCGGTACGCTGAAGAACTAGCTTCAGCCCGACCGCCACCGGACCCAATGGGGGGAACGATGCCCAAGACCCTACTCCTCGCCGACGACAGCGTAGTGATCCAGAAGCTCGTCGGTCTGAGCTTCGCCAACGAAGACGTCGAGCTCGTGACCGTGGACAACGGCGACGACGCCATCGCGAGGGCGCGAGAGCTCGGCCCGGATCTCGTGCTCGCCGACGTCGTCATGCCAGGCAAGAGCGGGTACGAGGTCTGCGAAGCCATCAAGAGCGATCCGCAGCGCGGCCACACGCCCGTGCTGCTCCTGACAGGCACCTTCGAGGCCTTCGACGAGGCGCGCGCCCAGGCGGCTGGTGCCAACGGCCACATCACGAAGCCTTTCGAGGCGCAGGCCCTGGTCGAGCGGGTGAACGAGCTGCTCGCACGCGCGGCACACCCGATCTCCGCCTCGCCGGCTCCCGAGACCGCGGACTTCTTCGACGAGAACCTGGCAGCCACGGGTACCAGCGACCCGCTCAGCTCCCAGCAGAGCCCCGTAGCACCAGCGGCCCCGGAGTCGGATTTCGCCTTCGGCGGCGAGCCCACGCCGTCCTTCGAGCCGCTGGGTCCCTTCGAGAGCTCGGGCCTCGGCGACCTGGATCTGCCGCCCGCTCCCGCACGGTCCGAAGGCGGCCTGAACAACCCGGGGGCCCCTCTGGCCGGTGCCGGTGGCGACGAGACCATCGCGATCATGCCCGGGGCCGAGGACGACCCCCAGGCGAACACCGCCGACATGCCCAACTCGCCGATCGGCATGTCCGAGTACCCGTCGCCCATCGACGCCGATCTGGGTAGCACGGTACTCGCAGACGAGAGCTTCGGGACTCCGCCGCTCTCCGCCTCGGAGCCCCAGCCACCCATCGACATCGACGGCCCCGGCTTCGACAGCCACGAAAACAGCTACGACAACCGCAATACGGCGCCCCATGCCTTTACGGCCGAGGATCTCGAGGCCCCGCCGGCTCCGGAGGTCCCTCTCCCGCCGGCCAGTCCCCAGCCTCCGCCGCTTCCGGGGACCTCCGACCTCTCGGACTCCGCCATGGACCTCGACGACCTGAGCTTCCGCACGCAGCCTGCGAGTTCCGCGGATCCGGCCGAGACCCTGCTCGCCGACGACCTCTTCGCCGGCGCGCCATCCCTGTCCGAACGGCCTCCCGTCGATCTCGACGCCGCGCCAAGCCCGGGCTCGAGCGGTCTCGATGTGGACTTCGACGCTCCCAACCCGGGCGGAGCCGGTCCGGCCCCCTTCGTCCCGGACAACGCGGGCGACTACGACGTCTCGTCCTCGGACCTCGGCCCTCCTCCGCTGGTAAGCGCGCCGGAGTGGGACGCCCCGCCCGCGCCTCCGGAGCTCGGCTCGGCCAACCCCGAGACCGTACCGGCCAGCCCCGTGCCCCGCGAAACCACCCCGAACGCCGTGCCGGATTCTCAGGTCGGCGCGCCCCAGGCGGTCCAGAACGACGACTGGCTGATCGGCGAAGAGCCGATCACCAAGGTCGACGCCCTCGGAGCGAACCGGTCCGAGCAGCCCGCGGCTCCGCCCGCGCCCGCCGCGGCGCCCGCCCAGGATGCCGGAACGAGCTCGGCTCTCGTCGCCGGCAAACCCGACCTCTCGCCCATGATGCGCGACCGCGTCCACGACACCCTCGAGAAGGTCGCTTGGGAGGCCTTCTCGGATCTCTCGGAAACCGTGGTGCAACAGATCCTCAAGCGCGTCGAGGAGGTAGCCTGGGAGGTCATCCCGCAGATGACCGAAGCCCTGGTCCGGGAAGAGATCCGGCGCATGAAGGCCGAAGAGGAGAGCTGAGCGACCCTGCCAGCACTCGGCCCTGTCAGCACTCAACGACGACAGAGGGCGGCGCGCCGATAGGCTCGCCGCCCTCCGCCTTTTCGGGTTACGATTGCGCGTCTTCGATGCGAGGAGTCGTCCCCTTGTCCCACCCGCCCACGCTTCCCCCCTCGTCCACATGGTGCCCGCTCGTCGAGCTCGCCCTTGCCGAGGATCTCGGCCCCGGCGACGTCACGACCCAGATCACGATCCCCCCTGACGCCACGGGTCGCGCACGTATCGAGAGCCGCCAGGAGATGGTGGTCTGCGGCGTGCCGGTGGTCTGCGAGGTGTTTCGCCAGATCGATCCCGGCCTCGAGGTGAAGGTGGATGCCAGCGAGGGAGCGACCCCTGGCCCGGGTGTGGCGATCGTTAGCCTCTCTGGAAGCGTGCGGAGCATTCTCGAAGGCGAGCGCACCGCCCTCAATTTCCTCGCGCGCATGTCAGGGATCGCGACCTTCACCCGGCGTTTCGTGGCAGCGGTGGAGGGCACCGGAACCCAGATCGTAGACACCCGCAAGACCCTGCCCGGTTGGCGCATGCTGGACAAATACGCTGTGGCGGTCGGCGGCGGCGCGAATCACCGCATCGGGCTCTTCGACGGCATCCTGTTGAAGGACAATCACATCTCGGCCGCCGGAGGCGTGGGGCCGGCGGTCGCGGCGGCCCGCGCTCGGGCGCCCGCCAATCTGCGCATCCAGGTGGAGGTCGAGTCCCTGGCCGAGGCTCGCGCGGCCTGCGATGCGGGCGCGGACTTTCTGCTGCTCGACAACCGCAGCCCGGAGGAGATCCGCACGATCCGGGAGGCGCTGGGGGACGGGGTCCTGCTCGAGGCCAGCGGCGGAGTCGATCTGGACAGCGTGCGTGCCTACGCGGAGAGCGGCGTACAGCGCGTTTCCATCGGAGCCCTCACCCACTCGGCGCCGGGCGTGGACGTGGCCCTGGAGATACAGCCTTGAGCCCTGTGAAGACAGCCTCGAGCCCGGTGAAGACAGCCTCGAGCCCGGCTGCGGGTCGAATCCTCGACGCCCTCGCGAGCGCCCAGCCGTCGGCACTCTCCGGAGAGCGCCTCTCCGAGATCCTGGAGGTCTCGAGGGCCCAGATCTGGAAACACGTCGAGGCATTGCGCAAGCGCGGCTACGAGATCGAGGGCATGCCCGGCGGCGGCTATCGCCTGGCTGGCCGCCCCGACCGCCTCTACCCCGAAGAGATCCAGCCACGCCTCGAGACCCGATGGCTCGGCCACGAGCTCCACTACCTCGACAGCACGGATTCCACCAACCGCGTCGCCTTCGAGCTCGCCCGGGAGGGCGCCCCCCACGGCGCCGCGGTCATCGCCGAGGCCCAGACCTCCGGGCGCGGGCGCCTGGGGCGCAGCTTCTTCTCCCCGGCCCACCTGAACCTCTACACCTCCATCGTGCTGCGCCCGGATCTCACCACCGCCGACGCGCCGACCTTGATCCCCGCCACCGCCGTCGCGGTCGCCGAAGCCGTGGCGGAAAGCATCGGCGACCCGGGCTCCGTCGCGATCAAATGGCCCAATGACGTCCTGCTCGGCGGCCTCAAGACCTCTGGCATCCTCATGGAGATGAGCACCGAGGCGACCCGGGTCGGCTTTGCGATCCTCGGCATCGGGGTGAACCTCAACGTCGAGCGCGAGGAATTCCCCGAGGAGTTTCGAGAGCTGGCCACCAGCTTGCGCTCTCACTCGGGTCTCCCGGTGGACCGGATCGCCTTCACCGCGCGGCTCTACGGTATTCTCGAGCAGGTGATCGAAACCCACCGGCACAGCGGCTTCCAGGCCCTGCGGCCGCGCTACGAGGCCCGCTTCGCAATGCAGGGAAAGCGCGTTCGTGTCCTCGAGCTCGACGGCGCCGAGCTCCGTGGCATCGCGGGCGGCATCGCAGACGATGGCGCCCTGGAGGTCACCCGAGACGACGGCCGCCAGGTCCGCGTGGTCGCCGGTGACGTGACCCTCGCCGGCCAGCGCCCGCCGCCGAGCAAGGAGGAATCCATCTCGTGAGCAAACTGGTCCTGCTAGTCGTGGACATCGGCAATACGAACATCTCCCTCGGGATCTTCGACTACAACGACGACCCCGGTAACAGCGACCCCGGCGAGGGAAGGGCCTCAGGCGCAGGAACCCTGGCCAAGCACTGGAGTATTAGCACCCACAGGGAGCAGACATCCGATGAGCTGTCGGTGGTCCTGAGCTCCCTCTTCGAGCA
>JAFDEK010000128.1 GCA_019310385.1 Deltaproteobacteria bacterium
ACGACCGCTACGACGACCGCGAGCTCTCCGGGGTGGTGATCGCCCTGCGCGACCGGACCATCTCCAACTCCCTGCGCGAGGTCGTGGTGCAGCGCGAGAAGCTCACCTCCTACGGGCACATCGCCGCGGGCATCGCCCACGAGGTCAAGAATCCCCTCGGCGGGATCCGGGGGGCGGCGGAGCTGCTGGGCCGCTGGTCCGAGGAGGACCGGGCCACCCGGACCTCCGAGCTCATCGTGCGCGAGGTGGACCGGATCTCGGCCCTGGTCGAAGAGCTCATGGTCTTCGCCCGGGGCGACGAGCTGCGCCTGGCGCCACTCAACCTGCACCGCGTCCTCGACGGCGTCATCGAGCTGGTCGAGCTGGAGTCCCTCGAAGGCGACTGCGAGATCGAGCGCTCCTACGACCCCTCGATCCCCGAGTTCATGGGCGACGCGGACCGGCTGCGGCAGGTCTTCCTCAACCTCACGCGCAACGCGCTGCAGGCCATGGAGGAGAAGGGCGGGCGCCTCACCATCGCGACCCGCATGACCCTCGACAGCCGGCTCACCGGGCATGGCGGCCGGCGCCTGCCCACCGTACAGGTGCGCTTCTCCGACGCGGGCGCGGGCATCCCGCCCGACATCCTCGAGCGGCTTGCGACCCCCTTCTTCACTACGCGCAAGAAGGGCACGGGCCTCGGCCTCGCGGTGTCCCGCCACTGGGTGACGAAGCACGGCGGAACCCTGCGCATTTCTAGCGAGCCCGGCCAGGGTGCCGTGGTGCGCGTAAATCTCCCCCTACAGCGCGTCCCCGACGGCGCTTCGGACGAAGGTGCTTCGAACAAAGCTGCTTCGGACAAAGCTACTTCGGACAAAGGCGCCGAAGCCGCCGGCCGGGCGACCGGGCAGGACACCAAGGTGAAATCATGACTCCCGAAAGTCAGCTCAGCGATGCGCGGGGCGCACGGATCCTCGTCGCCGACGACGAGGAGTCCATCCGCTTCGTCCTGCGCGAAGCCCTCGAGGCCGACGGCCACCTGGTGACCGCCGTGGAAGACGGCGACCGTGCCCTCGAGGCCCTCACCAGCGGCACCTTCGACCTGGCCTTCCTGGACATCCGCATGCCCGGCCCCAGCGGCCTCGATCTGCTCGAGAGTCTGCGCGGGCTCGGAAGCGACACGGCGGCCGTGATCATTACCGCCGAGAGCACCATGGAGAACGCCGTCGAGGCCATGAAGCGCGGCGCCCTCGACTATCTCGTGAAGCCCTTTTCCCTCGCCGAGGTGGGGGCCCTGGCGGGCAAGGCCCTGGCGACCCGGGCCCTGCAGCAGGAGGTAAGGGAGCTGCGCCGGGCGGTGGGGCGCTCGGGCGCGCCACCCAGCGAGCGCCTCGTGGGCAAGAGCTCCGCCCTACTGGAGACTTTCAAGACCGTGGGCAAGGTGGCGGGGAGCAACGTGCCGGTGCTCATCACCGGAGAGAGCGGTACCGGCAAGGAGCTGGTCGCCCGAGCGATCCATCACGCCAGCCCCCGGACCGATGCGGCCTTCATCGCCGTCAACGCGGCCGCGATTCCCCGCGAGCTGCTCGAGAGCGAGCTCTTCGGACACGAGCGCGGCGCCTTCACGGGCGCCGTGGAAGCCCGGCTTGGTCGCTTCCGGGAAGCTTCGGGCGGCACCCTCTTCCTGGACGAGATCGGCGACATGCCCCTCGAGCTCCAGGCCAAGCTGCTGCGGGTCGTGCAGACGGGAGAGGTCACCAGTGTGGGAGGCCGACGCCCAGAAATGGTCGACGTCCGCATCCTCGCCGCCACCCACCGCGACCTCAGCGCGGCGGCCCAGCGGGAGGAGTTCCGCGAAGACCTGCTCTACCGCCTGCGCGTCGTTCCCATCCACCTTCCGCCCCTGCGCGAGCGGCTTGAGGACGTCCCGGTTCTCGCCGAGCACTTCCTGGCGCGCTACAGCGAGGAGCTCGCGTCGCGTCGCTGCTTCATCGCCCAGGACACCATGGAGCAGCTGCTCGCCTACCCGTGGCCCGGCAACGTGCGCGAGCTCGAGAACGCAATCAAGCGCGCCCTGGTCCTCGCCTCGGGAGAGGTGCTCGCCCCCGCCGACTTCGACTTCCTGCAGGAAGGGCAGCAGCGCGGCGGAGCGGGGCCGAGCTTCGATCAACTCGTACGCGACGAGGTCACAGAGGCTCTCGAGGGTTCGGGCGAGGAGGATCTCTATCGCGGCCTCATCGAGCGGGTCGAGCGGCCACTCCTCGAGACCGTGCTCGCGCGCACCGAGGGCAACCAGATTCGGGCCGCAGCGCTGCTGGGCATCAACCGCAATACCCTGCGCAAGAAGATCTCCGAGCTCGGCATCACCCTGCCGGGCAAGGGCCGGGATTGATGGCGGCCCACGCCGCCGGCGAGCGCTTTGCCGGGCTCCATGTGCTGGTGGACGACGACCCCCGTTGGCCTCGAGACCCGGTCGCCCAGGCCCGGGCGGCCTGCGCGGGCGGCGCGCCGGTAGTGCAGCTGCGCGCCAAGCACGCGACGGACGCCGCGGCTCTTGCGTGGGCGCGGGAGATTCGTGCGCTGACACGCGCGTGCGGCACGCTCTTCGTGATGAACGACCGCTTCGACCTGGCCCTCGCGAGCGACGCCGACGCGGTACACCTGGGCCAGGAGGACCTGCCACCGGAACGGATCCCATCCGAAGCCCGCCAGCGCCTCGCCGTCGGCCGCTCCACCCACGACCTCGAGCAGGCGCGTAAGGCCGCCGACGAGCCCATCGACTACGTGGCTTTCGGCCCCCTCTTCGGAACCCGTTCCAAGGACTCGCCCTACGCGGCCCGGGGTATCGAGGCGCTGCGCGCGGTGGTCGATGCCGTCCAGCCCAAGCCGGTGATCGCCATCGGCGGCATCAACGGCGACAATCTCGCGGAGGTCCTTCGGGCCGGGGCCGCGGGCGCAGCGGTCATCTCCGCGGCGGCGGGCGCGGCCGATGCCGAGGCGGCGGTCCGGGAGCTTGCCCGGCATGGGGCCTGGCCCGGTCGCGCGGAGCCGGGGCTCGAGCAGCTGGGAACGCAGGGGACGCAGAATACGCAGAAGGGAGAGGCGACGTCATGAGCGAGCCCGCACTACGCGCGGTATCGGCCCTGGGATTCGTGACGATGATCGCCATCGCGTGGCTCTGTTCCAGCAACCGCTCGCGCATCCGCTGGGACACGGTGGCCTGGGGCGTGGCCCTGCAGCTCGCACTGGGGCTCCTGCTCCTGCGCACGGGAGTCGGCCGCGGCTTCTTCGTCGCCGTCAACACCCTGGTGAATCGCTTCCTGGCCTACACCGAGGTGGGCACACGCTTCGTCTTCGGCCCCCTGATGGACACCGGCTTCTCCATCGCGATCCACGTGCTGCCCGTCATCGTCTTCATGGGGAGCTTCTTCTCGATTCTCTATCACCTGGGCGTGATCCAGCGGGTGGTGGGCGTCATGGCCTGGGTGCTCGAGCGCACCATGAAGCTCTCGGGCGCCGAGGCCCTGGCCGCGGTGGCGAACATCTTCGTCGGCATGGTGGAGTCGAGCCTGGTGGTGAAGCCCTACCTCGCTCGCATGACCCACTCGGAGCTCTTCAGCCTCATGACCCTGGGCATGGGGACCGTGGCGGGCTCGGTGCTGCTCGCCTACGTGGGGATCCTGGGCGGCGGCGACTTCGCGGGCCATCTCGTGACCGCGAGCCTGCTCTCGGCGCCCGCCGGCCTGCTGCTGGCGAAAATCATGATTCCCGAGACCGAAGAGAGTGAGACCGCGGGTGGCGCCCACGCCGCCGTGGAGCTCGACTCGGTGAACGTCATCGACGCCGCAGCCAGCGGTGCCATCAACGGCCTGCGCCTGGCCGCCTACGTGGGCGCCATGCTGGTTGCCTTCGTGGCGCTCGTCGCCATGCTGAACGACGGCCTCGGCTACGCGGGAAGCCTCGTGGGCATTGCCGAGCTCAGCTTCCAGAAGCTGCTCGGCTTCCTGCTCGCACCCCTGGCCTTCCTGATGGGCGTCCCCTGGGAAGACGCTCCCACCGTCGGCGGCATGCTCGGAATCAAGACCATTCTCAACGAATTCCTCGCCTACCAGGAGCTCAGCGCCGCCCAGGCGGCCGGGACCCTCCAGCCGCGCTCCGTCGTCATCGCCTCCTATGCGCTCTGCGGCTTCGCGAACTTCGGCTCCCTCGCCATCATGCTCGGCGGCATCGGCGGCCTCGCCCCCCAGCGCCACAGCGAAGTCGCCGGCCTAGGCCTGCGCTGCATCCTCTCCGGCTCCCTCACCACCTTCATGACCGCCTGCCTCGCCGGCCTCCTACTCTAACGGAAGGGGGGGGACGGTCCTTCGAACTTCCGTTACGCAAGCCAGGGGAATCGCCATGGACCTCGGACTACAGGGAAAGGTCGCCCTCGTGACGGGCAGCTACCGGGGCACCGGCTCCGGGATCGCCGAGCTGCTCGCGCAGGAGGGCGCTTCGGTGGGAGTCCACGGCTTCGAGCCCGGCCAGGCTGCGCCGCTCGTAAGCGCGCTCGCGGAGGCGGGCTGCGAGGTCGCTGAAGTGAGCGGCGACATCACCTGCGATTCGGGCGCCGACGAGGTGGCGGGCCAGATGCTCGAGCGCTTCGGTCGCGTCGACGTGCTGGTCAACAACTACGGCGTCGCCGAGGGCGGCCGCTGGCTCGAGACTGCTACCGACGACTGGGTCTCGATCTACCAGAAGAACGTCCTCTCGGGCGTGCGCCTCGTCCACGCCCTCGTCCCAGGCATGCAGGAACGCGGGTGGGGGCGCGTGATCTGGCTGGGCACCGTGGGCGCGATCCGGCCCGGTCCGCGCATGCCCAACTACTACGCCTCGAAGGCGGTGCTGCCCAATGTCTGCGTGAGCCTCGCCAAGGAGCTCGCCGGAACCGGAATCACGGTGAATGTCGTGAGCCCGGGCATCATCGCGACCCGCGAGATCGAGGCGCTGCTGCGCAGCCGAGCGCGGAAGAAGGGCTGGGGCGACGACTGGGGCGAGATCCAACGCCGCGGCGTTCGCGAGCTCTTCGACAACCCGACCGGCCGCCTGGCCGAGATCGAAGAGGTCGCAAGCCTGGTGGCCTTCCTCGCCAGCGAACGCGCGGGCTACATCAATGGAGCCCAGCTCCGCATCGACGGCGGGGCGGCGGACTGCGCGGTGTGAGGGGCGATGGTGTCGTGATCGACTTCTTCAAGGAGTCGCTCGAAGACAACACCAGCGACGCTTCAGTCGAGCAACACCAATCCCTTGCTGGGGTGGTAGGTCGCGAGAAGCGCGCCGCTGCCGTCGCCGTAGATTTCCACATCCTCGCCCTGGCGCTTGCACTTGGACATCCAGCTGGCGAGCTGGGCGCGGGTGCCGACGGGCGCGCTCTTCCAGGCCCGCTGGTCGACGAAGACCTGCTGCCCATCCACCTGCTCGACGATCTCCATACGCGACCAGTTGGATTCATCACAGAAGGGCGTGTCGTTCGGGCTGTGGTTCAGGCCCAGAAGGCCGACGGGGCCGCCCTCGTGGATCGTGCGCATGTCCCGCGGCACGACCTGGCCCTGCAGATGGGCGTAGGGCGAGTGGGGATTGGCGGCGGGCTGGCTCGGCACAGAATTCTCGAAACTGTTCTCGACCTTGCCATCGATCGAGGGAATCCAAGCGATCAGCGCGGCCGCAGCACCGATCGCACAGACGACGACGATCAACGGAAAGATCCTCAGTACCCTGCCGACGCCCGAATTTCCAGGCGCGCTCATCGGGCTCTCTTCAGGAGTCTCACGCCGGTTCACCGAACTCATGGCGCCACCCTCCGGCGCCGGCTCACCAGCGCTGCAGAGGCGACGAGTGCAAGCCCCATCCCGAGGGGCCACCAGCCCCATAGCAAGGGCACGCCGAGGCCTCCTCCCGGATTCGAGAAGGGGTCGTTGGGATCGGTCCCGGCCAGGACCTCGAGGCCGTCGTCGTAGCCGTCGCCATCCGTGTCCTCGACCAGCGGGTCCGTTCCGGTATCGAAGATGGAGACATAGGTTCCGGTGTCGGTCTCGTAGGTGTCCAGGAGCGCGTCGCCATCGTCGTCCTGGTCGCAGGCATCGCCGGCGAGATCGCCGTCGGTGTCGGTCTGGCTGTCGTTCGAGGCGCCGGTACAGTTGTCGTTGCCGTCGAGCAGGGTGTCCCGGTCGCGATTGATCCCCATCCGCGTGCCCGACCCGGGCGGCACCGCGGTGAAGGTGAGGGGCCCCTCGCTGACCGCCAGCCCGCGCAGAGCAGCATCGGAGATGACCGCCCCCGTGTCGTCCATGTAGTCGAGGGTGCCGGGCCGATAGAGCCAACCTCTGGGAATACCACCCACGGTGCCCTTCACGATCACGTCGCACTCCGTCACAGAGCCTCCCAGCGTGAGGGAATCGAAGGGGTCGTCGGCCTGGTCCAGCATGAGATCGATCCTCGCCGTCACGGCGCCGCTGTTGCCGCTGTCGAGAGTGACCTGCTGCCCGACGATGGGGGCGATATCCGCATCGAAGGCGAGCACGAGCTCCGCGAGGTCCTGCTCCTCGGCCGGGCTGGCGCTGAACAAGGTCGCACCGACGAAGCTCTCCACGGTGTCGACCGCGCCGTCATGCAGATAGCCGAAGCCGCGCACCTGGTCCCCGAGGTGTACGCCGATCTCGCCGAGGTTCGGGTTCTGCACCAGATTGTTGGGATAGATGAACATCCCGAACATGCCGACCTTCGTGTAGGCGTCGCGCAGGTGCGGAACCTTGAGGTTCTGGGACAGGCCCTCGAAGGTCTGGTGGCCCCCGCTGCCGAAGAAGCCGCCGATGGGCGAGTGGCGGTGGCAGTCCTCGCATGACGCGTTGCCATCCATGTTGTTGGAGTTGAAGGCGGTCAGCCCGTCCTGCTGCGGCGGCGTGAGCGAGTTGTTCAGGGGCCGTACCGGGTTCGGCGGCAGGGTGAGCTCCAGCGCGAAGTCGGTAAAGGTCTGCATGTCGGCCTGATCGAGGACCCCGTCCTTGCCCACGAGCCCCTCGAAGGCCACGATGAAGTTCTTGAACGAGTGCTCCTCGACGCACGGGGCGCCGCTCGGCTCTTCGCAATCGTCCTCGCCGAAGAAGCCGTCGAGGCGATCGCCACGCCAGTGCATGGCGCCGTGGGTCGAGAGCCCGCGCAGGGTCTGGGTCGTCATCGGGCCCTTCATGGGATGGAAGGTCGACACCGTACTGGTATTGACGCCCGGAGGCCCGGGCTGGTTGTTGTTCGATACGGCATCGTCGGGGTTTCCGAGGTTCCACGCGATGTCGTCCTTGTCGCCGAAGATGTGGCAGCTCGAGCAGGAAGCCTCGCCGTTGCCCGAGGTGTTGAGGGCGTCGTAGAGGAAGGGCCGCCCCACCACGACCTCGGGCGGCTCGGGATTGTGGAGCGCAACGCTCTGCAGGGTCGACTTCGTCCCGAGCTCGATCACCGAGACCGAGTTGTCGAAGCGCGTGGCCACATAGAGCCGGTTGCGATCCTTGTCGAGGATCAGCCCGCTGGGACCGCCCGAGGTGCTGATGTAGTCGGCGCTCGTCACCGTGGGATCGAAGGTACCGGCCTCCAGCGCCGCGGTGCTGAAGACTCCGATCTTCGCCGAGCCATAGGCCGCGACGTAGAGCGTTGCGCCGTCACCCGAGACCGCCATGTTGAGGGGCGTCGCGAGGCTGTGATCCTTGTCGGTCTCGTCCACGTTGTCGGGGTCGTCGGTGTGAAGCTCGTCGTACTCGATGTGGCTGTTGAGGTGGCGCACGTCGACCGCGCCGCCGGGGTCCAGGATCGAGATGCGCGACTCGGACAGATGCCCCTGCACGGTCGAGCCGCCATGGTTACCCGGCCCTTCGAAGTTCGTGAGGTTCGGAAGGTCGGTGTTGGAGACGTAGACCTTCCCGCTCACCGGGTTGACGGCCATGTTGAACAAAATGGTTCCGACGTGATCGAACTTCAGTCCGGCGTTCACCATCATCGAATCCGCGTTCATCCTGAACACATCGTGATCGGGCAGATCGAACATGATCAGGCTGTCCCAGTTCGTACCGATCGAATCCTCCCAGCGGTCGTCTACGTTGTCGTACTTCAACAGGAGGCCAACCTCCGGCGCATTGGCGCCGAAAATGTTGTTGGAGGGCCCCGGGGCGCCACCGGGGAGCTGCAGCAGGCCGACAAGGGGGTCCAGGCAGGAAACGCCCTGGTTGAAGCCATCGCAGGCCAGGAGCTCCTGGACGACGGTGGTCTGGTTGCCGGAGTGAAAGGCCGCGACGAAGATCTGGCTCTTGTCGCTGCTAACCGCGAGGGCGCGGGGGGTGTCGGCAAAGAAGGAGAGGATCCTTACCGGATTGCCTCCGAACGACGAGCCGGTATTGCCGACATTGAAGACCCAGACGTCCGCGCGGCCGATGCCCTCGCTCGAGAACTGGGGACCGCCTGCGCCCGGCACCGAGCTGATCGACGGATCTTCGCGATGCTGGCCGCGATGGGCGGTGGTGATGAAGGCCCGGTCGAGCACGGTGCCGGCGAATACGATGTCGCGAGGCGCGTCGCCAACGATCAGGGTCTTGGTCACGTGCGGGGTGGGGGCGTCGACGTCGACGATACTCACGCTGTCGGACAGGTGGTTCACGACCCAGACCTTGCCATCGGGGGCGACCGCAACCGCGCACGGCTCCATGCCCACCTGCACCGTGGCAGTGAGGATGAGGCCCACGTCCGTCACGTCGAAGATCTGGAGCTGGTTGTCCGGCGTGTTCACGGCGAAGAGGCGAGCCCCGTCAGCGGATAACGCAAGGGGTCGCACGGGACCCGTCTCGAAGGTGACGAAGTCCACAGCCACGCCGACGCTTGCAACCAGGCCGGAGCAGATGAACACCAGAGCGAGAAGAATGGGGAGCGCCGGCGAGCGGCTACCCATCATTTTCCTCCAACGAACCAACAGGCCCGCAACCGCAACCTCCCGGACGAGCGAAAATCCCGCGCGCACACCTCCCCTCTGCCGCGAGACGTGCGCAGGTGATCCAACCGGGTTCTGTGGGGTCTTGACGGGCCTTGTTCCCAGATACGCGCCAGAGTATATACGAAAGAGAACGCTTGCTAAGAGAGAAATCGCCCAGTCGGACCCGAGCGCCGGCTGATCGGCCGCAGACGCCCCTGTGAGGCGGCCCGTGCGACGTAGGCCGTTATCGCTAGCCTCAGGGCATGGCCTCAGTGCCCACCCTTCCCTCGCATCCCTCCCAGGTAACCCCAGAGTGGCTCACCGAGGCCCTTCGCGAGCGTTTCCCGACCGCGAGCGTCGCTTCGATCGAGACGCTCGAGGTCCACGAGGGTACGAACTCGAATGCAAGGCTACGCGTCGCTTACCACGCACCCTGCGAGCTCCCGGAGACCTTCTTCCTGAAGCTCCCGCCCTTCGACCCGGCGCGCCGCGCTGCCGTCAATCGAACCGGCATGGGACGGCGAGAGGCTCTCTTCTATCGGACCCTCGCGGATCACGTACCCATGCGCGTGCCGCGCCCCTTTGTCGCGCGCTTCGACGAAGCTTCGGGCGCGTTCGTGCTCCTGATCGAAGACCTCGAGACCACGAGCTGCACGATCCCGGACCCGGTCGAGGGGCTCGGTGTCGAGCAAGCCCTCCTGGCAATGCGCGACTACGCCAGGCTTCACGTCCGCTACGAGAACGAGGCGCGTCGAAGACGTGAGGCCGGCTGGGTCGAGCGCATGCCGGAGGGCAGCGAGTACGGCACGACGATGCTGCAATACGGCCTCGATCATCACAGAGACCGCCTCACGGACGCATTCGCCGAGCTGGCCACGCTCTACATCGAACGCCAGGCCGACCTCGAAGCAGTCTGGGTCCGCGGCAGGATCACCGTGCTTCAGGGTGACGGCCACATCGCCAACCTCTTCGTCGACGACGGACAGCCCGGCTTTCTCGACTGGGGCCTCATCCAGCTCGGGACGCCGCTACGCGACGTCGGCTTCTTCATCACCATGGCGCTGTCGCCGGCGAATCGACGAGAGCACGAGCGTGCGCTGATCGCGCGCTACCTGGAGGCGCGCCTCGAGGCAGGGGGCGAGCCGATCTCCTTCGAAGATGCCTGGCTGACGCACCGCGTCCTCGCAACCTACGCCGTTCCTGCCTCCTGCCAGATCGTGCTCTTTCCCGAGAACGTGGGCCCCGAACGCAAGCGACTCGCATCGGCGTTCCTCGAGCGCTGCGAGTGCGTGATCGAGGATCTCGATGCACGGGGGGCACTGCGCGAGGTCGCGGGGATCTAGGCACTCACGTGTCGCGACCTCATGCCCCACTCGCCTCAGGTCAGGCCATGGCTGCTCGCTGGCAGGCCGGCCGTGCCATCAGGCGCTCACAGTAGTCCCGAGCGCGGGGCGTGCCGTCGTTCAGGTAGCCGAGATAGCGGGCGATGCTCAGCCCGAAGCCGAGCATGATGTCCGCAGCGCTGAACGCTTCCCCCAGGATGAAGGGTCGATCGCCCAGCGCCCGCTCCACGACCCCGACCAGGGCCGGTGCGATCTCACGACCCCGATCGACGAGAGCCGGGATCCGCATGTCTTCGGGCATCACCTCGCCGTTCGCCACGATCTCGCCCATGATGACCGTGAGTGGATTCTCGCCATAGCCCATCCACTGGACTGCTCGCGCTCCGTCGGGCGTATCGCGCGGCGGGAGCAGCGCTCCATCACTGTACCTGGCGACCAGGTACTCGAGAATCGCCGTGGTCTCCCAGAGCACGAATCCATCGTCGTCGATCGCGGGCACCTTGCCGAGCGGATGAATTGCGAGGTACCCGGGGCGCTTCATCTCCTCGCTGAACATGCCGAGAGTCTCGAGCTCGTACTCGAGGCCGATCTCTTCTGCGAGCCATAGGACGCGCATCGAGCGGGACTGCTTGGAGTGGTAGATCTTGAGCATCGTGACGGGCTCCCGAAACAGGGTGGCGAGCTCGTCAGCTATACCCCACGCGCTGATGAATCGATAGGCTGAATCGACAGGATCAGGCGAGAACCCTCCGCACATACCCAAGGGCCAACAGGGCCGTCATGGCAAGGAGTCCCCCGCTGGGCTCGGGGACCGTCGCGACGCGAAACCCCTGGACGTAGGTCTCGTTCGACGGGTTGTCCTTGATCCGATTACGAGACGAGAGAATGCCCGAGACGTTGGTGAAGCCTCCACCCTGCAGAACGCGACCGGTGGAAAACACCGTCTCGCTCCACTCCCAGACATTTCCGCCTTGATCATATGTGCCGTTGGGACTGGCCGCGCCTGTGTAGCTGCCCACCTCTGTGAGGGAATCAGCGGCGCGATTGCAGTTCGCCGTATCGGAAGTGACTCCGGACTCCGCGCAGGTGATCGAGTTCGAGCCGGCCGGGAATTCGAAATAGACACCACTCGAGGGATCGTAGTAGGCCGCCTTGTACCACTCGTCCTCGGTGGGGAGGAAGATCAAGGAACCGCGATTGAATTCGCCCACGGTAGTCGACCCGACGAAGGTGTAGGCGCCATCCTCCGTGGTCGTGTGGTCCTGCGCACCTGTCGGCTGGCCATTCTCGAGCCAATTCACGAAGCGCAGGCTGTCGTAGAGCGATACGAAGTTCACCGGCATGTTCGCGCGCCCGGCGATGGTGCTGTACGAGTAGCTCCGGCGGTAGTCGCCGCTTCGTGCAATGCCACCGTCGGGGCTCAACCCCATTTGCAGGTTGTAGAGCCCGTAGGTGTCGTCGTCAGTCGCCACGGCGGTCAGAAACTCCGCGTACTGGGCGTTGGTCACCTCGTACTTGCCGATGCAGTAGACGTAGTCCACTGCACCGTAGCCCGAAGTTCTATCGTGTCTCACCGCCTCATCTGCGGCGTTTCCCGGCGCGTCCACCTCGGCCCACTCGATTTCGACCGCCTGGGACCCACTGCTGAGCATCAGAGCAAAACCGTAGACGACTACACCCGTGAGAATCCGAAATCCGAACTGCATGACACCACTCCTACTTCAGCAACAATCTTCAGCAACTACCTTCAGAAACAACCGCTGCAACGAACAACTCCGCAAGACTCCTCGCCCGGGCTCGATTCGAGTCGGCTTCGGGCGCAATGGATTCGAACTGCGTCTTCTCCATCACGCAGACAGAATAGCATGTATGGCGGTGCAAAGATGTCGCGTTGTTGTACGAATCGTCTCTAATCAAGTCGAATTGCG
>JAFDEK010000129.1 GCA_019310385.1 Deltaproteobacteria bacterium
ACAGAGGGCGGGGGAGGGGAGGGCTCTCGCCACAGCGAGCGCTTGATCCGGGCCATGGCGCAGGACTGTGCGCCGGTACGGCGCGTTCCGCGGCTGCTCTTCCTGGCGGGCGGGCTGGCCGTCGTGTGGCTCGCGATCCTGGTGATCGCGGTGACGAGCATGGGCGGGCGTGAGGGGCTGTGGACCGCGCTCTCGGGTGACCTGCTCTTCGGCGGTGTCTGCGCGGGCCTCGCGTTGGGGGCCATGGGTGGCGCCGCGGCGGGCCTGGCGGGCTCGCTGCCCGACCAGGAGGCCCTGCTGCGCGGGGGCGGCTGGCTCGCCGTGGTGGGGATCGCCTGGGCGGTGGGGGTCGCCGGCGCCCATGTGATCGCGCCCGGCGCGTCGCAGGCCGGGATGTCGACCAGCGGCACTTGCATCGCTCGGGCAGCGCTCTTTGGAGCCCTGCCGGCCTTCGCGTTGACCTCGCTTGCGCTGCGGGGCTGGGTGGCGCGGCCCCTGGTGGCGGCCGCGGTGGTGCTGCTCGGCGGCGCTGCGCTCGGGAGCCTCGTCGTCACCATCGCGTGCCCCTTCGAGGGAGCGGTCCACATGCTGGTGGGCCACGCTCTCACTCCCATGCTCCTCGCCGGGCTGGGCGTCCTGCCCCTGACCTGGTTGCTCCGCCGCTTCGCCCGCTGAGCCATTGCGTTCTATTCTTCGTCGCCGTGACGACCACGCGTTTTCTACTCATTCGACATGCGGAGTCGACCTGGAACGCGGCGCTGCGCTGGCAGGGCCACGGTGACCCGCCCCTGTCGCTTCGCGGGAACGAGCAGGCCGCGGCCTGCGCGGCCGAGCTGGCCGGCGAAGCGATCGACCGGCTCGTATGCAGCGACCTTCGGCGGGCGCGAGAGACCGCGGAGCCCATCTCGCGAGTGCTGGGCCTCTCGGCTCGATCGGATGTGGGTCTGCGCGAGCTCGACGTGGGCGCCTGGACCGGCCTGACCCGTGCCGAGATCGAAGCCCGTGCAGCCGAGCTCCTCGAACGCTTCGAGGGCGGCGATCCCGATGCGCGTCCAGGCGGCGGCGAATCGCGCCGGGAGATCCGTGCGCGCACCCGGGCCGTCGTGCGGCGGCTGAGCGAGGAGTTTCCGGGCGAGCGCATCGCCCTCGTGGTGCACCTGGGCGTGATCCGCGCGCTGGTGCCCGGCGCCGAGCCCACGAACACCGAGCGCCTCGAGGTCACCCTCGACGAGATTCTCGACGCAAGGGACGAGACCGGCGCCGAACGGTCCTCGGCGCTCTAGCTCCTGCCCTTCAGCAGCACGCGAAGGCCTTCCAGGGTGATCCACACGTCGAGGATCAGGATCGTGCTGCCCATCAGGGCCAGCAGCCAGAACTCGTCGAAGTTGCCGTAGTAGTCGATCAAGTTGCCCACCATCGCCCACGCGGTTACGGCCCCCACCATGACGAAGGGAACCATGGTGTAGACGATGGGCTTGCCGAGGCGCTGCAGCCAGATCGAGACGATGAGCAGGGTGACGCCGGCCACGAGCTGGTTGGTGGTGCCGAAGAGCGGCCAGAGCGCGAGGCCCCCCTTGCCCCCGCCCTGGGTGAGGGCGAGGAGCAGGGCCGCGCCGATCCCGAGCAGGCTGGCGGCGTAGCGGTTCGTCAAGGGCTTGAAGCTGTACGCCTCGGCGAGCTCGGCGATCACCAGACGCTGGATGCGCGCCCCGGTGTCGAGGGAGGTGGCCGCAAAGGCGATCACCATCACCGCCATGAAGGTCTTCGCCGTGTCGACGGGAATCCCCAGGGAGGCGACGAAGTTCGCGCCGCCGGATACGAAGGCGTCGAGCTTCGCCGCGAGACCGCTGGCGGCGCCCCAGCTCGCATAGTGGCTGTGCCACTCGGCCGCCGTGGCGAAGCCCGCTGTCGCGGCCAGGGTGGCGAGGAGGCCGAGGTAGCCCTCGGCGAGCATTCCCCCGTAGCCGATGGGCCGCGCGTCGGCCATGCAGCTGATCTGCTTCGACGTGGTGCCCGACGAGACCAGGCCGTGGAAGCCCGAGATGGCGCCGCACGCGATGGTGACGAAGAGGAAGGGGATCATGGAGGGCGCGCCTTCGGGCGCGAGGTCCACCATCGGCGCCACGATGGTGGGTCGCAGGACGATCAGCCCCGCCGTCAGGACGACCAGGCCGGTCACGAGCTGGTGGGAGTTCAGGTAGTCGCGCGGCTGCAGGAGCAGCCAGACCGGCAACACCGAGGCCACGAAGGAGTAGATGAGCAGGATCCACACCCACTGAAAGACGCTGATCTGCGTGATGACGGGGAAGGCCGCCGCAAAGGCGTTGCCGTAGAAGATCGCGACCAGGAGCAGGGCGTAGCCCACGACCGAGGGCAGAAACATCCCGACGCCGCGGCGGTACACGAGCCATCCCAGGCCGAGGGCCACGATGATCTGGACGTTGATGGGGAAGATGGAGCCCGGATTGCTCGTGAAGAGGGTGCCGATGATGAAGGCGAAGACCGCGAGCACCACCCAGATGAGAAAGGAGATCACGATCAGGAAGAGCGCCTGGACCCGGGCGCTGACCACGTGCCCCGCGATCTCGCCGATGGAGCGGCCCCGGTGGCGCAGGCTGATCACCAGGGCGGAGAAGTCGTGCATGGCTCCCATGAAGATCGTGCCGAGGCTCACCCACAGCAGCGCCGGGAGCCAACCCCAGATGACCGCGATGGCGGGGCCGACGATGGGAGCGGCTCCGGCGATGGAGGCGAAGTGATGTCCCCAGAGCACGTGCCGGCGGGTGGGGACGAAGTCGACTCCGTCCTCGAACTGCCGGGAGGGAACCCCTTCGTCGTCCGAGAGCGAGAAGATCGCACGGGCGAGAAAGCTCGAGTAGAAGCGGTAGCCGAGCGCGAATAGCGCCAGGACGATGAGCGCCAGGACGGCGGCGTTCACGGAGCCAGCTCCCGTTCGCGACGTGCTTTGAGACGTCCTTTGAGACGTCGCTTGAAGCGCCCGCGGCCCCTGGCGAAGCGCCCGCGGCCCCTGGCAAAGAGGGGCTCTTCGCGTCGCATCTGCAGGAACACGAGCAGACCGATGGCGACGACTCCGCCCGAGACGTCGAGGAGGACATCGCGGTGGGAGCCCGTGCGCGCGGCCGAGCGGCCCTGACGGGTCTCGTCGGCGGCTGCGAAGGTGACCACGATGGCGAGTGCGAGGGCGGCGGAGAAGGCGAGGGAAGGTCGCCTGCCCAGCCACAGGGCCCGCACGACGAGGATGGCGAGGATCGCGTACTCCACCACGTGGGCGAGCTTGCGAATCGCGTAGAGCAGCTGCCATATCTCGCGCGCGTTCATGTCGGGGAAGAGCCAGCGCATGGCCGGGACGATGAAGCGGGAGGTCTCGCTGGCCGAGAACCCGTCGCCGCCGAGACCCCAGACCAGGAGCGCCCAGAGCGCAACGGGCACCCAGGCGCTAGCGGCGGCAGTGCGCCGCCGGAGCTTCGTTGCGCTGTCGTCCACCGGGCCCACCGACCTTTCGCACGCAGAGAGGCCGCCGGTGGAGTCCGAAACGGCGCCTCGTGCGCGCATAGGGTAGCGTCGATGCGGATGAGCACCCTTTCGACACGAACTCCGCCCGGCCCTGCGCCGCTGCGCATCGGTATCGTGTTCGAGACCTTCGAGACCTACTCCCGCCGCCGCGGGGATCCCGGTGACTACCACGTCGAGTACGAGCCGGAGAGCACCGTGGAGGTCATCGAAGCGGCCTTCGAGCAGCTAGGTCACCGTCCCCTGCGCCTCGGCAGTCCGCTGGATCTGCTGGGCTGCCTGGGTCGCGGCGAGCTCCCGCCACTGGACGCCGCGCTCAGCATCGCCGAGGGCTACGGCTCGCGGAATCGCGAGGCCTGGGCACCGAACCTGCTCGAGATGGCGGGGATCCCGATCCTGGGCTCCGACGCCTTCACCCTCACGCTGAGTCTCGACAAGGCCTGGGCGAACGCGGTGGTCTCCGCCGCGGGGGTGCCGGTCGCGCCCCAGTGCGTGGTCGGCAGTCCCGAGGAGCTGGACGATCTGCCGCTGCCCGCGCCCTTTCCCCTCTTCGTGAAGCCGCGCTGGGAGGGAAGCTCCAAGGGAATTCGTGCGAGCTCCCGGGTGGAGAGCCGCGAGGAACTCGCGAGGGAGGTGGCCCGGGTGACCCAGAGCTACTCCCAGCCCGCCCTCGTCGAGGCCTTCGTGCCGGGCGCCGAGTACACGGTGACGGTGGTGGGTAACGCGCCGCCGCGAGCGCTCCCCGCGTTGCAGCGGGCCCTCGATCCGCGCAGCGGCGTGGGGCTCCACGCCGTGGAGGGAGTCCATGCAGGGGTGTCTGATGCGGGGAGGGCACCCGATGACGGGGCAGCTCCTGGCGAGCGCGAGCACGCGCTGCCCGGATCCCTGACTGGCGAGCTCGAGAGCCGGCTGCAAGAGCTCGCCCTCCGGGCCTACGTGGCCCTCGAGTGCCTCGACTTCGCCCGCGCGGATTTCCGCCTCGACGCCGCGGGCGAGCCGCTCTTTCTCGAGATCAACCCCCTGCCCACCTTTGCGGTGGATGGCAGCTTCGGCATTCTCGCCGAGCTCGAGGGCCGCCCCTTGGAGGCGCTGCTCGCCGAGGTCTTCGCCGGGGGACTCGCGCGCATGGAAGGCGGGAGCACGGGAGGCGGGAGCATGGCAGGCGGGAGTATCGGAGGCGGGTCGTGAGTGAGCCGGGACGCGTCGAGGCACCCGCCGGCGTATCGGCCGAGGACTGGCGGAGCTGGTCCTGGCAGATGCGCCACCGCATCCGCTCCGCCTCGGAGCTGGCCCACTGGGTGAACCCCATCGCCGACGAGTGCGAGGCCATCGAGGCCCTGGCGGAGCGCTTCCGCTTCGTCATCACCCCCTACTACGCCTCGCTCATGGACCCGGACGACCCCGAGTGCCCCATCCGCCGGCAGGTGGTTCCGCGCGGCGACGAGCTGCGGGACCCGGTGGGGTTGGCTGACCCCCTCGACGAGGTCGAGCACTCGCCGGTGAAGAACGTGATCCGCGTCTATCCCGACCGCATTGCCTTCTGCGTCAACAACGAGTGCGCGCTCTACTGCCGTTTCTGCCTGCGCAAGCGCATGGTGGGAGACGAGGAGTGGAGCATGCAGAAGCGCGAGCTGCAGGTGGGGCTCGATTGGATTGCCGCCACGCCGGAGATCCGCGACGTGCTCCTCACCGGTGGCGACCCGCTGGTCTTCTCCGACGACCGCCTCGAGTGGATTCTCGAGCGGCTGCGCGCCATCCCCCACGTCGAGCTCATCCGCCTGGGAACGCGACTCCCGGTGACGCTCCCCTATCGCGTCACCGACGAGCTGTGCCGCATGCTCGAACGCCATCACCCGATCTGGGTCAACACCCACTTCAACCATCCCCGCGAGCTCACCCGGGACGCCGCTGAGGCCTGCGATCGCTTGCTGCGTGCCGGGATTCCGGTGGGCAACCAGAGCGTCCTGCTCAAGGGCATCAACGACGATCCACAGGTCATGAAGCGACTGAACGAGGAGCTGGTGCGCATGCGGGTTCGGCCCTACTACTGCTACCAGGCCCAGCTCCTCGAGGGCACGGCCCACTTCCGCGTTCCCATCGAGGAGGGCGTGGATCTCTTCCGCAGCCTGCGTGGAAGGACGAGCGGTTTCGCGATTCCCCAGTACGTTCTCGATACCCCCCATGGCAAGGTTCCCCTCCAGCACCCCTATGCTCGGGGTCGCGAAGGCGACGACTACGTCGTCGAAGCATGGAACGGCAAGCTCTGGAAGGAGCCGAATCCGCGCTGAGTAGCGCGGCCTGGAAGGGGGACCGGTGGGCGAGGGCTCCACGGGCGATGCCGGGGGCGGGAAGGGGACGGGTCTCGGCGAGGCGGGGGCGGGGCGCATGGGCGCCGCCGCGGCGCTGCTCGCCGGCAGCGTCTTGCTCTCGCGTTGCGTGGGCTACCTGCGCGAGATCGCCCTGGCGGCCAAGGTCGGTGTCGGGAGCGAGACCGACGCCTACTACACGGCCTTCATGCTGCCCGACCTGCTCAACTATCTGCTGGCCGGCGGTGCCCTCGCCATCGCGTTCATTCCCCTCTACAACCGGGTTCGCAACCGCGGCGGCGATGCTGCTGCGGCACAGCTCTTCGAGAGTGTGCTCGGGACGGTCGGGGCCATCACGCTGGTGGCGACGGCCGCACTCTGGCTCTACGCCGACACCCTCGTCGGATGGGGCTTCCCGAAGTTCGATCCCGAGACCCGGGCGCTCACCGTGCGGCTCACGCGCATCGTCCTTCCCGCGCAGATCTTCTTCCTCACCGGCGGTCTGCTGCGCGCGGTTCTCATGGCCCACGGCCGCTTCGTCGCCCAGGCGCTCGCGCCGCTGATCTACAACGGGGCCGTCATTGCCGGTGGCCTGGTCACGGGGACGGTGGAAGGCTTCGCCTGGGGAGTCCTGGCGGGCGCACTGCTCGGCAGCTGGCTGCTTCCGCTGATCGAGCTGTCGCGCTATCGGCGTATTCGCGTGCGCGTGGCCCCCTTCGGCGCCGACTTCCGGGCCTACCTGGTCCTCGCCCTGCCGCTCATGCTCGGCGTCTCCCTCACGACCGTCGACGAGTGGTACGACAAGATCTTCGGCGCAACGCTGGCGGCAGGCACCGTGGCTCAACTGAGCTTCGCCCGAAAGCTCATGATGGCGCCCGTGGCCGTGGTGGGGCAGGCCGTGGGAGCAGCGGCGCTTCCGACCCTCGCCCGGCTCCATGCCGCCGGGCACCAGGACGAGCTCGCACGCACGCTGCTTCGGACCCTGCAGGCGACGACCTCCCTCGCCGTGCTCGGTGCCGCCGCGTGCTGGGTCTTCGCGCAGCCCCTGGTCGAGGTGGTCTACCGCTACGGGGCCTTCGGTGCGGATGCCGCCGAGCGCGTCGCCGCTCTGCTCGCCGTGATGGCTTTTGCGATTCCCGGCTGGGTGACCCAGCAGGTGGCCGTGCGGGCCTTCTACGCGCGCGAGGAAATGTGGCGCCCCATGTTGTTGGGAACCGGGATCGCTCTCGTCGCCATCCCGCTCTACTACGTCTTCGCGAAGCGCTTCGATGCCGAGGGGCTCGCCGCCGCCGGCGCCCTCGCGATCAGCGTGAACGCTCTTCTGACCCTGGTATGGGCGCGGCTGCGCCACGGAGCGCCCGCCCTGGGCCCCTTCTTCGGGACGACCCTGCGGGCCCTCGTCATTGCGCTGGCGGCGGCAGCGGCGGGGGGACTGGTGGCGAGTCATGGAGCGGGGCGCGTCGGGGCCCTGCGCGACCTGGCGCTGGGAGCTACCTGCTTCGGCGCCGTCGCGGGCTTCGGCGTCTACGTGTTCGGCGATACCGTCATGCGGGACACCCTGCGCAGGGTCGGCCGCAAGCTCAGCGCCCGCTGGCCGGGCCGGAGCACGGCGCCGAAGTGATCGCATAGGCGCCGCGTTCGCGAAGTGCGGACGTCGCGTGACGAGGGAAGCTGCGCCGTGGCCGAGGGCTGGGAGTTCTGGATCGATCGGGGCGGCACCTTCACCGACTGCATCGGCCGGGCGCCGGACGGCCGCCTCCACACCGCAAAGCTCCTCTCCTCGGACAGCGCTCCCGTCGAGGGCATTCGTTCCATCCTCGAGCGCGTGGGGAAGAAAGGGGAGACAGGGGACGCTGCGGCGCTCCCGCCCTGCAGCGTGAAGCTGGGCTCCACGGTTGCGACCAACGCCCTGCTCGAGCGGCGCGGTGCGCCCACAGTGCTCGTCACGAACCGCGGACTGACGGATCTGCTCGTGATCGGTACCCAGGAGCGGCCGGAGCTCTTCGACCTCGCCATCGAGCGACCCGCTCCCCTGCAGCGGGAAGCGGTGGGTGTGGCCGGGCGGGTCGGCGTCGAGGGACGTGAGCTGGAGCCGCTCGACGCCGCGGCCGCCGCCCGGACGCTGGCGGCGGCTCGCGGCCGAGGCGCTCGCTCCGCAGCCGTCGTGCTGATCCACGCCTATGCGTACCCCGGGCTCGAAGAGCAGCTGGCCGAGCTGGCGCGGCAGGCCGGCTTCTCTTACGTCGTCGCCTCCCACGAGATCGCCCGGGAGCGGGGGCTGCTCGCCCGGGGCGAGACCACCGTGGCCGACGCCTACCTGACGCCCTTGCTGCGCGCCCACGTGGAGCACCTCGCCGCCGCGCTGCCCGGCGCGCGCCTGCGCTTCATGCAGTCGTCGGGCGGGCTCACCGAGTCCGCGCGCTTTCGCGGCCCCAACGCGCTGCTGAGCGGTCCGGCCGGCGGAGTCGTCGCGGCTGCCCGGGTGGCCCGGGATGCGGGCTACGAGCGCGCCATCGGCTTCGACATGGGCGGGACCTCGACGGACGTCTCCCTGATCGTCGACGGCGAGGTCGAGCGCGGCTTCGAGACCATCGTGGGCGGAATCCGCGTGAAGGCTCCCATGCTGCGCATCCACACGGTGGCGGCCGGCGGGGGCTCGCTCTGCCGCTTCGACGGCTTTCGCCTCACGGTCGGGCCCGAGAGCGCCGGCGCCGACCCCGGCCCCCTCTGCTACGGCGCGCTCGGGGAGGGCGCCGCGCCGCGGGGCGGGCCGCTCGCGCTCACGGACGTGAACTTCGCCCTGGGCCGCGTGCAGCCCGATCGCTTTCCCTTCGAGCTGCGCGGCGAGCCAGTGGCGCGTGCTCTCGCAGCCCTGGCGGCGGAGCTCGAGGAGGCCGGCCTGCGCATGAGCGAAGAGGAGATCGCGGCGGGCTTCGTCGAGATCGCCAACGCGAGCATGGCCCAGGCCATCGCCCAGGTCTCCGTCGCCCGGGGCGTCGATCCGCGCGATCACGTGCTCGTGGGCTTCGGCGGTGCGGGCGGGCAGCACGTCTGCGGTATCGCGCGCAGGCTGGGCATCCGCACGGTGCTGCTGCATCCCTTTGCGGGGCTGCTCTCCGCCTACGGGATCGGTGTATCGGAGCTCGCCTGGGACGGCCAGCGTGACGCCGGCGGTGAACATCTACCCCGCGGCGGCGGGGAGCTGGATGTGGCGCTTCTCGAGCGCTTCTCTCTGCTCGAAGCCGAAGGTCGGGCCGCGCTGGCGGCGGAAGGCGTCGACGCCGCGGGGATCGGCAGCGAGCGCATCCTCGATCTGCGTTACGTGGGGACCGACGCTGCGCTCTCCATCGGCGAAGAAGGCGAAGACGGCGAAGAAGGCGAAGCAGGCGGGGGCAGGGGCGCGGGCAAAGGGGGCGCCCGGGCAGCGGACGCCGCGGCGTGGGAGGCGGCTTTCGGCCGCGAGCACATGGCCCGCTTCGGCTACACACGAGAGGATCGGGCCATCGAGATCGTCACCGTACGGGTCAGCTGCCGGGCGCCTTCAACCGGCGAGGATACGCTTTCAGGCGCCCTCGCGGGCGCGGGCGAGGATACGCTTTCTTGCGCCCTCGCGGGCGCGCCTTCACCGGGCGTGGCGGCCGCCACGCCGGAGCCCTTGCGCAGCGAGCGTATCTGGTTTCCCGTGTCGGGCCGCCGTGACGCGCCCGTCTTCGAGCGGGAGCGCCTGGCTCCGGGCTGCGAGATCACCGGTCCCGCCCTCGTGCTCGAGGACACGGGGACCGTGGTAATCGATCCCGGCTTTCGGGCTCGGGTCGACGAGCGGGGCGTGCTCGTGCTCCACGACGACGAGCTGCCCGCGCGTCCTCCCGTCCCCGATCTCAGCCTGCCCGACCCCGTGCGCCTCGAAGTCTTCGGTAACCGCTTCATGTCCATCGCGGAGCAGATGGGCGCCGTGCTGCGCAACACCGCCGTGTCGACCAACATCAAAGAGCGCCTCGACTACTCCTGCGCGGTCTTCGACAGCGCAGGCGGCCTCGTCGCCAACGCGCCTCACATCCCCGTGCACCTGGGCGCCATGAGCGAGACCGTGCGCGCCGTCCTGGCGCGCTTCCCGGATCTCGAGAGCGGCGACGTCGTGGTCACCAACGACCCCTTCGAGGGGGGCTCCCACCTGCCCGACGTCACCGTCGTGACGCCCGTCTTTCTCCCGCCGCCGGCGCGCCCAGGCAATGCGAAGGATCGTTCCGCCCGCGAGGGCGCCGAAAAGCGTATCCTCGCCTGCGCCCGCGAGGGCGCGAAAAAGCGTATCCTTGCCCGCGACGTGTCGGCGTCCCGCCGGCCTGCCTTCTTCGTGGCGAGCCGGGGCCACCAGGCCGATCTCGGCGGCAGCACGCCCGGCTCCATGCCCCCCGACTCCCATACCCTCGAAGACGAGGGCGTGCTCATCGAGGCCTTCCGCATCGTGCGGCGAGGGCTCTTCGACGAAGCGGCCCTGCGCGCGCTCCTCGACGGCGCGCGCTACCCAGCGCGGAGGCCGGACGACAATGTGTCGGACGTCGAGGCCATGGTGGCCGCGAATCGCAACGGGGTGCGGCTGCTCGAACGCTTCGTCGGCGAGCAGGGGCTCGAGACGGTGCGGGTCACCATGCAGCAGCTCCAGCAAGCGGCGGCGCGCAAGGTCGCGCGAGAGATCGCCAGGCTGCCCGACGGCGTGCACCGCTTCGAGGACCGCATGGACGACGGCACCCCCATCTGCGTGTGCCTCGGCGTCGAGGGCGAGCGGATGGAGATCGACTTCGAAGGGAGCGGGCCGGCCGTCGCGGGCAACCTCAACGCGCCGCGGGCCGTCGTTCAGGCGGCCGTCATCTACGTGCTGCGTGCCCTCGTCGCCGAGCGCATCCCGCTCAACGGCGGCTGCCTGGAGCCCGTCACGATCCGCATTCCGCCGGGCTCGATCCTCGACCCGCCGCGCGGCGCCGCGGTGGTGGGGGGTAACGTGGAGACCTCCCAGCGGGTCGTCGACGTCCTGCTCGGCGCCCTCGGCATCGCGGCGGCCAGCCAGGGGACCATGAACAACGTCACCTTCGGCGACGCGAGCTTCGGCTACTACGAGACCGTCGGCGGCGGCGCCGGGGCGGGACCCGGCTTCGAGGGCGCATCGGGTGTCCACACCCACATGACCAACACGCGCATCACCGATCCCGAGATCCTCGAGGCGCGGTACCCCGTGCGTCTCTCCGAGTTCTCCCTGCGCGCCGGCTCGGGCGGAGCGGGGCGTCACCGCGGCGGTGACGGTCTCGTGCGCCGCTACACCTTCACGGCGCCGGTGACCGCCACTCTATTGAGCGAGCGCCGCGACGTGAGGCCCTACGGACTGGCGGGCGGCGAGCCCGGAGCAGCGGGACGCAATCTCGTGGAGCGAGTCGATGGAAGCCGCGAAGTGCTACCCGGAAAATGCTCGGTGGAGCTCGCGGCCGGAGACGCACTCCGCATCGAGACGCCCGGCGGGGGCGGCTATGGAGACGCGTCCGACTGAGCAATGACGGTGGCGGGGGCTTGCCTCCCCGTCCCCGGCAGTCTAAGGTCCCGCCGGGCGCGTAGCTCAATTGGCAGAGCAAGGGACTCTTAATCCCTAGGTTCGGGGTTCGATTCCCCGCGCGCTCACCACCAGCCCTCCCCCGTTTTCCAACCCCTTCGACCCGAGCTGGCGAACGACGGGACGACAGGGGAAATCTCGCCGCGGATACCGCCAGCGAGAGCCGCCGTTCCGGCGAATTGCCCGCCCCGGACCCGGCCCGCTAGCTTGTGCGTCCGTGCCGGGGTGGCGGAATTGGTAGACGCAGTGGCCTTAGGAGCCGCCGTCCTCTGGACATGCAGGTTCGAGTCCTGTCCCCGGCACCAGAATTTCGACGCAGAGCCGACCGCAAGCTGCGGCTCCTACACTCAATCTCGAATCCGAAGATTTCACGCTCGCCGTCGCTTCGGTGAGCGGCGCGACCCTCCGAGTTCAGACGCGAGCGCGTCGAGCCTTCGCCTCCTTCGCTCGTGCAAGGGAGCGATGCCCCGTTCGAATACAAAGAGCCGGTTTAGTGGAATTCGAGCGCAACCCCCAAGAACGGTCCCTTTAGGTCCACATCGATCGTGGCGACCTTCTCGTACTCTATGGAGAGGTAGCGATACCCGGCGAAGATGTTGATATCGAGGTTCTTTCGCGGCTTGAACCGATAGCCCGCAAGGGCCAGGAAGTTCCACGTCTGCTCGAGGCCATCCACATGGAAGCCGCCGTAGTCGCCTTCGATCCGGAGATTGAAGCGGTCCGTAATATCCCAGAAGGTGCGCAGGCCGATGACGGGCGCGATGAAGCTGATCTCTGGTCGGTGACTTCCGCCGGGTCCCAGAAGGTGCGCAGGCCGATGACGGGCGCGATGAAGCTGATCTCTGGTCGGTGACTTCCGCCGGGTTCGAGCGTGAACGTGATGTCGTCAATGAGCGAGCGCGCACCGAAGAAGGGCTCCACGGCCACGGCGGGAGAGGGGAGGACCCAACTGGGACGATTCCAGAGCCGCCACTGCCCGACCTCGTAGCTCAAACCAAAGTCGATGAGATACACGCTTTCTTTGACGATGATTTGGTGCCCCTGGACGGAATTGTCGTCATCCCTGAGCCACACGAAGATCGGCGCGACGTAGCCGCCGAAGCGCCCCTTGCGAGCCTCGAAGTCCAGCATCAAGCCCATCTGCAGGCTGCCGAGGATCGTTCCCAGATCCTCGGGCAGCGATGAATCGATGGGTCCG
>JAFDEK010000130.1 GCA_019310385.1 Deltaproteobacteria bacterium
ATTGCATGAGCATGACCGCCTCGTCGCTCTCCTCGCCGCTGAAGATCTCGGCGTCCTCGGCGCGAAGAGCAGCGAGGGAAAGCGGCGCCACCGCCCGACCTGCCGGCCCGGGCTCCGGGGTCTTGCCGATTACCTTCGCCCGCAGCGCAGCGACCAGCTCCTCGAAGACCCGCGAGCCGAGAATCTCCGCACCGGATACTGAGGACGGCGCCGCCGCTTCGGCCTCGGTCTCCGGGTCGAAGAGCTCCTTGGCGAGATCATCGACGGCTCGGCTGCTGTCGATCTCGGCGGCCACGCAGTTGAACATCGCGACGTTGTACGCCACAACGGTGGCGAGGACCTGGGGATGCAGGATCTTGCTGCGGAGCTCTTCTTTGTAGCGGCGCACGCGGTCCCGGATCTCTCCGAGATCGCCCTGCTGCAGCAACTGGACGACCGCGTCCTCGAAGACCCGCTCGGCGAGCATGCACTCATCGCCAGCCGCCTCCCTGATCTGCTCGCCGACCTCGCGCAGGCGCGGCCTCACCGCGCTCGGCTCCCCCACCACCACCCGGCGCCCGCCCTGCTCTTCGGCGCTCAGCATGGTGATCAGGTACTCGAGGGTGCGCAGGATCTTGTCGTCTTCGAGATCGCCGGTGAGCAGCAGGTCGACCAGCCCGCCCACCTCGTCGGGATACCGCTGCGCCAGGAGTGGAACGGTCGCACGGAGCTGGGCGAAGTCGATGCCGACCAGGATCACCAGCGTGCGCACGCTCTGGTCGGCCAGCACACGATCGATCTCCTCCAGGGAGATGCTTCCCTCTGCGGCCGGCGCGCCCGCCCCGTCGTCTCGCAGCTCCGAGGACAGCCCCTGAAGCCGGATCAGGAGGCCGCGGCTCTGCTCGCGCACCACGGCGAGCTCGGAGGGGTGGACCGAGCGAGCCAGCGCCCGATGGGCCGCCTGCAGCGATGCGAAGCGCTCGATCCTCTTGCGCAGCTCCAGCTTGTCCATGGATTCCCCGCCCGGGTCGGCGCGCCGACCGAAGCACCTCGAAGGGGCTCAGCGAAGGCGAGGCACACCGACTGCGATTCTCGAGTCCAACAACGCTATGCGGAAGACCGGACAGGGCACTTGAACCCTCGATACCGCGCCAGAAGCAGCCCAGGCTGCCGCCAGCGCGACTCCCGCCAACCGGAGCGCCCCCACTACCGGAATCCCTCCTCCAACATCCCTGTTTCTTGGGATTCTCGGCCCCGCGGGACTCTGCCATCCTCCAGCTCTCCAGCGAGCTCCACACCCTCTCGTGGAAGATCAGGGGATCGAAGGCACGATCACGGCCAGGAGCGCGGCGCTCCGACCCCGATGCAGCGCACTCGCCCGAACGCACTCACCCGAATCAGGAGCTGCGACCCGCTCATGAATCTTGACCTGGAAGACTCCTGGATCCTCCTGGTCGACGACGACACCCTGGTTCGATCCGTGGGAAAGCGGCTCTTCGAGGCCTCGGGGCGCCGCTGCGTCACAGCCGCCGATCACGCCCAGGCGATCGAGCGGCTCGAATCCAACCCGCACATCGGCGTCGCGATCCTGGACTTCCGGATGCCGGACGGGGAGGCCCCCGACCTGGTGCGGAAGATCCGACTGCTCCGGCCGGATCTGCTTCTGATCGGCAGCAGCGGAAGCCACGACACCAGGACCGCCTTCGCGGAGTGCGGCGTGAGCCGCTTCCTCCCCAAGCCCTGGGTGGCGAAGCAGGTTCCGGCCCTGCTCGCCGCGTACCGCTGAGCCGGCGCCCGCTCGTAGCCCTTCCACCCGCGCTACCATGTCCTCGTCGAAGTCATCCTTGAAGTTGCCCTTGAAATCGCTCTTGACGTCGACACACGATGCACCGGAACGAAGAGCTTCCGGCTCTTCACGCGGAATCGGCGCGAGCCATGTTGGCCAACGAGAACTTCCGTGCTCCTCTCCTGATCATCGCGATGGTGGCGATCGCGGGGGCGGTCTTCGCCTTCGATTCGCACATCCCCGCGGGCCTCGGCGGCGGGGTGCCCTACTCGGCCTGCGTCGTCCTCGCCCTGTGGCTCCCCTGGCGCCACTCCAACATCGCGGTCGCGCTGGCGTGCTCCGCCCTGAACGCTGGGGCGCTCCACCTCGCCGCCTCCGCCGAGCTCGACTGGGTCATACTCGCGAGCCGCAGCTGCGGCTGGGCGGCCATCTGGGCTGCCGCCTTCGCGGGCCAGCACCAGAGGGACGTCGGCCACGCCCTCGAGGACCGCGTCGAGAAGCGCACCGGCGAGCTCTCCCTGGCGAACGCGGCCCTGCAGCGCGAGGTCGCACGCCGCGAGCGGGCCGACGCCGAGCTGCACCAGCGCGAGGCCTTCCTCGAGCTGGCGATCGACACCGCCAGCGCTGTGGTGATCCTGCTGGGTCGCGACTGTGAGATTCTCGAGTGGAACCACGAGGCGGAGCTCGTCTTCGGCGCTTCGAAGGAGGAGGTGCTGGGCATCGACTACTTCGACCGCTTCGTCCCACCCGGGCGCGTCGAAGCGGTCAAGGCCATCTACAAGCAGATGCTCGAGAGCGGTGACCAGGTACGCAGCGCCGAGGCCCCGATCCTCACCGGTGGCGGAGAAAAGCGGGAGATGATCTGGAGCGGCGTCGCGACCCATGATACGCAGGGAGCCGCTCTCGGCGTGCTGGGCGTCGGCATCGACATCACCGAGCGCAAGCGCACCGAGCGGGAGCGCGAGGAGCGGCTGCGCTTCGAGGAGTTCCTTGTGGACCTCTCCGCCGAGTTCGTGCGCAGCACCGCGACGGAGCTGGACCGGTCCATCGGCTATGGACTCCGCCGCCTGGGCGAGCTCATGGGCGTGGATCGCTGCACTATCGACTTGTTCGCGGAAGAGCCCGGGCTGCTCCCGCACGGCTTCGTCTGGCTATCCGAGGAGCACGGTGAATATCGCGCGCCGGAGTCCGACCGCGCCAAGCTGCTCGCCAAGATGCCCTGGCTCGAGGAGCATCTCCGGAGCGGCAGGGAGCTCATCCTGGGTGATCCATCAGGAGTCCCGAAAGAGGCGTCGGACCTGAACGAGTTGGCGGGCCGCTACGGCATCCGATCCGCGGCGCTCATCCCCATGTTGGTCGACGGCAAGCCCATCGGCTGCCTCTCCATGTCGGTCCTGAAGGGACGCCGGCGGGAGTGGCCGGATCCGCTGATCAAGAGGCTGCGCCTCGCTGCGGAGATCATCGCCAACGCCCTGGTGCGCCGACGCACCGAGCAATTGCTGCGAAGCGTCACCGAGGAGACCCGGTCGATCCTCGAGACCGCGGTCGACGCCGTCATCACCGTTGGCGCCGATGGCACAGTGGAATCCCTGAACCCTGCGGCGGAGATGATGTTCGGCTACGCGCCCAACGAGATCATCGGCCGGAGCATCCTGACCCTCACGGCCCCCGACGACAAGCCCCAGCACTCGGCCCTGATCCACGAATACGTGGCGACAGGTGAGATCACCCACCTCCAGGATGGGGGTCGCGAGATCGTGGGACTGCGCAAGGACGGAAGCTCGTTTCCCCTCTTCTTTACCACAAGCGCGGCCACCACCAGCGGGGGCAACCGGCGCCTCACGGTCTTCGGCCGTGACCTCAGCCGGGAGAAGGCCATGGAGGAGAGGCTGCGGGCCGCGGCCACCGAGGCCGCGCTGGCGGAGCAGCGCGAGCGCAAGGTCCTCGCGCGAGATCTCCACGACGGCCTCGGGCAGCTGCTATCCCTCGCCTCCATGAAGCTCGGCGCCCTGCGCGGCGCCAGCGAGGACGCGGAGGTACAGACCCGGATTCGCCAGATCGAGGACGTGATCGGCGAAGCCGACCGGCGCACCACCTCGCTGACCTTTCAGCTGAGCCCCCCCGTGCTCGACGACGTGGGGCTGGTCGCCGCAGCCCAGTGGCTCGCCGAAGACCTCGAGCGCATCTACGGCCTGCGGGTCCTCGTCGCCCACGGCCGCGAGCCGACCGGCCTAGACGAGGCCGGCCGCGTGAGCCTCTTCCGCGCGCTGCGCGAGCTGCTCATCAACGTCGCCAAGCACGCCGAGGTGGACGCTGCGAAGGTCTCGATCCACAGCGAGAACCAACGCGTGATCGTCCGCGTCGAAGATCGGGGATGCGGCTTCGACCCCGACCAGGAGAGGGGCGGCTACGGTCTCCTCAGCCTCCGGGAGCGCGTCGAGCACATGGGCGGCACACTGAAGATCGAGAGCGCGCCCGGAGAGGGAACGCGTATCGTCGTCACGGCCCCGGAATCCCGCGTGGCCGAAGCAGAAAGGGAGGAACCGGCATGAGCAAGTCAGTCCTGCTCGTGGACGACCATCGCATGATGCTCGAAGGCCTGCGCTCCGTGCTCGAAGCGGAGTCTGGCTACGAGGTCGTGGGGGAGGCTCTGGACGGACGCACTGCGGTCGAGATGGCCCGCACCCTCGAGCCGGATGTGGTCGTCATGGACATCGGCATGCCCGACCTCAACGGAGTAGAGGCGACCCGCCAGATCATGGCCAACGATCCGGACGTGCGAATCGTCGCGCTGTCGACCCACACGGACAAGCGATACGTGCTCGCCATGCTGGAGGCCGGCGCCTCCGCGTACGTACTCAAGGTGTCGGCCTACGACGAGCTGCGCCGGGCCATCGGCTCCGTGACCGAGGGCAAGCACTACCTCAGCCCCGACGTAGCAGGCGTGGTCGTGGAGGCCGGTCTCGGCTCGGTGACCTCCCCGAAGACGACGGTCTTCTCGACTCTGGGCGCCCGAGAGCGCGAGGTGCTCCAGCTGCTCGCCGAGGGGCACTCGTCACCCGAGATCGCCAAGCGCCTGCACATCTCTCCCAGCACCGTGGAGACGCACCGGCGCAACATCATGAGGAAGCTCGACGTGCACAGCGTCGCCGAGCTGACCAAGTACGCGGTGCGCGAGGGCCTCACGCCCCTGGGCGATTGAGACGCCGGCGCGCCACATCTCAGCTCGTCATTAGCTCGGCATCAGCTCGTCATCAGCTTGATGACCGCGTAGGCGCCGTAGGCCGCCAGGGCGACGGCGGACTCGCGGCGGTGAACGCCGTCATTGCGGAAGAAGAAGACGAGCACCAGAAGCGACAGGGCGAAGAGGTAGGGGATCTCGAAGCGCAGCAGCCCGGCATCGAAGGCGAGCGGCACGATGAGAGCGCTGACGCCGACGGGCACGAGGGTGTCGAAGATGTTGCTGCCGATCAGATTGCCCACCGAGAGGCTGCCGCGCTTCTGGAGGACCGCCTTCGTGGAGATGGCGAACTCGGGGAGGCTGCTGCCGAGGCCGAGGATCAGGATCGCCACGACGGTCTGATCGATCTCCCAGGCGCGGGCGAGGTTGGTGGCGGAGGTGACGGCGAGCTCCGCGCTGCCGACTACGATGGTCAGCCCGAGGGCGAGCACGAACCAGGCCGTGCGGGGAGCCGACGGGTCGAAGAGGCGTCCCTGGGCGGCGCTCTCCCCCCGCTTCACCTGCGCCTCGTCCAGCAGCGACGCGAGGTAGACGACGTACACCGTCACGAGCATCATGCCCTCGCCGCGAGTCACGACGCCGTCGAGCCCGACCAGGAAGAGCAGCACCAGGGAGCCGAGCAACGCGCTCCCGTGGCGGTACAGGTACTGCTTGGACATGGAGAGCACGCCGAGGAGCCCGCTGCAGCCCAGCACGAAGCCGATCTGCGCGAGCGCGCTGCCCACGGCGTTGCCCGTGATGATGCCGGAGGCGTCGGCGCCGCCGAGATTGCGCATGGATGCGTCGAGGGAGATCACCAGCTCGGGCAGATCCGTTCCGATGGCGAGCAGCGAGAGGCCGATCACCGTCTCGGGCACCCGATAGTGCTTCGAGATGCGCACGGCGTTGTCGACGACCAGCTGGGTGCCGATCTCGAGCCCGACGAGGCTCACCAGGATCCAGACGAGATCCGCTCCGTTGCCCTCTCCCATCAAGCCGGCAGCCCCCCGCCAGCAACCCGCCGGACCTCGGCGGCCAACCCTTCCCCACACCGCATGTCCTGACCTCCCTCCCCCGATGGTTCCTGGCCCGAACCCGAAAGAGCAGCCCCACGCAACGAAAGAATAATCCGAAAGCAGCGTAGCGGGAAAGCCCCCATGGGGTAGCCTCGCCTGCTGGTGGCCTCGCTACCTTGATCGCCCCCGCGAGCGAGTAAACGAAAGGAGACGCCATGCAAAGCGGCTTGATTCTCTACGCGGCGGAGGGCGCCGTCGCGACCATCACCCTCAACCGACCCCAGAGCCTGAACGCCATCGTCTCCCCCATGTGGCAGGAGCTACGGGATGCAGTCGCCGAGGCGAACCGCGCACCGGAGGTGCGCGTCATCGTCCTCGAGGGCGCCGGCCGCGCCTTCTGCGCGGGCTTCGACTTCGGCACCCAGGGCGATCTCGGCGCGCTCAACATCGTCCAGGAGCGCTGGGATCCGGGCGCCGACATGATCGGGGTCACCAACCCCTTCGATGCGCCGGTCCCCTGCTTCATGAGCCTGTGGCAGAGCCCCAAGCCCGTGATCGCCAAGGTGCAGGGCTGGTGCGTCGGCGGCGGCTCGGACATGGCCCTGTGCTGCGACCTCGTGGTGGCAGCGGAGGACGCCCAGATCGGCACCCCCTACTCGCGGGTCTGGGGCTGCTACCTGAGCGCCATGTGGATCTATCGCCTCGGCCTCGCCAAGGCAAAGGAGTACGCACTTACGGGCAAGCCGCTCACGGGGAGCGAGGCGGCGGAGATCGAGCTGATCAACAGGGCTGTTCCAGCCGAGCGGCTCGATGACGAGGTGCAAACCCTCGCGGAACAGCTGGCAAAGAACCCCTCCTCGCAGCTGGCCGCCATGAAGCTGGTGGTCAACCAGGCCTACGAGAACATGGGCCTGCGAAGCAGCCAGGTCATGGGCTCGCTCCTCGACGGCATGATGCGCAATACCCCCGAGGCCCACGCCTTCGTCGACAAGGCCATGAGCGAGGGCGTCCCGGCGGCCGTGGCCGAGCGGGACGGGCCCTTCGGCGACTATAGTCAACGCAAGAACAGCCAGCGCAAGAACAGCCAACGCAAGAAGAGCCAGCGCAAGAAGAAGAAGAAGAAAACGAAGAAGGCCTGAGGGCTGCGGCCCTCGAGTCGATCAACGCGCGCGGAAGCGGTGCACCCAGACCCGATGCTCCTCGTCCCACTCCATGCCCCGGTGCATGCGCAGGATGAGATCGCGGTACTGCTGGAGGCTATCGAAGCCCTCGGCCCGAGCATCGGCCTCGCCCATGTCGCCGAGCCGCTCCCGGGTAACCGAGACCACCTCGAAGACGGTGCCTTCGAGCTCGAAGGTCTCGCCCGGGTAGGCGTAGATCCCGTCGCGGCGCTGCTCGGTCTTGCGACCCGCGAGGGAGGCCTTCACCAGGCGCGACTGGCTCACCAGGCGATCGATCTCGCAGGTCTTTTCCGGGTAGTCGGTCATGGAGCCTTCCTTCCTCTTTTTACCGTGTGCTGCCGTGTGCTGCCGCGTGGGAGCGGACGCCGGCCATTGAGATAGCGCGGTCACGGCGGCGAAGCGAGTGGGCTCGGCAATGGCCCGTCGCAGGCGCCAGCTCGCCGGATTGGCGCCGGGCCGGTGGCGGGCTGGCGGGGCGCGGCCCCTCTTCCCCGCGCCCGCGAGCGTCAGCTCGGTCTCGAGCCGGGCACGCCGGTTGCATCTCCCTGGTCCACAACCTTCAAGGGAGGACGGCTCGACATGGCGGTCATTCGTTCGGTGCTCTGGATCGGCCCGGGACAGGGGCTCAGCGAGAACGGCGTCACCGCAGCGCCCAGCCTGGACGTCGTCTGGGTGCGCGACGTGAAGGAGGCCCTGGCGCTCTCGCCCGGCAGCTTCGAGGGCGCGGTGCTCGACGCGAGAGGCGCCGGTGACACCCTCGCGCAGCTGGCCGAGCTCACCGGACACCCGGCCTTTCCGCCCGTGCTCCTGCTCATGCAGCGCGGCGCGGCCCCGAATGCGTCTGCCTGCGAAGGTGCGGGCGCTGCGGAGATCATCGTCGTAGGCGACGGCGACAGCGACGCTCGGGGAAACGTCCTCGAGGAAATCCTCGTGCGCATCGACATCCTCGCGAAGACCCGCGGCAGTGAACGCCGCGCTGGGAGCAGGCCCGGTCTCGCGGCCTGTCGCCATGCCCGCTTTCCCGAGGTGATCGGCGGCAGCCGAGCCCTGCGCGACGTGCTCGGCCTCGTGGAGCGCGCCAGCGGATCCAGCGCCACCGTGCTGCTCACCGGCGAGACGGGCACCGGCAAGGAGGTGATCGCCCGGGCGATCCACCAGAACAGCAATCGGCAGCGCCATGCCTTCGTGGCGATCAACTGCGCCGCCTTCCCCGACACCCTGCTCGAGAGCGAGCTCTTCGGCTACAGGAAGGGCGCGTTTACGGGGGCAGAGAAGGACAAGCCCGGCCTCTTCGAGCTCGCCCACGGCGGCACCCTCTTCCTCGACGAGATCGGCGAGACGACCGCCCCGCTCCAGGCCAAGCTGCTGCGCGTACTGCAGGAGCGCGAGGTGCTTCCGGTCGGCGGCTCGCGGCCACGCGGCATCAACGTGCGCGTCATCGCCGCCACCAACCGCACCCTGCGCGGCGAATCGACGAAGGAAGCCCTTCGCGAAGACCTCTATTATCGCCTCGCGGTCTTCCCCATCGCGATCCCACCCCTGCGCGAGCGCTGCGACGACATCGTCCCCCTGGCCGAGCACTTCCTGCTGCTCCACGGAGGGCGCGACGGCAAGGAGAGCTGCCGCCTCTCCCAGTCGGCGATCCACTTGCTGCTCTCCCACCGCTGGCCCGGCAACGTGCGCGAGCTCGAGAACGAGATGCAGCGCGCTCTGGCCCTCGCCGAGCCCGGCGAGCTGATCACGCCGAGCCTGCTCTCCGACCGCGTCAAGGAGATCATCGAGCCCGTCTGCGTCGGCGCCGAGCGTGGCGAGTCCCTGCGCGAGGCCCTCGACCGCATCGAGGCCTGGCTCATCCGCCGCTGCCTCGAGTTCAACGGCGGCCGCCGCGCCGCCACGGCGCGCAAGCTGGGCGTGACGCGGGAGGGGCTGTACAAAAAGATGAAGCGTCTTGGCATCCAATAGTTGACATATTTATGTCCACCACGCACTTTCTCGTCCATGAGGACCACCGTGCGAATGCAGGACGAGCTTCTTCGCCGAGCGAAGGAAGTCGCGGCTCAGCGAGACACCACCCTCACGGCCATTCTCGAGCAGGCCCTGCGCGAGTGGCTCGACCACCAGGGCCGGAAGAAGCGACGCCGACCCGTAGCGCTCCCCGTCTCCCGCTCGGGAGACGGTCTGCTGCCCGGCATCGACCTCGACGACTCCGCGAATCTGCTCGACCGGATGGAGAACGATGGTCCTGCCTGACGTGAACATCCTGGTCTACGCCTTCAGGCCCGAAATCGAGGGGCATTCCCGACATCGCGCTTTCGTGCAGGCGCTCGTCGAAGGCGACGAAGCCTTTGGCCTCTCGAGCGTGGTGCTGAGCGGGTTCCTTCGCATCGTCACCCATCCGCGCATCTTCGCTACGCCCGACCCGATCGAGGACGCCCTGGCGTTCACGGAGACACTGCGAGCGAGTGAACGATCCGTGTCGGTCGAGCCGGGGCCTCGCCACTGGGAGATCTTCGAGCGTCTCTGCCGCGAGGGAAACGCGAGAGGGAACCTGGTGCCCGATGCATACCTGGCTGCGCTCGCAATCGAATCGGGCTGCGAGTGGATCACGACGGATCGCGACTATGCCCGCTTCCCCGGCCTGCGCTGGCGCAGTCCGCTGGTGGACTGACCAGGATTGGAAAGGGGTGGCCGAGGATGGTGAGTACATGCGCGCGAGGCGATGCTCTCGCTGCCGATCGCGGAATCCCCGCTCGGAGAAGAGGTATTCACAAACGCCGTCGATCTCTACCAGACCGCTCGGCGAGCCGGGGGTGACGCGGGAGGGCATCTACAAGTAGAAGCCACGTTCAGCGGGTAATGGAAAACGTCTCGAGATCGCGCAGTTCGAAGTCAGGGCACCACCTCCGTGACCTCTGGTGCGCCAAGAGCGCCGCCATACCCCGACGGGCTCGTCGCGCCTCTGTCACGTCTCGACCTATTCCAGCACGTTCCGAGCGCGGTTCCTCGCGAGCAAACCTCAATCGCCGGGGTCGAGCAGGCCCTTCGCCGCCCGGCGGACTTCCGAGTGCGAGAAGCGGAAGGCCGCGCGGTCCATCGCGTAGTGCACGAACCCGGTCGTGAAGCCGAGCGCGAGCAGCGCCGGAACAAGCGGCGAGGAGCGCAGCGCCTCTCCCAGAGCGCCGAAGATGCGGTCGCCGTAGTAGATGCCCGACGCGTCGATCGCCTCCACTTCCATTACCGGTAGAAGGAGAACGGAGGTGGCCATGAGGAGCAGCAGCACCGGCCACGCCCTCCGGTTCACCGCGTGCCAGGTCCGGTACCACGGCGAGGGCCCGGGCTCGGGATCGCCCTTCGCGACGAGCGTCGAGAGACCCACCGCGGCGATCCAGTGCTGTGCGGTCCAGAGGATGAAGAAGGCAAAGAAGTCCATGTGGAGCGCGGCGATCGCCATGAGAGAGACGCCGGCGATGTAGAGCGCCCGCGCCGCGGACGGGCGTCTCTCGCGGACCTCGAACCCGAGCATCACGACGGTCGCTGCCGCCACGATCACGCTGCCGACTGCTCTCGCAGACTCGCTCACGCCCGCGAGCCAGCCCGGGTCGATCACGGGATCTACCCAGGTCGGCTGGAAAGCCACCCTTCCCGCAAGGACCTCCGCCCCGAGGATCAAAGCGCCTCCGACGCCGAGCGCAAAGGCCCGGTCGAGCTGGCGCGCGCCCGCACTGCGCTCCTGCCCGGCACGCAGGCGGTAGAGGCTCAGGATCCCGTAGTGCTGCGACGCGAAATGCCAGGTCACGAGCAGGTAGTCAAGGATCGCGAGGTAGAGAGTCCGCTGCGTGCGCGTGAGCCGCATGGCGTCGTCCGGCGGGAGGAGAATCGCGAAGCAAATCACCGCGATCCCGATCGGCACGAGCACGAAGCGCGTGCGCTGCGATCGGAGCAGCGGCCTGTAGGCGGCGGTGCAGTACGCCAGGTAGGTCGAACTCAGCCGGTGCCCCACCCAGAACAGCGCGGTGAGCACCAGGTAGATCCCGCCGTGCGTGAGGATGCGGTCCTCCTCGTTGCCCGTAGCGAGGAGGATCGGCACGAGCCATAGCGCGTTGAGCAGGAACAGGCCGTCCCAGAGTGGGCTCCTGACCCAGCCCGCGCCCACTCGCCTCTCCTTTCTCTCGTCCATAGGGTCACGCACCAGTCCGCTCAGGGATGCGTCCCGGATTCGCCCAAGAAGACCCGCCGAAACTCCCGCGGCCTGCGTTTCTTGCGCTTGCAACGAGTCGCGGCAGCGAGATAGGAGATCCCGATCGCTCGCCGTGGCGCCGTGCTCGTGTTGCGTTTCGAGCGGTGCCACACGTGATTGTGAATCAGGAGCGCTTCACCAGCCGCGACCGGCAGTGGCAGGCTGAACGATTCCGCCCGAGCTGCATCCAGGCAATCGTCGGGAACTGTGCCGCCGAGTTCGGTCGCGAGGCCGCCACGGTGGCTGCCCGGAAGCACTTCTATGCAACCTCCTCCAACCGGCGCGTCGTCGAGCGCGGTCCAGATCTGGAGACTCGGGGATCGATCGAGTCCCCAAAATGCTCCGTCGTCCTGATGCCACGGAAGCTCCATACCTGTGAGTGCCCTCTTGTTCCAGAGAACCGCGCGATAGAGGCTGACCTCTTCGCCGAGAGCCGCTCGCGCAATGCGGCCAAAGAGCGGGTTCTCGATCCAGGCCTCGAAGAAGGGATCGAGCTCGAGCTTCTCGAGCTTGCGGTAGGAGAGCGAAGGGCCGACCCAGCCGGCACCGAAGACGAGGTCTTCGTACCGACCCGTCGGCGAATCGTGCTGATAGAAGAGGCCCGGATACGGACTCTCGCCGAGCATCAGCGCATCCGCGCGCTCGCGCAGACGCTGAGCCGCGGCCGCGCTGAGGACCGGGCCGAGACGCGCGTAGCCGTCCCTCGCAAACGCCGAAAGCGGCTCTTGCAAGTCGAGTTCGATCGTCGAGGCAAGCAGCATTGGCCGATTCTATCGACTGCGCGCTCCGCGAGCGGATCCCCGTTCGACCACCTCAGTCTCGTCGGGGGTAACCGCGGCGGAGCTCGATCCCAGGCACCCGAGATTCCCGCCTCGGGCATGCTCCTCGCTCGTCCCGCCCTCCAGCTGGACGGGGCCGGCTCGCGGCCAGATTCGGAAATACGATTCGGGATGTGGAGCCGCTCCCTGCCGCCCTCGTGGAATGAGCCTTCGCCTATCAGCCGGTAGCGATGTTTCGTCGATCTTGACGGATTCCCGCGATCTAGTGCAGACTATCAGGACCAATACCAACTGATCTCTTCAACGGAGAAACTCGAAATGACACTGAGACGATCGATCGCTTTCGCATGGGTGATGGCTGCCGTCCTGCTGATGCCTCTCCACTCCGCCATGGCCAAGGGAGGCAAGGGAGGCGGAGCCGCCGTGGTGATCGACTCCGTGCAGTTCGTCGATCTGCCGGGCGGCAAGAAGAACATCGAAATCCTGGGCGGGGGCCTCGCCGGCAATGACGGACTCCCGCTGGTCACACTGGACGGCGTGATCGAACTCGACGTATTGGAAGCCAGCGCCACGGCGATCTCGGCAAATGTTCCGAAGAATACTCCGGACGGCGACTACTCACTGATGGTTTCGACCGGAAACCTGAACAAGCAGAATGATGCTCTCGACATCCATCTGGGCGGCACGATCTCCATCGTGTGCATCGACTGGTATCTGACCACCGGTCCCGACAACCACATCCACGTTGAAGGCTTCCTCCAGGATGAGAACGGTGACCCCGTGATCGGTGCGGCGGTGCATTGGTTGAGCTTCGTGGATGGCAGACAATGGTATGATTACAATACCACCACGTTCAAGTACGCGGGGTACAACCACGGCGAAAGCTGCCCCATCGAAGTCGCCCAGGCTTCCGGTGCCACGGGCCAGAACTGTTGCATCGGCAGCGCGACGGACCCACCGGAGGATTCGAGGAGTTGCGATTCCGGATTTTACGAAGTGGAAGTAATTTCCGTCCAGGCGTCGCCAGCCTCCGATCGCAAGTGGGACGGCATCACGCCGGTCAACGGCCGGTGGTTCGTGCAGCCCTAGTCACCTTCCAGCTGTAGTCACCTTCCAGCCCTAGTCACCTTCCAGCCCTAGTCGCCTTCCAGCGGGTGCAGGGCTTCGGGATCGCTTCTCGGACCGCCCGTCTTCGGGGCCTCGCGATCCCTGCACAGGGAGCTGCGGTGCCGTTCGTAATCCCGAGTCCCGGCGTCGTGGAGCCCGCGAAGGACGTGATCGTCCCAGCAGACACGGGGGTGCTGTCGATCCCGACGGGCACGCCCGACGTGGTCAGGGGGCCTTCGACCGGCGGACCCGGGTGACGCGGGAGGAGCGAATCCCCTACCCGCGTCCCCCACATGCCCGCGCGCGGCGCCGGGTCGCGCCACCGAATACGACACTTCCGAGCACGAAGAGCAGCGCGCCGCTCGGCTCCGGGATGGGCGGACCCGCTTCACGCGTGAGATAGATCTGTTCCCCGCGCGAATTGACGCCCCCGTTTCCGCTCAGGCGAAAGTCGAGCTCGTGGGGGTTCACGTTGAAGCGTCGGCCAATCGAAAAGGCGAGTTGTCCGACTCCGGAGAGTCCTTTGCTCACCAGGCCGCGGGCGTACTCGTGTGTCGTCGTAGTCCGCACGCAGGTGGCGGCCGGGCAGAACCAATCGCGCAGCTGCTCGGCGAGTGCGAGCTGGCCAGGGTCCGCGGATCCATGAGTGATACCCACCGAGCTTCCCAACCCTTCCAGGTTGACCACGCTGGCGATCTGCCAGCCCTCGAAGGCACCCCCCGCTCCCAGCTCGCCCTGAACTTCCGCGTAGGTGTACGGGGTGGTGAAGTCCAGGCGAAGGAAGTCCCGGTCGTTGACCGTGTCGTGAATCACCGAGTCCGGGCCGAATACGGAGTCGTCCGTCAGGATCGCCATCCCGTGGGCAGAGCTGCTTACGACGCACAGAAGAACTCCAACACTGACCAGGATCGCTGTAGCTCTACGACTCATCATATCGATTCCATTCTCGCGTTCTTCGCATTGTGAATTGGGCGGCTCGCGGACGGATCCTCCTCAGGGCCCCCAGGAGTCCGTGCGAACGACCTTCTCGGGCTGGCGCAGTCGGTCGTTCATCTTCCACCCGCTCTCCCCTATGACCTCGGCCATATGGACCATGTTGATCAGGTCCTGTTCATAGGAGAACTTGCCGTTGCCTGCATAGAGAAGCCGAGACATGCCGGGCACCTGATAGTAGCTGCCATCCGCGCGTCTTCCGGGCAGGCGGTTCTGCCATCCCGTCACGAGCCAATTGTCGCCGACGACCTCCCACTCGTGGGGGAAGCTCCAGTCCTCGAGACCGGACATGCTGTCGAGCCAGAATTGCTTCACCTTGTCGAGGCCGTCGATGCGGCCCCAGTGCGGATCAATGAAGGTCACGTCATCGCTGAACAGCTCCGCCAGTGCATCCCAATGCAGCTTACCCGCGTCGATCCGCTCGCGAGTGGCGATGTAGCGGCGGTGGGCTTGGAGGATCTCGTCAGCAGGAAATTTCGTCATGGTCCATCTCCCTTTCCTCGCCCCCGGGTCCGGAGCCACTCCGGGGGCAGCATGCGGTACTCTCCATCGGGTCGAGCAATCCGTCGACTCGACACACAGCGTACCGAATATGCAAGAGGAGTAGCGATGACACCCGAAGACCTCGTCGAGATCGAGCTGATCAAGCAGCTCAAGTACAAGTACATGCGCTGCGTAGACCGCAAGCTCTGGTCCGAGCTTTCTGAGTGTTTCACCGGGGATGCGACTTGCGCATACAGTGGAGGCAAGTACGCGCACGAAGGACGGGACGCCATTTGCGCCTGGTTGGAGGGCTCGATGAGCGCGGACAGCTTCCACAGCAGCCACCGGGTGCATCACCCCGAGATCCAGCTCACGGGCCCGACGACGGCCACCGGCACCTGGGCCCTCGAGGACACTGTGATCGAAACCAAGCTCGGGTTCACCCTGCGTGGCGCCGCCTTCTACGAGGATCGCTACGTGAAAGAGGACGGGAGCTGGAAGATCGAGCACACCGGCTACCAGCGTTCCTACGAAGAGATGCAGACCCGCAAGGACGTCCCCGGGCTCACCCTGACGGCGAGCGCCTGGTCGACCGGCGGCCGCAGCGTGATCGACGCCTAGCGGCCCCTTGAAGCGTCCGCGCAGGCGCCACGCACCCGCCTCCGGCCCAATCTCTGCGTTGGGGGCCCAGCGAAGGGCTGGGCTTCCAGGTGACTGCATCGACCGCGGAGCCTTGCTGTAGGGCTGACGTGCACGCGCTTCCGTGCCAGTCGATGTTCACGAACAAGAATTCTCCTCGGGTCTCGCCAACTGGGCCAATTGTCGGAGAGCTAGTGACTTTCGTCGTATTTTCGTGTATGCTGTGATGGCTGTCGGAGGAGTCTATGGGCGCGTTGCGGGCGTTGGGTGGGTCGTGCGTGGTGGATGGGTTGTACGTGGTGGGTGGGTCATGCGTGGTGGGTGGGTCGTGCGTGTAGAGTTCGCGCCCGCCTGGGATCTGGCCGGCTCGCACGGGGATGCGGTGCTGCGCGACCGCGAGCCGATCGAAGATCGACTCGCTCTGCTCGCGTCGTCGGTCGGGCCTGTGCGGCGGGTGCTGGCCGCGGTGGCGGCGCGGGTGATCGATACGCGCGGCTACGAGCGGCTGGGCTATGCACGGCTCGCCGACTACGCGCGGGAGCGGCCGGGCCTCTCGGCGCGCCAGCTCCAGGATCTCGCGCGCGTGCACCGGCGCCTGGCGGAGCTCCCTGGTCTCGAGACGGCGCTGGTCGAGAATCAGCTGCCCTGGAGCAAAGTGCGGCTGCTGGCGCGGGTTGCGGGTGCCGCGGACGAGGCGGCCTGGATCGAGCGCGCGGCCAGCATGTCGACTCGTCAGCTCGAGCGCGAGGTCCGCGCGACGGCAGCGGAGAGCGAGAGGCCAGGCGGCGAGGAGGAGGAGGCGCGCGTCCGCCTGACGATTCGCTGCACGGCCGAGGTCGTGCGGCACTGGGAGCACGCGAAGGAGACGGCCGAGAAGGTGGCTGGGCAGCGCCTGTCCGGTGGCGACGCCCTGGAG
>JAFDEK010000131.1 GCA_019310385.1 Deltaproteobacteria bacterium
GCCGCGCCGTAGTAGGGGCCGCCGTCGAAGGGATCGACCTGATTCAAGTAGTGGAAGCCCACCTTCTCGAGAATGTGGCGCGCCGCCTTCGCGCTCTCGTTGGGGGTGCCGATCACCTCCTGCACCTTCTTGGGAAACAGGGTCACATAGACGGGATCGCGAGGGAAGAGATCGGCGATGAACTGCTTGTTCCGCGCAGAGAGGTGATCGGCCTCGCGGTAGCTGAGGCCGGTGAAGTGCACCCCGAAGGCGTCCCACAGCATGTTGCTCCCCTCTTCGTTGAAGGGAGAGAGCATCTCGGCGATCACCTCGCGCTCGAAGTGCTGGGGGTGCATGGACATGTACGCGAAGCGGACCACCGAGAGCGCCTTGCCGCACTTCTCCGGGTGCCGGCGGTAGGCGGGGTCGAGGATCAGGCCGCCGATCTCCGTTGGGCCGTCCTCGGTGGAGCGAAGGCGCAGCTTGGTGTGGACGAAGCGCTTGTCGAGCTCGGTGCTGCGCCGCTCCTCGCTCGACACCTCGAGCCAGTAGTAGGGCATGCCCGGCACGCCTTGCTTGGCCTGGATCATCGAGCAGCCGATGCAGCGCCCGGCGTCGAGGTCCTCCAGCACGAAGAAGTAGATTCCGGTCTCGCCTTCCGCGAGGCGCTGCTCGAAGGAGCGCTGCGAAAGTGCGATGCGCGCCTCGAGAAAGGCGCGATCGCTGGGGAGATTCATGGAGTCGAGCTGCACCGCGAGCGCGTGAAGGTCCTCGAGGTCCTCCGACGCGATGGGCCGCAGGATCAGCACGAGAGCTCGAGCTTCTCGGAAACCTCTCGCAGGGTCTTCTCGAGGATCGTGAAGGCGGCTTCGAGCTCTTCGTCGGTGGTGTTCACCGGCGGCAGCAGGCGGATCTTGGCGGGCTCGCTGCCTGCAGAGAGCAGCACGAGGCCGTTCTCGAAGGCGGTCTCGAGGATGGCCTTGGTGACCGCCGGAGCGCCGTTCCAGGGCACGAAGGCCTGCATGGCCCCCATCCCCGAGCGCGGCCCGACGGCCCGGGGCATGCGCTTCTCGAGGGAGAGGAAGCGTTTTTCGATGCGCCGCCCCAGCAGCACGATGCGTCCCTCGTCGCCCAGGTAGCCCTCGCCCTCGAGGCGCTCGATGATGCGCGTTCCCACCGCCATGCCGACGGTGTTGCCCGCATAGGTACCGGCGACGAGCCCGGGCTTGGGGTTGTACGCTTTCGTGAAGAGGGTCGCGCTGCCCTGGAGCAGCTTGCCTGCGGTCACGACGTCGACGTAGTCGTCGAGGCCGAGAGTCCGGTAGGCGAAGAGCTCGCCGGTTCGCACGAAGGTCTGCACCTCGTCGACCCAGACCGCGATCCCGGCCTCCTTGCACAGGCCCATGAGGGCCTCGAAGAACTCTCGCGGCGCTGTGTGGAAGCCGCCTTCGCCCTGCACGAGCTCCATGCACATGCCCGCGATGCGGCCCGGGCGGCGTCGCAGGTGGCGGTCGAGGATGGTGAGACTCTTCTCGGTGGAGTCGGGATCCGCGGGGTCGTAGAAGGGTACGTGAAGCACCTTGCCGTTGGTGGGCAGGCCCTCCCGGAAGGCCGGCCGATCGGTGAGCTCGGCGAGCTTCAGGGTGCGGCCGTGGAAGGAGCGGTCGAAGACGATGATGTGATCGGCCGGCGCGTGCTTTTGGAATATGATCTTGAGCGCGTTCTCGTTCGCCATGGCGCCCGACAGGGAGAGCCAGGCGTGCTTGATCCGGGGACCCGCGTGCCGTAGCAGGGCTCGCGAGAGCTTCAGGTATTCAGGGCCTGGCATGAGATGGCCCTGGTAGACGACGTCGCTCGCAGCCGCGACGACGGCGGTCTCCAGCAGATCGGGGTCCCCATGGCCGAAGGCGTAGACCCCGATGCCGCCCACGAGGTCGAGCTTCGTGCTGCCGTCGCTCAGCCGCACCCGCGCCCCTCGGCCGCAGCCGGAGGTCAACATCGGGTAGAGGAGCGGCCGCCCGCGCAGGCGCTCCACCTCGCGCACACACTTCAGGTAGGCCTTGGGGCTGAGGACGCGCTCGGCGCTCTCGTCCTGGATCTCCTGGATGAGCTGGCGCGCGGCGTCGCGGATCGCGTCGCTGTCCAGAAGAGAATCGAGCGGTGTGAGATTTCGCTTCGCCATGGGCACCTCAAAGTATCGGTTGCACGCCCTGTCGTCTTGCGCGGAGTGAAAAATGAGCCGTGGAGACTGGGGCTTGGGGGGCACACCTGCCACCCGGCTGCGGGTCGCTGTAGGCCCCTCCCTCCGCTCCCCTGGGGACCCACGACCTGGGCTATGCTTCGGCCGCGGCGAGCAGCCGAATTGTGTCCCACATCGCATTCTCGGGGCCGGGCACTCCTGGCCCGGCACGGTGTCTGAACTCTCCCAAGAGCCGGGGCTCTCCGGACCTGGGGCCCAAGAACTGGGGTCCGAGAGGCGGGGTCCTTCTGTGTCGCGGAGGAGCGCTGGCTCGAGTCGCTGGGAGGAAGAGCTTGGCTCGGAGTGACAGAGCAGCGGACGGCGTGCAACGCACGCGCATCTCGAGCGTGATCGAATCGAGTCGTTTCGGACAGGCCGTGAGCCGCGCGACGGACCAGCTGGTTGCGCCGCATTTGGGCTTGGTTAGGGCCGCCGCGCTGCCGAACAGTCCCGTGGAAATGGGACGAGAGATCACCGTAGCGACCTACAATGTCCACCGCTGGACGGGACTCAACGGGCGCAGCGCACCCGACCCGGCGCGGGCGGGCTTCGTGATCTCGGAGCTCGATGCCGATGTGATCGCCCTCCAGGAGGTGCTGCGCCCGCACCGCGGCGACGACCCCCTGGTGGCCCTCTCCGAGGCGCTCGGGCTGCACCTGGCTTTCGCGGTGACGCGCATGCACAAGCGCGGCGAGCAGGGCAACGCGATCCTCTCACGCTTTCCCATTTCGGGCTGCTCGGTCGTCGACATCTCCCACTCGCGTATCGAGAAGCGGGGCGCCCTTGCGGCCCAGTTCTCGGCGGAAGAAGGCACCCACCTCGGGGTGGTGGCCACGCATCTGTCCCTGGTGGACCGCACGCGCCAGCGTCAGGTCGCCTCCCTGCTCCAACACCCTCAGCTCAACTCGGGCCCCGTGGTGTTGCTGGGGGACATGAACGCCTGGCGCAAGTGCAAGGCCACGCGCGCCCTCGACGACGGGCTCAAGCGCCACCACAATCTCGACTGGCCGCCCTCTTTCCCCGCGGCCCGGCCCGTCCTGGCCCTCGATCGCGTCTACGCGCGTGGTGCAGAGGTGACCTCGGTGTACGCCCACGACACGCCCGCCTCGCGCCGCGCCTCGGATCACCTGCCGGTGGTTGCGCGCATCCGAATGGCCTCGGGCCACACCTACGGCATCGATGCGTGGTGATCGCCGCCGCCGCGACTCGCTCGACGGCTTCGTGAAGTCGAGTCTTTCGGCGGGGCCGCGAGGAGATTGCGGGCTACCCTCCTGGCGAGCGGAGTCGCGGGAGCGGAGGCTGTTGTTGAGGCTGACGTGTCGGATCCCTCTCGCGTCTTGATGAGACCGTCATGAGACCGTTTCGCGGAGTGCGGCCATACCTCGTGGTGTTGCTCCCGCTGCTGCTATCGGTTGGCTGCGCGAGCTTCGAGGCGGCTCGGCTCTATCAGAGCGGAACCGAGGCCCTCGACGAGGGAGAAGTCGACCGCGCGATCGAAGAGCTGGGGCGCGCGGCCGAGTTGGCCCCGGACGCGTCCGAGGTCCACAATCATCTGGGCCTCGCTCTGGCGGCGGACGGCCGGGAGAAGGCGGCTCTCCTGGAGTTTCAGCGCGCGGTCGAGCTCGACTGCGAGAATGATGCAGCACAGGCGAACCTCGCCGTGACACGGATGCGCCTCGGCGTCCAGGTCGAAGAGCGGCAGGCCGATGCGGACTCGAGAGGAGAAGAACGGTGAGTGGAGAGGACAGGCGGCTCAGCTGGAAGGAGGTCGATCAGCGGCGGGACGGCACTCGCGAACGCGACGAGCGGCGGCCCAAGGGCAAGGCGGCCGAGGAGCGCGCCGCCCAGGCGACCAAGGAGTACATCAAGGCAATCGACAAGCTCTTCAGCGTCGACGAGGGCGGGAGCGAAGGAGCGGCACTTGCAAAGGCCGTGCGCGATGCCCACGGCACACCGGAGCTGGCCGATGCCTGTCGTGCCATGCGCGATACGTGTGGGATCCCCAGGGACGTGGAGCTGCTGTCGATCTTCCTGGACTCCAACGACCAGGAGATCGTCGTGGCCGGTCTCGAGGCTCTGCTCGAGCTGCAGAATGCCGGGGAGCTCGAGGTCGGCAAGGGCCTGACGAGCCAGTTGCGGGTTCTGGCTCAGGATTTCAACAACGACATCGCCGACGTCGCCGAAGAGATCGTCGAGAAGCTCTGAGTCCGGCGGGCTGCTAAGTTTGCGTCATGGCGCACGAGGCGGAGCGGGCCGCGCTGTCGGCCTATCTCGAAGAGAAGAGTCTCAAACACACGAAGCAGCGCGACGTGATTCTCGACGCCTTCCTGGACGCCAGGGGCCACGCCACGAGTGAGGAGCTCTACCAGCTCGTCCGCGAAGTGAATCCGAACATCGGCTACACGACGGTCTATCGCACCATGAAGCTGCTCGTGGATGCCGGCATCGCCCAGGAGCGCCACTTCGACGACGGCATCGCGCGCTACGAGATCGAGCACCAGCACCACGACCACCTGGTGTGTCTCAAGTGCGGGAAGATCGTGGAGTTCGAATCGCCGCTGATCGAGGCGACTCAGGAGCAGATCGCCGCTGACTACAAGTTCGTCCTCAAGCGGCATCGCCACGAGCTCTACGGCTACTGCTCCCACTGCGTCGAGTCCTGAGAACTTCGGCCGCATCGTCGCCAGGGAAGACTTCGGCCGCATCGCCGAGTGCTCAAGTGGGGCTGCTGTGCGTCCGATTCTCTCGCCATGGCGAGAGAACTCGAATGTCCGACCTGTGACGCACCCCTTGTCCTCCAGGGCGACGAGAAGACCGGGGACGAGGTGTTCTGCACGACCTGCGGTGCCCCCTCGCTTCTCAAGCTCAACGAGGACAGGGACGAGATCTACGCCGAAGAGGACTACTGAGCGCCGCTCCCGGCCGTCATGTCGGCCGGCTTCGCTCTTCGGCGAGACGCACCAGGTATTCGCCGTAGCGGTTCTTCTTCATCCCGTGGCCAATCTCGGCGAGCTCCTCCCGAGAGAGGTAGCCGAGCCGGTAGGCGATCTCCTCGAGGCACGCGACCTGGAGACCCTGACGCTCCTCGATGGTCTGGATGAAGTTCGAGGCCTGCAGCAGGGACTCGTGAGTTCCCGTGTCGAGCCAGGCGATCCCGCGTCCGAGCCTCTCGACCCGTAGCTGGCCCTTCCCGAGGTACTTCATGTTGAGGTCGGTGATCTCCAGCTCGCCTCGCGCCGAGGGCTGCAGGCTCTTCGCGAGCTCCACAACCTGATCGTCGTAGAAGTAGAGCCCGGTGACGGCAAAGTTGGAGCGCGGCTTCTCGGGCTTCTCCTCGATGCCGACGACCTTGCCCGAGGCATCGAACTCCACCACGCCATAGCGTTCGGGGTCCCGCACCCAATAGCCGAAGACCGTGGCGCCCTGGGTGTCGGAGGCGGCGCTCTCGAGGTTCTGCGCGAACCCGTGCCCATAGAAGATGTTGTCCCCCAGAGCCAGGGCGACGGGGTCTCCCGCGATGAACTGCTCCCCGATCAGGAAGGCCTGTGCGAGGCCCTCGGGCTCGGGCTGCAGTGCGTATTGCAGCTCGATCCCATAGCGCTGACCGTCGCCGAGGGCGCGCTGAAAACTCGGCTGATCGTGGGGCGTCGTGATGATCAGGATCTCCCGGATCCCGGCAAGCATCAGGGTCGAGAGCGGAAAGTAGATCATCGGCTTGTCGTAGATCGGGAGCAGCTGCTTGCTCACGCCGTGGGTGATGGGATAGAGACGGGTTCCCGAGCCGCCGGCGAGAATGATCCCCTTCATCGGCACCTTCCTTGTTCGAGCCCGCTGGTAATCATGCTTCCGCCCTCGAATGCGTTCTGCGCTTCGTGGGTTCCTGGGGTCGGGTGACTGCGCGGCCACGCCGAAGTGGTGCGGCAGCGTAGCACCGGGGCATTCGCGATGGCCCGTGGTGGAGCAGGGAGGGGAGCGGAGAGGGGAGCGGGGAGGGGAGCAGGGAGGGGAGGCCGGGAGGGGAAAGTCAGAAGTTCTCGGCGGGCTCGTCCCGGAAGGAGCCTCGCAGCCGGACGCTGCCGCGACGAAGCATGTAGACGACAGTGGCGACGACTTCCCGGTCGTCATGCGCTGCCGAGCTGACCGCATCGACGAGCTCGAGCAAGGTCACGCAGGGAGGCTCGTCACCCCCGAAGCCCTCGAGCTCCATGGCGTTCGGAAGCGGAATCGCTGCGGCCCCCATTTTCGTCCTCCCCGTTGCTTCAATAAGACGTTGCAGATTTGATGCCAGTTTCTTCTGCCGAGCCATTCTTGCCGGTTGTCTGCTTTTTCAGCTACTTACGGTTCCGGCGGAAGGCGGGGCCGGCCGTTGGGAGACGCGAAGTGTCAATTTCAGGACTCGAGGTGACCAAACACGGACGCTCCGAGGCGGAACCCGGGTGCACGCGGCGCCCTGAACGCCCGGGCGCTGCCGCAATTCGTCGCTCTCAGGAGTCGATGCTCTCGCGCCGGTAGCTGAGAGCCTCCGCGATGGCGCTCGGGGAGATTCTCTCCTCGGCAGCGAGATCTGCGATGGTACGGGCTACGCGCAGAACCCGGCGCGCGCCTCTCGCGGACAGTCCGAGGCGGTCGACCGCGCGGCCCAGCAGCTCCTTGCTCCGGGTGTCGAGGGCGGCGTGGTGGTCGAGATCGCGGTCGTGGATCTCGGCGTTGCACGCAACGCCGCGACGCTCCTGGCGCGCCCGCGCGAAGCGGACCCGCTCGCGTACCACCGAGCTGGTGGGGCCATCGGCGGGCGACTCGAGATCGCGCCACGGCACGGCGCTGACGAAGACCTGCAGATCGATCCGGTCGAGGAGGGGGCCCGAGATCCTGCGCCGGTAGCGCGCCACGGTGGCGTCGTCGCAGCGGCAGTCGCGCCGCTGGCTGCGGAACCAGCCGCAGGGGCAGGGATTGGATGCCGCAACGAGCTGGAAGTCCGCGGGAAAGACGCAGGAGACGCCGGCCCGGGCGATGCTCACCCGGCGCTCTTCGAGGATCTGCCGCAGTGACTCGAGCGCGCGGCGTTCGAACTCGGGAAACTCGTCCATGAAGAGGATTCCGCGGTGGGCCAGGGAGATCTCGCCAGGGCGGGGCGGATTCCCGCCTCCCAGGAGGCCGGCGGGGCTCGCCGTGTGGTGCGGCGCTCGGAAGGGCCGCTCGCACAGGAGGGGGCGATCTCCGTCGAGCCGCCCGGCGGCGCTGAGGATGCGGGCCACGTCGAGGGACTCCTCGACGTTCAGGGGTGGGAGCAGGCCCGGTAGCCGGCGGGCGAGCATGGTCTTGCCCGAGCCGGGCGGGCCGAAGAGCAGGAGACCGTGGCCCCCGCCGGCGGCGATCTCGAGGGCTCGCTTGGCGACCTCCTGGCCGCGGACCTCGCTCAGGCAGGGAGGGGCCGGGTCGCTCGACCCGCGCTCGGGCGGGCGGGCCTCGGCGAGCTGCTCACCGCCGTGGAGGTGCGCGAGAACTGCCGCGAGGCTGCCGGCGCCCACGGCCCGGATCCCGGGCGCCAGGGCGGCCTCGGGGCCGTTCCGCTCGCAGACGACGATTTCCTCGCAGCCGGCGTCGCGGGCGGCCAGCGCCATGGCGAGCGCGCCGCGTACCGGGCGCAGGCGTCCGTCTAGGGCGAGCTCGGCCAGGAAGGCCCGGCCCCGAAGTGCCTCGAAGGGGACCTTCTCATCGGCCGCGAGCACTCCCACGGCGATGGGGAGGTCGAGTCCGGCGCCGCTCTTGCGCAGGCCCGCTGGAGCGAGGTTGACCGTCACCCGGCGAGTGGGGAAGGTGAGCCCGAGGGCCGAGATGGCGGCACGCACCCGGGCCGCGCTCTCGCGCACCGCCGCCTCGGGGAGCCCGACGATGTCCACCTTCGGCAGCAGCGAGCTGATGAGAACTTCGACCTCGACGGCGACGCCTTCTACGCCGACCAAGGCCGCGCCCTGCACGTATTTCAACGAAGAGGCGCTCCCCGGGACCGGGGCTTCGCGCAGCGCAGTCTCCCAGAGCCGCGGTACGCAGATGGCCAGAATGAGGGACAGGACTTCCAGGGGAGAAATCCTGCCCCCCACTTCTGAAGAGTCCCGCGAGGACGGGACGCATGTTTGTGAAGTGGCCGGTTTGCAGCATATGTGTCAGACGTTGGGCCAGAGAAGTGAAGAAAACTGCGTAGCGCCGGCCCCGGGGGCGAAGCTGCACCAGAAGGCAATACTTTTGGGCAGTTTCGATCTTACGGGTGAAGGTCTGCGTTCAGATGGGCGAATGTGGGTTCTGGTGATGGGAAGGGTGGTTCGGGGATGGCGTCGATGGGCGGGGTGCGGATGAGGTCGGGTGGGTGTGCTGGCCTCCTGCTGCTGGGCCTGCTGCTGTTCGCCTGCCAGTCACCCGGGCCGGAGATCGGGCCCCCCTCGCCCGGCAATGCGGAGATCCGCGTGACTGCGACTCCCACCGATCCCACCCGCTTTTCGGGGGTTCGCGCCTGGGGCCATCTGGCGGCTCTCGAGGAGATCGGTCCGCGCGTCTCCGGCGGGAAGGGTGCGGAACGCGCGCGCGCCTATTTGCGCGACGAGCTGGGAGCGCTGGGGCTCGAGGTGCGCGAGCTCCCGGTCGAGGTCGCGCCGGCGGGCGGCGGCGAAGTTCTGGAGCTGGTCCATCTGGTCGCGGTTCTACCGGGTGAATCACCGGACGTCTTCCTGCTCGCGGCGCACTACGACACGCTGCATTACGAGTCCTTTCGCTATGTCGGCACCAACGAGAGCGCGTCCGGACCCGCATTGCTGCTAGAGCTCGCCCGAGTCATGAGCCTCGAGACGCGGCCCTACACGGTCTGGCTCGCCTTCATCGACGGCGACGCCCTGGATGGCGTCGCTCTCGAGCGTGAAGCCCTCGAGCACGGCGCCCTGGATGGCGTCGCTCTCGAGCGTGAAGCCCTCGAGCACGGCGCCCTGGATGGCGTCGCTCTCGAGCGTGAAGCCCTCGAGCGTGATGTCGCGCTAGCGGCCCTCGCCGATGGCGGAGACGCGGAGGCGGCGTCGGGGTTGCTGGGGAGCCGTTCCTTCGCGAGCGCCCTGGCGGCCGAGGATGAGCTCGCGGGGATCCGTCTGGCGGTAGTGTTCGATGCGGTTGCGGATTCGGACCTGCACATTGCGCGGGATCTGAACTCACGGCGCGTGTATCGCGAGACCTTCTGGGAGGCGGCCCATGATCTGGACCGCAGCACGGCCTTTCCGGTGTATGGGAGCCTCGACTCGCCGCAGGCGGCGCATCGGTCCTTCGCGGTCCATGGTGTTCGCAGCATCGTGGCCATCGTGGACAACCGCTACGGCGGCGACGCGATCCCCGGCGACTACTGGCACACCGAGCACGACACCAGCAGCCATTGTTCGCCTCGCAGCCTGCAGACCGTGGGCGAGGTGAGCTTCGAAGCGCTCTCCCGCATCGCCGAGCGCCTGAGCAGGATCGACGACTTCGCCACCCATCCCCTGGAGGGAGTGAACGGAGTTCCGGCCCCGGCGAGGATACGCTAGGAGCCGTCGCCTTCGGCTCCGGCCCCGGCGAGGATACGCTAGCCGCCGTCGCCTTCGGCTCCGGTCTGGTCCGCTATCGTTCGGGGGCTCGGGGGGCCGTCTGGGGGCCTCGCGAGGCTCCGGGGGAAAGCGCCCATTGTTCGATGCGAACGCGCTCAGAAACGCGTCTGGCGTTGTATTCGTCGCAGTGCTCGGCTGTGTCCTTGCCTGGACGCCGTCGCCCGCCGTGGCCGCCGCGCAGCCGGCGCCGGTGGTCATCGAGATCAGCTCGCCGATTCCCGGCGAGGTGGTGAAGAACAAGTCCCACATCGCCCCGGTGCGCGGGAATGCCCAGTCGGGCAGCGAGGAGCCCGTCGACTTCGACGTCTTCATCGCCATCGACGTCTCGAAGTCCACGCGCTTTCCCAGTGGCATGGACATCGACGACGACGACGAGCTCGGCTTCAACCCCCACGAAGAGCTCGTGGCGCCTGGTACCTATCCCGAAGAGATGGTCTGCTCGGATCCCGACGACACCATCCTGGCAGCCGAGATCAGCGCCGCCCGTCTGCTGCTCGAGGGGCTGGAGCCGGGAAGGACCCAGGTGGGGGTCATCGCCTTTTCGGGCGAGGTCGACCTCGAGACCGGCAAGCGAATGCACTCCAACCAGAAGGATGCCTGGGTGGAGGTGCCGCTCACCGAGGACTTCGCCCGGGTCGAGAGTGCACTCGACAAGATCCTCGCTCGCGGTCCCCATGGCGCGACCAATTTCGCCGCAGCTGTGCACCTGACGGTAATCGAGCTCGCGGGACTCACGGGTGCGCAGAGCCGGCCCCGTCCCGGCGCCAAGAAGGTGGTGCAGTTCCTCACGGACGGCGTTCCGACCTTCCCCTTCGGAATGGCTGCGAGCGCCGATCCCGAGGACACCGAGGCGGCCATCAGCGCGGCCCGCCTGGCGCGCAAGGCGGGTATCACGATCAATACCTTCGCACTGGGCCGACACGCACTGGCGTCGCCCGTGGCCGCGGTCGAGATGGCGCGGCTCACCGTCGGGTCATACACGCCGGTGCGCAACCCGGGCGAGATTCTCGCCTTCCTCCAGGGCGTCTCCTTCGCGAACATCGACGACGTGGTGATTACCAACATCAGCACCCAGGAGGTCTCCTACGACGTCCACCTGGCCCCCGACGGCACCTTCTCGGGCTTCGTCCCGGTGCAGGAGGGACGCAACCAGGTGCAGGTGACCGTGCTGGCAACGGACGGCGGTGAAGGGAGCGTCTCCCTGGCTCTCGACTTCGAGATGTCGGGTCTCACCGAGAACGAGCTGGCCGTCGAGCTCGAGCGCATCAAGCGGCGCAACAAGGCGCTCATGCTGGAGCTCGAGCGCAAGCGCATCGAGGTCTTTCGCGAACGCCAGCGGAAGAAGGTCATCATCGAGGCCGAGTGAAGCGGGGCGCAAGAGCTGCCTTTGGGGAGAGGCACTCCGGCACTACCGCACTACCGCACTACGGCGCGATGGGGGTCGTCTAGAGAAGCGGGACCAGGTCGGGATCGGAGATCTCCCGGCGGATGAGCTTCCCGTTGCGGTAGATCGACACCACGTCGACCTTGCCGTCGCCGTTCAGGTCCTCCTCGCGGCGCGCGAGGATCGACTTGCCGGCGCGCGCTTCGAAGATCTCGAAGGTGTCCGCGAAGCCGCGGCCCTGCTTGTCGCGTTCGATCCGGGTCACGAGTTCGACGCCGTCCACGACGCTGTAGAGAGTCCAGCTGTCGGTACGGCCGTCCCGGTCGTGGTCTTCCTCCGCACGCAGGCGGTTGCGACGCTCGTAGGTGATCACGAGGTCGATCTTCCCGTCGTTGTTGGCGTCATGGCGCTCCTCGACGAGGGAATCTCCGGCATAACGGTAGAAGCCGTCCTGCACGCCGTCGTCGTCTCGGTCCACCTCGCGAGAGATCATGACTCCGCTCCGGTAGCGCTCCCAGACGTCGGGCTTGCCGTCGTCGTTGGTGTCCAGCACACGCGCCGCGATGTCGCCGCCGGCGTAGTCGACCCACGAATCCATCACACCGTCGTAGTTCCGGTCCTCTTCCTGGCGTACGCGGCGGCCGGACCTGGGATCGACGTAGCGCACGATCTCGGGCTTGCCGTCGCCGTCGGCGTCCAGGACGAGCTGCAGGAGCTTGAGCCGCTTGGGATTTCCCCAGCTCTGGGCCGGAACCGTCACCTTCGATTCCTCGAAGATGGTCGCCGGCAGCTCGCGGTCCGCCGGCGCGCGGGGCGCCGCTCGCGAGTCGAGGGTCGAATCCGCCGGCGTCTCGTCGAGGAGCTCGTGGGCGCCCAGCTCGTTGCGCGATGCTGCGCGCTCGTTGCGCTCGGCCCGGCTGAGCATCTCGTTCTGGACGCGAAGCTGCTCGTC
>JAFDEK010000132.1 GCA_019310385.1 Deltaproteobacteria bacterium
ACAAGGACGAGGAGAAGGTCTTCAGCGCCCTCGCGAAGCTCGTGGAGGAGGATCCTTCGCTCCACCTCGGGCGTGAGGAGTCGACGGGCGAGTTTCTGCTCACGGGCATGGGCGAGCTCCACATCCGCACCACGGTGAACAAGTTGAAGCGCGTATTCAGCGTCGACGTCAACCTCAAGACGCCCAAGGTGCCCTACCGCGAGACCATCACCACCACCGCGGAGCACGTGGAGGGAAAGCTCAAGAAGCAGACCGGCGGCGCCGGCATGTTCGGAGTGTGCTTCATCGACGTCGAGCCCCTGGAACGAGGCGCGGGCTTCGAGTTCGAGGACAAGGTGGTGGGCGGCGCGATTCCGCGCGGCTTGATTCCCGCCGTGGAGAAGGGCGCCGTCGAGGCCTGCCGCAAGGGTCCCCTGGCGGGCTATCCCGTCGTGGACATCAAGGTGCGCTGCGTCGACGGAAAGTATCATTCGGTGGACTCCAACGAGATGGCCTTCCACCTGGCGGGCTCCTTCGCCCTCAAGTCCGCGGTGGAGAAGGCCAAGCCCGTGCTCCTCGAGCCCTATATGACGGCCTGGCGGAGATGCTCGACTATGCGAGCACGCTGACCAGCGTGACGGGGGGCAAGGGGGAGTTCCATCTCACCTTCTCCCACTACTCCCAGGTGCCCGCGAAGATCGGCGAGAAGATCGTCGAGGGAGCCAAGGCCGCGGAGGCGAAGAGCTAGACGCTTGGGTGGCGAAGCAGCGAAGGGGGCGACCGCGGACTCGACACCGGGCGACCGCGAGCCCGATGGCTACGCGTACTATGTGCTGTGGCTGCTCTTCTTCGTCTACGTGGTCAATTTCATAGACCGCCAGATCTTCGCCGTCGTCCTCGAGGACATCAAGCAGGAGTACCAGGTCAGCGACACCGCCATGGGCTTCCTCTCGGGGCCGGCCTTCGCGCTCTTCTACACCTTTGCGGGCATTCCCATTGCACGCTGGGCGGATCGCGGATCCCGGCGCCTCATCATCGCCCTGGGCATTGCGGTGTGGAGCGCCATGACGGCCGCGTCGGGGCTGGCGCGCAGCTTCAGCCATCTCGCCCTCGCGCGGGTCGGGGTCGGCGTCGGCGAGGCCGCGGGCACGCCGCCCTCCCATTCGCTCATCTCCGACTACTTTCCCCCGGAGCGCCGCGCCACCGCACTCTCCATCTACTCCATGGGGGTCTACGTCGGCGTGATGCTCGGCTACCTCTTCGGGGGCCCCATCAAGGAGGCCTTCGACTGGCGCGCCACCTTCCTCGCGCTGGGCCTGCCCGGGATCCTGCTGGCTTTCGTGGTGCGCTTCACCATTCGCGAGCCCGAGCGCGGTCGCTGGGAGAGCGCGGCAAGCCGGGAGGAGCAGCACAGCGTGCGCGAGGTCGCGGCCTTTCTCGCCACCCGGCGCTCCTTCGTATTCATCGTGCTGGCCGGCTGCCTCCAGTCGATCTCCGCCTATGCGTTCTTGAGCTGGAGCTTCACCTTCCTGCTGCGGGTCCACGAGATGCAGGCCATCGAGATCAGCCTCTGGCTGGGCTTGGCCACGGGTCTCGGCGGCATCGTGGGCGCCGCCGCGGGTGGGCTCATCACCGATCGCTTCGCCGCACGGGACCAGCGCGCGGCCATGTTCCTGGCGTCGACGGTCGCGGCCCTGGGTGTCCCCTTCGCGGTGGGCTTCGCGCTGCTCGGCGACCGCACCCTCGCCCTGCTCTGCTTCGTCCCCTACAACCTGCTCCAAGCGATGTACGTGGGGCCCATGTTCTCCACGGTCCAGAGCCTGGTGAGGCCCGACATGCGGGCCACGACATCGGCCATCATGCTCTTCCTCCTCAACATCGCCGGGGCGGTCGTGGGTCCCATGGTGGTGGGATCCCTCAGCGACTCCCTGAGCGCCAGCCACGGCCAGGAGGCCATCCGCTACGCCCTCGCCCTGGTGGGCATCTTCGGAGGCTTCGGCGCTCTCTTCTTCGCCCTGGCGACGCGCACGGTGCGCGAGGAGCTGCGCGAAGCCGCCGGCTGAGGGGTATCGGGACTGCGGGGCAGCGCGACTGGCGAAGCGCTCGAAGCTGCAGAAGACTCCCCGGCCAGCGTCCGAAACCCGCCACTCGAGGAGCCGCCCGTGTCCGAGCAAGATAGAGAGCCCAGCAAGGACCCGAGCTACGAAGACATCCGTTTCGAGCTCGATGACGGCGTCGCGATCATCACTCTCGACCGGCCCGATCAGCTCAACGCCTTCAGCGGCAAGATGGGCCAGGAGCTGGCCCACGCGTATCGGCGCTGTGACGCCGATGACGACGTGCGCGCGGTAATCCTCACCGGCGCGGGCCGGGCCTTCTGCGCCGGGGCCGACATGAGCGCAGGGGCCGACACCTTTGCGAAGCAGGAAGACACGGCCTTCAGCGCGGCCGCCGTGGACATCCCGGCTTGGGAGGTGCGCAAGCCCGTCATCGCGGCCCTCAACGGCCATGCCGTGGGTCTCGGCCTCACCCTCGCCCTGCAGTGCGATCTTCGCATCGCGGCCGACGAGGGCAAGTACGGCGTGCTCCAGGTGCGCCGGGGCGTCATGCCCGACGCCTATTCCCACTGGACCCTGCCGCGCATCGTCGGCATGGAGCGCGCCGCCTCCCTGCTCCTCACCGGACGCAAGATCCAGGGCAAGGAGGCCGAGCAGATGGGCCTCGTCCTGCGTTCGGTCCCGGCCGCCGAGGTGCTTCCCACTGCGATGGAGATCGCCCGCGACATTGCGGACAACACCGCCCCGCTCTCCGTGGCGATCACCAAGCGCCTCCTCTGGCAGAGCCCGAGCCTCGACGCCGGCCAGGTCGAAGAGCTCGAGACCGAACTTCACCATGTCCTCATGGGAGCCCCGGACGCCATCGAGGGCGCCGTAGCCTACATGGAGCGCCGCAAACCCAGCTGGACCGCCACCGTCAGCCAAGACTGGCCCCAATGGCCCACCCCCACCCGCAAATAACGGAAGGCCGGGAAGAAGGGGGACGTTCTTTCCGAACTTCCGATGTGAGGGTCCGTCAGGGAATCCGGGGGTCGATCTGACATGGAGTCACTTCGGAAGTTCGGAAAGAACGTCCCCCCCCTCCTCCTCCTCTTGCTTGCTTTGGGGGCGGGCGCAGAGGATCGGGTGCGGGTGGGGGTGAGCGGGGACTATCCGCCCTATGCGTATGTGGACGCGGCGGGCGAGCCGGCTGGCTTCAACGTGGATCTGCTCCGGGCCATGGGCAAGGCGGCGGGCTTCGAGCTGGAGCTGCGAGCCGGCGCGTGGAACGAGCTCAAGGAGGGGCTGCGAAGCGGAGAGCTCGACGCCCTGGCGTCCATGCTGCGCTCGGAGAAGCGGGAGGCCTGGGTCGACTTCTCGACCCCCATCCTCGACGTCGAGTACGCGATCTTCGTACGCAAGGGCACCCGGGGCATCGACTCTCTCGAGAGTCTCCGCGGGCGTGCGGTGCTCGCCCAGGCGGGAAGCCTCATGCACGAGTTCCTCATCGATCGGGGCATGGGGGACCAGGTAATTCCCGTGGAGAGCGAGCCCGAAGCCCTGCGCATCCTGGACCAGGGCCAGTTCGTCGCCGCCGTGGTGCCCTACCGCCAGGGCCTCGAGATGGCAGCGGTGAACGATCTGCGCGCGATCGAGGTCGCGGGGCCGCCCATCCACAGCACCGGGCTCTGCTTCGCGGTCCGCAAGGGCGACGACGCCCTGCTTCGACTCCTCAACGAGGAGCTGGCGAAGCTGCGCGCGAGCGGCCAATTCCAGGAGATCTACAGCCGACACTTCAGCGGACGACGCAGCACGCCCGGGCAGCGACCGACGCCGGAGTGGCTCGGGCCCGCCAGCGGCCTGGCGCTCCTGCTGGGGGTCGCGACGGCCCTGCTGCTGTGGCGGCGGCGCGGCGGCAGCCGGCCCCGAGGCCCCGGGATGCAGGCCGGCACGGACGCCGGCGTAGCCGGGCTGCTCGGGAGCTACGAGCTGATCGAGAAGATCGGGAGCGGGGGCGCCGGCGACGTGTGGCGGGCACGGCACACGGCCCTCTCACGCCCGGCCGCCGTCAAGCGAGTGCGCATCGAGCAGCTGCGAGGCGACGCGGAGAGTGTCGAGGCCGCGCTGATCCGCTTCGAACGCGAAGCCCGGGCCACCGCGGCCCTCCGCTCGCCCCACACCATCGAGCTCTACGACTACGGCCGCGCCGAAGACGGCTCGGTCTACTACGCCATGGAGCTACTGGAGGGCCTGGACCTGCAGAGCCTGGTGGAGCGCTTTGGCCGGCTGCCCCCGGCGCGGATCGTCCACCTGATGCGCCAGGCCTGCGACTCCCTGGAAGAGGCACACCACAGCGGCCTGCTGCACCGGGACATCAAGCCCGCCAACATCTTTGCGTGTCACCTGGGAACCGCCTGGGATGTCGTCAAGGTGCTGGACTTCGGTCTGGTGAAGCTGCAGGGGGTGGCTGCGGCGGCAAGCGTCGAGCTCACCACCGGCGACATGGTGCAGGGCACCCCCCTGTGCATCGCACCGGAGATCGTGCTGGGCGAGGACGAGGTGGACGAGCGGGCCGACATCTATTCCCTGGGCTGCGTGGGCTACTGGCTGCTGGCCGGGCGCCCGGTCTTCGAGACCGACAACCCCATCGCCATGGCGGTGGCCCACGCCACCGAGCCGGTAATCCCGCCGAGCGAGCGGGTGGGTGAGGCGCTCGCGCCCGGGCTCGAGGCGCTGATCCTCGCCTGCCTCGCCAAGACGCCCGATGCGCGACCGGCCTCGGCCGCCGCCCTCTCGGCTCGTCTCGAGGCCTGCCCGGTCCCGGACACCTGGAGCGGCGAGATGGCGAAGGCCTGGTGGCAGACCCACCTGCCCGAGCTCGACCAGGCGAAGAGCAGCGCCGCGGCCAGAGTGCTCGCGGAGACTCGCTGAGCCGCGACCCAGAGGTGCCGGCGGCCCGCCCCTCCTCTCCCGCAGCGGCGCCTCCCGCGGCAGCGCCCAGCCGGGTCAATCGGATCCAGCCGTCCCCGCCGAGCGTACGCTCTCCCATGCGATGAGGGCGCGTTTGCGCTCGGGCCCCCAGCGATAGCCCGTGATGGCCCCGGTCCCGCGAAGCACCCGGTGACAGGGAATCAACACCCCCACGCGATTGGCCGCAACGGCGCTCGCCACGGCCCGAGCCGCACGCGGACGATCCAGTGCACAGGCGAGGTCCTGGTAGGAGATCAGACAACCTTCCGGGATCGCGAGGAGCGCGCGCCAGACTTGCACCTGCAAGTTGGTTCCCCGCACGTAGAGATGCAGCGGGCGATCCCCGGCCAATCGACGAGCCCCGAAGGCCCGCTCGACGACGGGGCGCGTCGCCGCGGCATCCTCTACCCGCTCCGCCCGAGGCCACTCGGCCTCGAGATCGCGCAGCGCGGCATCGGCAGCGTCGCCGCGCTCCACGTCATCCGGGTCGTCGCAGAAGCCCAGGCGGCAGATCCCGCGCTCGGTCGCCGCAATGAAGCAGGAGCCGAAGGGCGTCGCGTGCACGCCGTAGCGGATCTTCAACCCCTGCCCGCCGCTCTTGTACTCCCCGGGCGTCACGGCCTCGAGAGTGCAGAAGAGATCGTGGAGCCGCGATGGGCTCGAGAGCCCGGCCTCGAAGCTGGCGTCGAGCACGCTGCGCGATTCACGCAGCAGCCGCTTCGCGTGCTCGACGCGCAGGCACTGGATGAAGCGTTTCGGCGTCGTCCCCGCCCAGCGCTTGAAGAGGCGCTCGAAGTGATAGGGGCTCAGCTCCACCCGGGCGGCCAGCTCGTCGAGAGCGGGCTCCTCGCCGGATCTCTCGGCGAGATAGCGAAGGGAGCGGGCAACGCGCTCGTAGTCTCGTGTGTCCATGAAGGGCAAGTGTATGGGCGCGCCGGCCCGCAGCCACCCGGATCTTGCTCCCGCGTCCTCGCCCGGGAAGCGCTCGGCGCCCTCCTCGCGGTCGAGCCGGCGCGATGGCGCCGGTAATCGTCGGCGGTGAGGCCGAAGTCTGGCTTCATGCCGTCCCCCTTCGGTATCCTCGGGACGACGGAGGAAGCAAACATGTCGGAGTTTTCGGAGCGCGTCACGCTGGGACGGAGCGGCCTGCGGGTCTCGAAGCTCGGTCTCGGCGCTTCCTTCAAGGCGCCCACGGCCGCCTACCTCGAGGCCTTCGAGCGCGGGGTCAACTACTTCTACTGGGGCAGCATCAACCGCAGCATGATGGGGGATGCGATTCGCGAGATCGCCCGCCACAAGCGCGAGGAGATCTGCGTCGTGCTGCAGAGCTACTCGCGCTGGAGCTGGCCCCTTCAGTTCGCCTTCGAGAGCGCGATTCGCAAGCTGGGCATCGGCTACGCGGACGTCCTCCTGCTCGGCTGGTACAACAAGCCGCCGCCCCGGGCCGTCCTCGACACCGCCCGCGAGCTCCAGCAACGAGAGCTCGTGCGCAAGGTCGCGATCTCGACCCATCGCAGGTCCTTCCTGCCGACCCTGCTGGACGACGAGACCTACTCCATCTGGCACCTGCGCTACAACGCGGTGCACCGAGGCGCCGAGCGCGACGTCTTTCCCTGCCTCGAAGGCCGCAACGAAGCGACCCGCCCGGGCCTCGTCACCTACACCACGACCCGCTGGGGTCACCTCTGCGACCCCTCCCGCACCCCGCCCGGCGAGCGAACGCCGACGGGCACCGACTGCTACCGCTTCTCCCTCTCGAACCCCAACGTCGACACCTGCCTGGCCGGCCCCGACAGCACGAACCACATGCGCCAGGCCCTCGCGGCCCTCGAGCTCGGCCCCCTCGACGAAGAAGAGCAGGCGTGGATGCGTCGCGTCGGCGACCACATCTACGGCGGCGATCGCAGCTCGGGGATCCGCGACGGCGCATGATGGGCCCGGTCAACGTGAGCCCGAGAGGTCCCAGCATGGAGATCGTGCTCGTCCATCCCGAGATCCCCCAGAACACCGGATGTGCGGCGCGACTGGCGTCGGCCACCGGCCAGCGCCTCCACCTCGTGGAGCCACTGGGGTTCACGCTGGAGAGCCGCTACCTCAAGCGCGCCGGACTCGACTACTGGCCCCAGGTCGACATGACGGTTCACCCCGACTGGGAGACTGCGCTGCGTGACCTCGCCAGGAGCTCAGAGCGACCCGTGGGCGACCGGCTTCGCCTCTTTTCGGCGCGTGGCGGCCAGTCCCTCTTCGATGCAGAGTTCGAGGGCGACGACGTGCTGGTATTCGGCTCGGAGTCGAAGGGACTGCCGGCCGAGCTGCTGGGCGCCTACGCGCAGGGTCGGGTCTACGTCCCCATCCGGCCCAGCGTGCGGAGCCTCAACCTCGCGAACGTGATGTGCCTCGGGCTCTACACCGCACTCGATCGCACGGGTCAATTGCCGGAGAACGACGGCCTCTATCTCGCGCCGAACCCGACCTGAGAGCAGACAGCCTCTCTGCTACCCCCTGCTGTCTTCCATGAAGACGTTCTCGGCGTCCGGCGCAAACTCGGCCAGCAGGAAGCGCTCCTGGGGCTTCTCCGAGGCGGTCTTGGGGATCTCGTCCACCACCTGCAGGTACGAGGGCACGAAGTTCGACTCGAGGCCCTCGCGACAGCGCGCGAAGAGCGCCCCGGCCGAAAAGTTGGCGCGATTGGCGGGCACCAGGGCCGCCACCACGTCTTTCTCGCCCGGCGCGCCGGAGGCCGCGGGGACGCCGTAGACGAAGACATCGCTGACCGAATCCTGCTCGGCGATCACCTTCTCGACGAAGCCCGCGTTGATGAAATCTCCGTTGCGGCGAATGCCGCCCCCCTTGCGGTAGTCGAAGTGGAGCCAGCCCTCTTCGTCCGTGTGACCGATGTCGCCGCTGCGCAGCCAGCCGCCGCGGGTCTTCTTCGCCGAGGCCTCCTGGTTGTCGTGGTACTCCACCGAAGCCTCGCCCCCGCCCGCCGGCCGGGAGCAGATCTCGCCGCTCACGCCGGGCGGGCACTCCTGGTCCTTCTCGTCGAGGATGCGCATGTCGAGCCCCGCAATCCCCTTGCCGAAGGAGCCGATGGGCCCCTGCCCGACGGGCTTGATCGCGATGCCCCCCTCCACGGCGCCGTACCACTCGAAGACGTCCACGCCAAAGCGCTTCTCGAAGGACTCCCAGATCGCCGACGGCATGCCCGCGCTCACGACGAAGCGCACCGGATTGTCGCCGTCGTCGTCGCGCAGGGGCTCGCTGTAGATGGCGGTGCTCATGCCGCCGAGGAGTGAGAAGGTGGTGCAGCCATGAGCGCGGCACACGTCCCAGATCTTCGACTTGGTGAAACGCCGGCTGAAGACGGCGCGCAAGCCCAGGGCGAGGCTGGGACCGAGGGTCACCGCCTGGGCGTTTCCATGGGTGAGAGAGAGTCCCGTGTACGGGCGCTCGTCGGGTTGGTAGCCGAAGATGTGGCCCAGGATCGCATAGCCGGCGAAGCGATTGTTGGGAAAGACGACGCCCTTGGGATCGCCCGTCGTACCCGAGGTGTAGATGATCTGCAGCAGATCGGTGTCCGACTCGAGTCGCAGGTCGACAGTCCCGGCGGGCTTCGAAATCGCCTCGCCCAGGGCGTCCACCGCCGCGAAGTCCGCCAGCGAGGGCACACCCGCATCACCCGACTCGAGGGCCAGCACCCATTCACACCCGTCCAGCTGATCGCGCACCGCGACCACCTGCTCCAGGCAGTAGTCGCCGCAGATCACGCCCTTGCAGCCGGAGTTCCTCAGCATGTAGGCGAGCTTCTCGCCCCTGGTGCGCGGATCGATGGGAACGCAGGCCGTAGCGGAGATGGAGGCGGCAATCATGGCCTCCACGAACTCGGGATGATTGCGCAGCATGAGTGCGAAGCGGTCGCCCCGCCCCAGGCCGCGCCGGATCAGCTCGGCCGCCAGGGTGTTGGCGTTGGTCTGCAGGTCGGCATAGGTGCGGACCTCGTCGGCCGTCGCCCCGCCGTCGAGGCTCAGGTGCTCGAAGGTCAGTACGTCGAGGTCCGGGCTCCGCTCCGCACGTGCCGCGATCATGCCCGCCAGGAGATTCTCGTTGCGCTCAGCCATGGCGCTCTCGCTCCTCTCGCCTCTTCTGGTCGCTCAGCCCTTCAGGTCAGCCCTTCAGGATGGTCACGCACATGGCCGCCGCATCCACCCCGATGTTGCCGCCGCCGTTGTGGGCGAGGCCGATCGTGGCGCCCTCCACCTGACGCTTGCCCGAGCGGCCTTGAATCTGCTCGGTCAGCTCGACGATCTGGGCGATGCCCGTGGCCCCCACTGGATGCCCCTTGCGCAGCAGGCCGCCCGAGGTGTTCACGGGGATCCGGCCGCCCAGGCGGGTTGTGCCCGCCTCCACCAGCTTGCCGCCCTCACCTTTCGCGCAGAGCCCGAGCGACTCGCATGCCGCCACTTCGGCAGGCGCCGACGCGTCGTGGCACTCGACCACGCTGAGATCCTCGGGCCCGATGCCCGCCTCCTCGTAGGCGGCCCGAGCGCAAGCCTCCGCCGAGCCCTCCTCCTCGAGGCCGTGGTCCCAGCCGCTCATGAGGACGCTGGAGACCACCGTCACCGGCTTCGCGATGCCCAGCTCGCGGGCCTTCTTCTCGCTCACCAACACCACCGCCGCGGCGCCGTCGCCAATGGGCGAGCACATGGGCCGGGTGAGGGGCTCGGCGATCATGGGCGCCGCCAACACCTCCTCCACCGTCATGGCCTCACGAAACTGGGCCCGCGGATTCATGCTGCCGTGGAAGGAGTTCTTGGCCGACACCATGGCGAACTGCTCGGCGGTGGTCCCGTACTGGGCCATGTGAGCCCGCGCCATGGCGGCGTAGATGTCCATGAACATGGAGCGCTTCTCGCCCGCGCCCGACGAGGCCGACTTCGCCCCGCCCTGGGCGGCGCCCTTCTGGAGCGTCTCCATGATGGCCGCCATGGCCTCCACGTCCACCGCGCCGCTGAAGGCCGCGAAGGACTTCTTCTTGTCCGGGTGATAGAGCTTCTCGACGCCCAGGGCGAGCACGATGTCGTACATCCCCGCCGACACCATGGCGGCCGCCTGGTTGAGGGCGGTCGACGCGCTCGCGCAGGCGTTCTCCACGTTCACCACCGGGATCCGTCCGAGGCCCAGGGAACGCAGGATCACCTGGCCGCGGATGCACTCCTGGCCGGTCACCAGCCCGGCGGCGGCGTTCCCCACCCAAGCCGCTTCCAGGTCTTCCTGGCCCATGCCGGCATCCGCGAGAGCGGCCGTCACCGCCTCGGCGCCCAGGGCCTTGAAGCCGGTGTCCATGTGCTTCCCAAAATGCGTCATCCCGACGCCCGCGACGATGGCTTTCAGGCGCATTGCTCTCCTCCTGACCTTGTTGGACTCCTGGTGGGGCGCGCTTTGCGAGAGACTACCTCGGGCCCGGCCGGGCGCCAGCGCGACTCTCCGGAAAGACCCCTTGGCTCGAGATGGGCTCGAGCAGGCCGCGCAACGACCCACGTCTGTGTAAGGTCTTCGAGTGCGGCCACGACTGATCGAATCCGCTTCCCCCCCTTCCCGGAGCCGATCATGTCCGCACTCGAACGCAGCTACGAGCACCTCTCCCTCGCCCAGGAAGGCGGGGTACTGACCTGCACGCTCTCGAACCCACCCCGTCACACGCTCACCTCGAAGGGTGTGCGGGAGCTCCTGCAGCTGGTCGAAGACGTGAACGCCGACGCCCCCCTTCGCGTCCTGGTCTTCGTGGGCGAGGATCCCGGGATCTTCATCGCCCACTACGAGATCGGTGAGGTCTCCGCGCTGGCGGATGCGGCGGCAAGATCCCGAAGCGACGCGCAGAGCGCGCTGGCGGATGGGGAGGCAAAGCTCTATCCCTTCGATCGCCTGTGTCTCGCCCTCGAAGGCATGGACGTCATCACGGTCGCGGCCATCAACGGCTTCGCGTCGGGCGGAGGCTGCGAACTGTCCCTGGCATGCGATTTTCGTTTGATGTCCGACTCCGTGCGGGGCTACGGCCTGCCCGAGACCATCATCGGAATCATCCCCGGCGGGAGGCTGGCCGGGTGTCACGCTGACACTTCCCGTTACACTTCCCGAAACACCAACCGAAAGAGGAGCCCCCCAAGATGCGAATTGGCGTGATGTCCGGTGCGAGCCCGGGTCCCGATGCAACCCTCGATCGCTTCGTGGAGCGAGCCAAGGACCTCGAAGCGCGTGGCTTCCACTCGATGTGGATGGCGAACATCTTCAATCACGACGCCATCACCGTCCAGGCGATCATCGGCCGCGAGACCGAACGCATCGAGCTGGGCACCGCCGTGGTTCCCTCCTACCCGCGGCACCCCATCGCGATGGCGCAGCAGTGCTTGACGGCCCAGAGCGCGAGCCGCGGGCGCTTCGTGCTGGGGGTGGGGCTCTCCCACCAGCTGGTGATCGAAGGGATGTTCGGGCTCTCCTACGACAAGCCCGCGCGGCACATGCGAGAGTACATGGCGGTTCTCGGCCCCCTACTGCGCGGCGAGCCCGTGAAGTTCGAAGGCAACGAGTACAGGGTGAATCTCGCACTCGATGTTCCGGACGCGGTAGAGGTGCCCGTGATCATCGCCGCCCTCGGCGATCACATGCTGAAGATCGCCGGCCGTACCGCCAGTGGGACCATTCTCTGGATGACCGGTCCGAAGACCATCGCGGGCCACATCGTTCCCAAGCTCCAGGCGGCGGCCTCCGAAGCCGGGCGGCCCGAGCCGCGGGTGGTGTGCGGCCTGCCGACGGTACTCACCAACGATCCGGACACGGTGCGCGAGCGCATCGCGAAGTCCCTCGCCATGTACGGGCAGCTCCCCTCCTATCGGGCCATGCTCGACAAAGAAGGCCTGGCCGGACCGGCCGATATCGCGCTGGTGGGAGACGAGAAGGAGCTCGATGCCTCCCTCGCACGCCTGGCTGACGCGGGCGTCACCGACTTCGACGCCGCCATCATTCCCGTCGAGGACGACGCCGACGAGCGCACCCTCGACTACCTCACGAGCCGCCTGTAGTTTGCCGTTGCACTAGTTTGCCGTTGCACTAGTCGCCGTTGCAGAAGGAGAGTGACCATCATCAGGGCGGCCGCCAGCACCATGGCGCCCCAGGCGGTGATGCTCGGCAAGGGCACGTTGCCGCAGGCATCGGTCGGATCCGCCAAGGCAGGGCAGGCATCACAAGCGTCCCCTATCCCGTCCAGGTCGCCGTCCTCCTGTAGCGGATTTGCATCGACTGGGCAGTTGTCGCTGTTGTCGCCGATTCCGTCAGTATCGGGATCAGCACTTTCCGTGTCGTCCAAGGGAAACGCGTCCAGGTAGTCGTCGACCCCGTCACTGTCGGTATCCAGATCGCTGAAAATGTCAGTGACCAGGATGTCGTCGATGGCGATATCGCTGTTGAACCCAGACCCGACCAGGC
>JAFDEK010000003.1 GCA_019310385.1 Deltaproteobacteria bacterium
CCCAGAAGAAGTCCAAAAGGGAGAGAGTCCCCAGATCGTGAGCATTCGAACTGGGATGATTCTTCACTCGGATTGGCGATCCTCTGACGCGATGAAGTCCGCGACCAGCGGCTCGAGGTAGGGGGCAATTCCCGCGGGGCGCGCCGCTTCGTAGGAAGGAAGCCGCTGGGAGGCGGCTCTGCGGCGCGCCGAGACCTCGCTCTCTTCCGCGCCCGAGTGCCCCCACAGCTCGGCGATCCGGGCGTCCGCTCGCGCGAGGGCGCCCTCGTCGAGGAGCGGCTCCCCATCCCCGCCATTCGTGACGACGATCAGGCTCGCCTCGCGGTCTCGCGCGTAGTAGTGGCTTCCCGACACGAGTGCGATGCGCCGGGGATGCTCGGCAAAGAGCGGCTCGATGCGATCGGAGGGGGCTTCCGAGGCCTTCGAGGGCAGGCGGCGGCCGGCAAAGGCCTCGGAAGCCGGGACGTCGCCCGCCGCCAGCAGGGTGGGGGCGACCGCGAGGGTGCTCACCGGCTGGAAGATCTGTCGTGGCGGAAGTGAGGAGAGGCGTTCCGGCGATTCGCTCGACGCCTGGCCTCCCGCCTTGCTGAAGCGGGGCGGTTGCCAGAGCAGCGGAACCCGGATCTGCTCCAGCCCCAGAGAGTGACCGTGGACGAGATAGCGGTCGTCTTCTCCGAAGGCCAGGCCGTGATCCGCCGTGAGCAGCACTCCGAAAGGGTCGTCCCGGGCCTGGAGTTCGTCGAGCAGGCGGCCGATCTCGCGGTCGACTCGCCGGAGCACCTCGTCGTAGACGGCTTCGTAGTGACTGCGGCGGGAGAGGCCGTCGATGGCCTGGGAGCGGGGGATTCCGCCGCGTCCGGACTCGTCGTCGAGGATCGGCAGCTCCCGGTCGCTGGCCTGATCGAAGGAGCGCCCCGGCGCGGAAGGCCACGCGGTGGGCCCATCAGCGGGGGACGCGTAGGGGCCGTGGAGGTCGCGATAATGCACCCAGAGGAACCAGGGGCGCTCGGTGCCGCGTACCGACGCGAGCGCGGCGTCGGTGGTTTCTGCTGCCTGGCGGGTGAGGTGCCCCGTGCCCCGGGTCTCGGACATGCGATCGTCGAAGTGCGCGAAGCCCTGGTGGAGGTTGCGAGAACGGTTGAGCTCCGGGCTGCTCACGACGGCGGTCGTGAGATAGCCGGCGGCGCGCAGCTCCTCGGCCAGGGTGATGGTGTTGCTGCGCAGGAAGCTCGCGGGGGCCGCTCGGACGCCGTGCTCCGAGGGATAGCGGGATGTGAGGATCGTCGCGACGGCGGGAGCCGACGTGGATGCCGTCGCGAAGGCCCAGGCGTAGCGAATCCCGTCGTCGCCCAGGGCGCAGATCCGGGCGCCGACCCCCGGCGTGCCCCCGTAGCAGCCGAGTCGATCCGCGCGCAGGCTGTCGACGGTGACGAGGAGCAGGTTCGGCTGCGTGCTTCTCTGGCTGCCGTTGTCGCAGCCCAGCGCGGCGCAGGCCGCCGCGACCGCCAGGGCGAGAGCGAACATTTCGCCCCAGGAGCCCACTGCTCCACCGGCGGATAGAACGCGCCGGTGGCGCTGGCGCCTCGCAGACTGCATGATCGCTTGTGCCCCCACGCCCACAAGGCATAGCGAAAAAGCAGCGCGTTGCGGGATGCGCCCGCAATCGGCGGCTGCGCTAATCTTGCCCCGTGGCGATGTCCCCCCCGAGCAAAGCTACGCAGCCCATGCCCGAAGACCTCGAAGAGGCGATTCTCGAGCTCAAGCGCGAGCGCAACGCGATCATCCTCGCGCACTACTATCAGGAGGACGAGCTCCAGGATCTCGCCGATGTGGTGGGCGATTCCCTCAAGCTCGCCCAGGCCGCCCAGGAGGCCGACTGCGAAGTGATCGCCTTCTGCGGCGTTCACTTCATGGCCGAGACGGCCAAGATCCTCAATCCCGACAAGCCCGTCGTGATTCCCGACCTCGAGGCGGGCTGCTCCCTCGCCGACGGCTGTCCCGCCGACGAGTTCCGGGTCTTCGTCGACCGGCATCCCGGCGCGCGGGTGCTCAGCTACATCAACTGCTCGGCCGAGGTGAAGGCCATGAGCGACCTCATCTGCACCTCGTCGAACGCGGTGAAGATGGTCGAGCACTTCAAGGGCGAGCCCCTGATCTTCGCCCCCGATCGCCACCTGGCGCGCTTCGTCGCCAAGGAGGCCGGGCGCGACGATCTCATCGTCTGGCAGGGCGCCTGCATCGTTCACGAGCTCTTCAGCGCCAAGGGCCTCGCGAAGCTCAAGGTGCAGCACCCCGAGGCCGAGGTGCTCGCCCATCCCGAGTGCGATCAGGCGGTCCTCGACCAGGCGGACTTCATTGCGTCCACGACCGGGATCATCAAGCGCGCGGTGGAGACCCCGGACACGCTCTCGATCATTGCCACCGAGGAGGGGGTATTCCACTCCATCCTCCAGCAGGCCCCTGGCAAGCAGCTCGTCCAGGCGCCCGGGCTCGACGAGAGCTGCTCCTGCAACCACTGTCCCTTCATGCGCCTGAATACGGTCGAGAAGCTCTACCTGGCGCTGCGCGACCTCGAGCCCCAGGTCTTCGTACCCGAGGCAGTGCGCGCAAAGGCACTGCGGCCCATCGAGAAGATGCTGGAGCTATCGTAGGCGCCCCCGCCAGGGGCCGCAGAGCTCCCGGATCCAGTCGGACTGCACTCTTCCGCCTCAATTCGCTCTCTCCCGCGGCCGATGAGTAGACCCATGTGCGGGATTGCGGGCTTCATCGGCAACGGGGATGTTGCGCTACTGGGCGAGATGACGGACGCCCTGCGCCACCGGGGCCCCGACGCCCGTGGCCTGTGGTGGGACGCCGAGCGCCGCATCGGCCTCGGCCATCGGCGCCTCTCCATCGTCGACCTCGAGTCGGGCGACCAGCCCATGTGGAGCGCCGACGGCGAGCTCGCCGTGGTCTTCAACGGCGAAATCTACGATTCCATGGCGCTGCGGGCGCAGCTCGAGGAGCGCGGGCACCGTTTCGTCTCTCATCACTCGGACACCGAGGTGCTGCTCCACGGCTATCGCGAGTGGGGCGACGACTTCGTCGAGCGCCTCAACGGCATGTGGGCCTTCGCGCTTTTCGACAAGCGCCGGGGGCGGCTGCTGCTCTCCCGGGATCGCTTCGGGAAGAAGCCCCTCTACTATTCCATGCAGCGCGGCACCTTCGCCTTCGGGTCGGAGCTGAAGGCGCTGCTGCGCCATCCCGACGTCGAGGCGGTGATCTCCCGGCCTGCCCTGCGCAAATACTTTGCCTACGGGTACATCCCCGCGCCGCACTCCCTCTACGCGGGCGTGCACAAGCTGCCGGCCGGCTGCAACCTGAGCCTCGAGCTCGCCGGCGGCGAGCCCAAGATCTCGCGCTACTGGGAGTTCACCCTCGAGCCCTTCGACCACACGCCGCCGCGCGCCGAGGAGCAGTGGGGCGAGCAGCTGGTCGAGCTGCTCGATGCCGCGGTGTCCCGGCGCTTGATCTCGGACGTTCCCCTCGGCGTGTTCCTGAGCGGCGGCATCGACTCCTCCGCAGTGGCGGGCCTGGCCGCGCGCCATCTTCCACCGGGAGAGCTGCGCACCTTCGCGGTGGGCTTTCGCGAGGCCAGCTTCGACGAGAGCATCCATGCCGAGCGCGCCGCGGCCCACGTGGGCTCGCGACATCGCTGCGCGACTCTCTCGCCCGACGCTGCCCTCGAGGTGCTGCCGGAGATCCTCGCCGGTCTGGACGAGCCCATGGGCGACAGCTCGCTTCTGCCCACCTGGCTGCTCTGCCGCGAGGCCCGGCGCGAGGTGCGCGTGGCCCTCGGCGGCGACGGCGCCGACGAGCTCTTCGCCGGCTACGACCCCTTTCGTGCCTTGCGTCTCGCCGAAACCTATGACCGCGTGCTTCCCCGGCGCGTTCACCAGGCCATACGACTGCTCGCCGCGCGACTTCCCACCTCCCACCGGAACATCAGCTTCGACTTCAAGGTCAAGCGCGCGCTGGCCGGTCTCTCCTATCCGAGCAGGATGTGGAACCCGGTCTGGATGGGCCCCCTCGAGCCCGGGCAGATCGAAGAGCTCTTCGCGGAGCCCGTCGATCCCGAGGAGCTCTACTCCGAGGCCATCGAGTGCTGGGAGCGCTGCGCGGGCGAGTCCCCGGTCGACCGCACCCTGCAGTTCTTTACCCGCCTCTATCTCGAGAACGGCATCCTCGCCAAGGTAGACAGGGCGAGCATGTTGCACGGGCTCGAGGTGCGGTCTCCCTTCCTCGACATCGAGCTCGTGGACTTCGTGCGCCGCATTCCCCACCGCTACAAGCTACGGGGGGGCGAAACGAAGTACCTGCTCAAGCGCGCCCTCGAGCCGCTACTGCCTCGCGAGATCCTCTACCGCAAGAAGAAGGGCTTCGGTGTGCCCGTCGGGCGCTGGTTCAAGGATGGGCAGCTCGGCTGGGACACGGGGCCGGCCGCTGCAGGCTTCCACGCGGGCTTTCGCGAGCGCTTGCTGGCCGAGCACCGTAGCGGTCGCGCCGACCATCGCCTCTATCTCTGGAGCCAGTGGCTGCTCGACCACATGCCCATCGATCACGCCTGAGCTCGCCGGCGCTGCGCCTGCGACGGGCCTCCCGGCTCTGCCATCTCCGCTATGCTGCGCCCGTGGTGCCCCGAGGCTTCGCTTCCGCTCTCAGGGCGGCGGGTCTTCTGCTGCTCCTGACCCTGTATCCCTTCGTCGCATGCGCTCCGCCGGAGCCGCCCCGGACGCTCATGCGTCCCGCCCATCGCTTCGTCGACGCCCGTCTGGGCCTCGCTGGTGGAGCTTCCGGCGAGGCCATCATTCGCGACGAGCAGCGCATGGTCCTCCGCGCCCACGCGAGCGCTCCCCTGCTACACGAGAGCGACGTCGCGCTACCGGCCGACGGGAGCTTCCGTTCCCAGCTCGAGCTGCCCGATGCGCTGTCGGGCGCCGAGCGTATCCTCGTCTCACCCATGATCCAGATCGACCAGCGCTGGGAGCTGCTGCCGCCAGTCCTGGCCGCAGTGAGCGAGGGCCGGCAGGTCACTCTCCAGCTCGATCTGCCCGAGGAGGCCGCGGGGGCGAAGGCCACTGTGGCGCTCCAGGGTCATCGACCCCTCTTCGGCCCCGGCGAGCGCATTGCGACCGCGTCCATCGACGTGGTGGCCGGCGCGAGACTCGATTTCGGGATCGGGATCCTGGAGCTGGCCCGCAGCCAGGGCCCCGTGGCCTTCTCCGTCGAAGCCTGTGAAGAGGAGGCCGGCTGCCGGGAGCTCTTCCGCGAGCTTCTGGCTTCCGAGCCCGCCGGCTGGCACGACCGCTCACTCGCCCTGGATGAGCTGGCGGGTCGGCGGGTCCGCTTCGAGTTCGCGACCGAGATCCTGTCGCCGGCCGAGCAGGCCTGGTCCCTTCCCCTCTGGTCGAACCCCACCCTCTTCGTTCCATCGCAGCGCCGGGCCGAGGACTTCAACATCGTGCTGATCTCCCTCGACACCCTGCGTGCCGACCATCTCACCAGCTACGGCTACCCCTTGGATACGGCGCCCTTCATGGACGAGCACTTCGGCCAGGGCGGAACGATCTTCGACAACCCCGTCGCGGCGGCGGCCAGCACCGGCCCGTCCCACATGAGCATCTTCACCGGCCTCTACCCCTCGGTGCACAACGTTGTCGAGGGGCTGAACAAGCTCTCCCCCGTCGTCCCCACCCTGGCCGAAGCGCTGCGCGACCACGGCTTCGTGACGGGCGCCATCACGGAGAACGCCGCCATCGTACTCGGCAAGGGCTTCGGCCGGGGCTTCGAGTCGTATCTCGAGAACAAGGGCAGTGACGTCTGGGGCTTCGAGGGGCAGGTGGATCGTAGCTTCGACCGCGCCGTCGAGTTCTTCGAGCGCCGCCAGGACCAGCGCTTCTTTCTCTTCCTTCACACCTATCAGGTCCACTACCCCTACGCGCCGCCCGAAGCCTACGCGGCGCTCTTTCCCGAGCCGCCCGCGGGCCGACCGCCCCATGCGTCACTCTCGCCGGAGCGCAATCCCGCCCTCTACGATCGCGAGATCCGCTACGTCGACGATCAGATGCGCCGACTCTTCGAGGCCATGGAAGCGCGGGGCATTGCGGACGAGACCCTCGTGGTGGTCACGTCCGACCACGGCGACGAGTTCATGGAGCACGGCCTGCTCGATCACGGCGGCAATGTCCACGACGACGTGGTGAACGTGCCGCTGCTCTTCCACGGCCCGGGCGTGCCCGCCGGCCGCCGGGTCGCCCAGCCGACGGGACACGTGGACGTGATGCCGACCCTGCTGGATCTCGTCGGTGCCGCGCCGCCGGCGCTCGTGCAGGGGCGCAGCATGGCGGCGTTGCTGCGCGGCGAGGTGGACGCTCTAGAAGAGCGTCCAGTCTACAGTGAGACCTGGGTGCCCTGGGCCCGGGTCGCGGGCCAGAAGAAGGTCCGGCGCATCCAGACGCCCACCATCGGGGTACGTCTCGGCGACCGCAAGCTCGTGCGTCATCCCAAGTGGAACGCCCACGGCTACAAGCTCTACGACCTCGCGAGCGACCCGCGCGAGGAGCAGGATCTCTACCGCGAGCAGCGCGACGCGGCGGGCGATCTGCAGAAGCTGCTCGACACTTATCTGGAACGTTCGGCCGAGCGGCGAAAGGAGATCGCGCGCCGGGAACGCGAAGCGGCCCTCGAGAGTGAGCGCGATCTCACCATCGATCCCGAACGTGAAGAGAAGCTTCGGGCGCTGGGGTATCTCGAGTAGGTTGTGCCCGGAAGAATCGTGCTGGCCCGGATCTCGCATTGCTCGTGGTCATGGTCGAGCCGGGCCCGCACTTCACGCCGCCTTTTTGCCCCAACCCGTGCTGTGATTTCCATCGCAATTCAGCGGGTTGGCGCTTCAAGAAGGACGGCCACCACCTGCGCCGCTTCGACGAGCAGCACATCCAGCGGTACCGCTGTCATCATTGCCGCCGTTCCTTCAGTTCACAGACCTTCTCCACCACCTACTGGCTCAAGCGTCCCGACCTGCTCGAAGAGGTCCTCCACGGCCTCCTCTCCTGCTCCTGCTACCGCCAGATGGGCCGTGCCCGGCGCGTCTCGCCCTCGACCATCGCCCTGCAGGCCGCCCGCCTCGGCCGCCACATGATGCTCGTCCACGAGCTTTGGCGGCCCCGAGGCGCCCCCGAGGAGGCCATCGTCCTCGACGGCTTCGAGACCTTCGAGTACAGCCAGTACTGGATCACCCATCTCAACACCGTCACGGGCGCCACGAGCCACTTCACCTACGCGACCACCGTGGCCGAGCTGCGCCGCAAGGGGCGCATGACGGCGCGCCAGAAGCGGCGGCGCACCGAGCTCGAGACCCGCTACGGCCGGCCCGACCCCAAGGCCATCGAGAAGAGCGTCGCCGCGGCGCTGGCCCTGGTCGTCCCGCCGGGCTCACCCGAAGTGACCTTGCTGACCGACGAGCACCCGGCCTATGCGCGGGCTCTGCGGCGGCTGCCAGACCGGGAGTTTCGGCACGAGATGACGTCTTCGAAGGCCCGGCGCACGCCGGGCAACCCACTCTTTCCCGCGAACCTGCTGCATCTCTTGATGCGTCACTCGGGGTCGAACCAGAAGCGGGAGACGATCGCGTGGTCCAAGCGCAACCAGTCGATGTACTGGCGTGAGGTGGTGCACCGGATGTGGCGCAACTGGGTGAAGCACTTCTCCGAGCGGCGCAAGGACGAGAGCCCGGCCATGCGGCTGGGATTGGTCGATCGGCTACTCACCTGGCCCGAGATCCTCGCGCAGCGGCTCTTCGCCACGCGCATCCCGCTGGGCGGACCACTCGAGGACTACTACTGGGGGCGGATCCCGACCCGGCAGATGCCCCGGGCGCGGGAGCATCGGCTGCGGTACGCGTACTGAGGCACAGGTGAGGGTCCTGGCGGGGGGCCCGAGCGCTCGTTCAACTCAGCGGCAGCACGAATCTTCCGGACACAACCCTCAGGGCTCGATGGCCTCGGTGAGGTCGGTGAGCTCGCCCGCGATCACGCCCAGCAGGTCGTCGCTGGAGACCAGGCCCTCGAGGCGCCCCTGATCGTCCACGACGATGAGGCGCCGGATGCGCTCGTTGCGCATGGTGCGTACCACCTCGTCGAAGTTCCGGTCGCCCTCGAGGAGGATCGGATCTCCGGACATCGCATCCTGGAGCTGGGTCTTGCCGGGGTCGCGCCCTTCGGCCATCACGCGCACCACCAGATCGCGGTCGGTGATGATGCCCAGGGGAACGTCGCCGTCCACCACCACCACGGTCCCGATCCCCTCCTGGCTCATGAGAGTCGCGGCATCCTTGCAGGTGGCCTCCGGGGGCAGCGTCTGCACCGTTCTTCGAATCAGTTTCTCGATCGCCATGGGGGCCTCCTTTGCACTCACTTGAGCTCGCCTGGGCTCGCGCATCGCGGCGAGTGGCCGCACCGACTTGCGAGCGAGTCAGACGGTAGAACGGATGCTCACATCCTACCAAGCCCGGCGCGATCCGCTGCGTCGGATATGGGAATTTGGGGCAGATTGGGGCAGATGGCGAGGGGGAGCAGCCTGCGGACAGGGCAGGGGAGCGGAAGCGGGGCGCCTACGCGGGCGCCGGAGCCGCCCGGCGGCCCGCAGCTGGCTTCGCTCCAGCTTCTCGTCCACGTCCCGCTTCCGTGTCTTCGAAGAGCGACTGCACTTCGCGCAGACACAGCAGCAAGCGTCGGTAGAGGTGGATCTTGAGACCCTCGAGGATCGCGAAGCCGATCAGAGCGAAGATGCTGGAGGTCAACGCCACGGCCAGGGCGCTGAGCTCGAGGGAGGCATTGGCCTGGTGCATGGAGACGAAGAGGATGAGCATGCCCACGGTGGTGCCGATGAAGCCGATGGGGGGCAGGAGGCTCGCGAACATGGTGATGAGCCGCGTGTAATAGAGGTCGTACTCGTTCATCACGTACTGGCGGCCGGCGTCGAAGATCATGTCCGGCGGGTGTTCTTCGGCGTCTGCGGTCTGTAGGGATTTGCGCAGGATGCGGAGGAGCAGCAGGGCCAGGGGCTCGACGTCGTCGTGGTTGCCCTGTTGGAGGGCGCTGCGAAGCTCGCCTCGCTCCATGCGTCGGGTCGCGCTCCAGGCCTGGAAGGAGAGCTTGAGGCCGCGGTAGAAGGGCACCCAGACGACCACGAGGGCGAAGAGGGTGACGAGCCAGGTCAGGGATTCTCCGCCCAGGAGGGTGTCGATCATGCTTGGATTCCTTCGTTGCTGTTCAGGGGGGCAGGGACCTCGAGTGGCGCGGATGTCATCCCCGCCACTTGCTGTCCTTGAGTCGCTCCAGCGCTACTTCGAGGGTGTTCTGCTCGCCGATGGGGTAGTTGACGAGCATGGTTCCCCGGCCCTGGTAGCGCCGGTCGATGTCGTCGATCACCCGCTGTACGCGGCGCGGGTAGCGCATCTGGACCAGGATCTCCGCCTGGGCGAAGCGCAGGTTGGCGTCCAGGGAGATGAGCTCCGGGTGGCCGCTGGGCCACTCCGGGCGCAGCAGCGGATCGAGGTGGGTGCCCATGTAGGTGGCCATGAAGTCGTCGAAGATCGAGATGCTCCGGGAGTCCCGGCGCTCGATCATGCTCGCCATGGTCTCGTGGAAGGCCAGCATGTCCGAGAGGGCGCGCCGCATCTCGACCTTGCGCTGGGCCAGGGCCTCGCCGCCCAGGGGTGCGCTGTCCTCGACGTTGATCTGCTGGAATGCCACCTCGTCGAAACCGTCGCTCAGGCAGCCGCCGAGGAGGCCACTGAGGGTCACGACGAGCAGGAGACGGGGCAGGGCGCTTCGCTTGGCCATCATGAGATGCTCCGGTGGGCGCGCGCTATCGCGGCCCGGCGTCCCGACGCGCTCGCGTTCGGGTTCTGCACGCGGGTCTCGTAGTACATGCGTCGCAGGAGGGTGTGAACGGGGTTGTCGCGCTGGGAGCGCAGCTCCCGGATCAGCTCCCCGCTCTCGAGGGTCGCTTCGTAGAGGGGCAGGGCCTTGCTGCGGGCGTCGATCTTCCGCTCGAGCCTGGCCAGCCGGGTCTCGATGCGTTTGATTGCGCGTTGGGTGCTCAGAGTCCGGGCCGGTGCAGGCTCTAGCGAAGGGGCCGGCGCAGCCGGACCCGGAGCCGCGCTCCCATCCAGCTCCGCGAGCTGTCGCCGGGTAGCTGCAAACTGTTCCCGCAGCTCTTCCAGACTCTCTTCCAGCTCTTCCATGCCCGATCCCGCGGCGAAGCCCAGGTACATGAGGACGAGGTCGTCGCCGAGGGCCCGGCGCTGGGTGGCGAGCTCTTCGGAGCCGGGCTCTTCATGACGGATCCAGGCGTCGACATGTCGCGAGCGCACGACCCGGTCGGCCAGGGGCCTCGCGAGCAGCAGATAGTCGTTGGAGCGTCCCCGCCGCTCGAGGGCGGCCGATAGGGAGGACCAGAGTCCGCCGTCGAAGGGAAAGACGCCGATCCCGGTGAGGTAGCGGTTCACCACCATCTCTTCCTCGGCGGAGCTCGTGCCGCTGCCGATGAACTTGAGGAAGGCGTCGCCATAGCCCTTGGCGCACTCGTAGGCGGCGAAGTAGGCCGAATCCGGGAGGAAGTCCGACTCCTGGGAGCCCGCGTAGCGCGCGAAGAAGGACAGGTAGCGGTCGTACATCTGGGCCGCGCTGCGGACGTATTCGTCCTTGCGCCCCACGCTCTCGAGGCTGCGCGCGAGATAGTAGTCGGAGATGTTGAGGGTGGTTTCCTGGATCTCCTGCCAGAGCCGGTGCATGGTGTCCACGTAGGCGTCGTAGCCGGCGCGCTCGAAGCCAGCCTCCTTCCACTCGTCCTTGTTGCGGACCTGGAAGAGCCGGTTGTAGAGGTCGATGGCGTCCCCGACGTCGAAAGGTGTCTCGACCGAGGGATCCACGCCGAGGCGCTGCTTGGCGGCGTAGAGCTCGCCGAGCTGACGCAGTACGCGCACGTAGACGGCGGCCTCGCCTTGCAGGGTCTCCGCCTGCTCGAGGGCCGTCTTGTAGGCGCCGCTCGCGACTTCGATGGCCTTGATGGTGCTCTCGCTCAGCCCTTCACTGGCCAGCAGCCCCCGCGCGCGCTCGTGGTACCTGCCGGCCTCGAAGAGCAGCAACGTGAAAGTCAGGCTGCCACCGTCGGACTCGCTGTCCTTGAGCCGGTTGACGATGTGTTCGACGTACTGCGCCGAGGAGGCCTCGGGAGGAATGACCTCGGGGTGCGCCCCGACTCGCCCGTTGTCGAGCATGCGGATGACTGCGGCCAGGGGGTCGAGATCGCGGTTCAGCCCCCGCTCCTGGCTGCGGATGAGAATCAAGCGAGAGATGTTCTCGAACACGTAGGGGAGCGCGGAGACGAAGCCCGAGTTGGGGGACTGGCTCAGCGACAGGGCCTCGAGGGTGTCGAAGGAGGACTCGAGGGGAACGACCACGTTCATCCAGAGGTCGAGGTTCTCGCGCACGAACTCCGTGGCGTTGCCCCGTTCCATGGCGTCGTGGGCGCGGATGTAGTGGTACCAGTAGCGGTCCTCGAAGCGGCCGCGGTCCTCGGCAAAGAAGTCGATGGTGTCGACGCTGCGGCTGAGGGCCTTGGAGTCCCGGGTGGAGAGATAGACGAGCAGATGGCCGACTGCCTTCCTGCGCACCTTCGCATCGTCGAGGGTCACCTTGCGGTCGTCGCCGGTTCCCAGGTAGTCGGAGAGGTAGGTGTCGAGGGAGACGCCGGCCTCCTTGCTGTACTCGTCCAGGCGTGCCTGTAGGGCGGCGGCATCGGCGGACGAGTACACGTAGGCGAAATCGAGGTAGTCGGCCCAGCGTTCCGGATCTTGCAGGGATCCCAGGGCGGGGCCGGCTGCGAGCAGTCCGATCGCCGCGGCGATGATCGTGAGAGTTCGGGTCATCCTTCGCTCGACTCCTATCGTGGCCGCTACTTCAAGCATGCAAGGGCGTGCGCCAGCTCGTCGCAGCGATTGGCCTCGGTTCTGGAGGGGGCTCGTTCGATCCACATCAGGAATGCGTTGAGATTTTTGGTCTCCACGAATCGGTAGGTCCCCGCCGGACTTACGCATTCCTTCTGCGTCGTTACGGCAGCTACCAGCTTCTGCTTGAGCGAATCCTCCTCGCGGTCCGTGGCGCAGCTGGCCAGGGAGGCCAGGGGCACGCCGCGCAGCTGGGCGCTCTCGCGGCCGCTGCCCGCGGGAGCGGCCGCGTGCTCCACTGCGCTCCGGCGGCTCGCCAGGCCACGGGGGGCCAGCGATGGCTGGGGGGTCCCGCCCAGGGTCGGGATGGGGAGGCTGCCCGTGGCAGCGCGACGCGATGTCTTGCGGGCCGCGGGTGCCGTGGGGCGAGCGGCGGTCCTGGAGGGCGCGGGAGCGCTGTGCGCGCTGGGCTGCTGTGCCAGGGCCAGGTCGAAGGCGGGAGCCGGCTTCGCGGGGTGGGAGCGAAGGTCTGGCGCCGTCGTCGGGGCCGACTGCCGACGCGATACGGCTGAAGAGCGGTCGGTGGTGGGGAGTGGCAGCGCGGTGGCGGCGGGCAGCGGCTCGATCCCGGGCCTGCGGCGAGCCGTCGCGAAGGCCTCGGGAGTCACCCGCTCCGCGCGCGTCGGCGCCGGCCGGGAGCTCCTGGGCGCTGCGCTCGCTGCGGCGGCGACGAGGTCCACCTTTGTCCGCTGGTGCCGCTCGGGCCGGGGCGCGTCGGCGCGAGCCTCACGCGTGCGCCGGGGAAGGGGAGCGGGGGCTGCCGCGGGCGTAGGCGCGACTGGATTCACCCGAGCCCGCGCGCGTTCGGCGAGCTGCGGTGCAGGGGCCCGGCGAGTCGGCTCGGGGGCCGGCGTCGGCGTGGCGGGCTTGCTCAGGGCGTCGATTCGCAGCTTCGGTCGCGGGAGGGGCTGATGGCGTGCCAGAGTCTCAGGGCGTGGGGTGGGACGCGAGACCTTCCGTGCCGGCTCGGGGAGCGTGGGCGGCGGCGCGATCTCGACCTTCAGCGGGGGCTTCGCCTTCGCGACCTTCTGTGGCGGAGGCGGCTTCGGAAGCGGGGGCGGCTCCGCCTTCGCGAGGGGGGGTGGCTCGGGCTCGGGGGGCGGCGGCACGGCCTCGACCCTCAGCGGGGGCTTCGCCTTCGCGAGCTCCGGGAGGGGCTCGGGCTCGACGGGCGAGGACTGGAGCATCACGACCTGGATGTCGGAGGAGTCCAGCGAGGGGCGCTGGAGATTGTGGACGAAGGCGAGGATGACCAGCAGGCCGATGACCGCGCTCGGCACGGGGGCCAGCAGCCGTTGCAGGGGCGACAGCTCCTGCTCGCCTGCGAGCTCGCGCCCCGCCCGGCGCAGTCCCACCCACAACGGATCCGGGTACTCGGGATGGCGATGAAGCTCGCCGGCCAGCCGGATGCGCGCCGCGCCGTAGCCGTAGCGCTGTTGAATCCGCCAGTCCGACATGCTGCTCAGGATGGCTCGGTGCTGCGCGACACGAGCGCACGCCGGCGGCTGGGCCAGAGCTCCTCGATCAGGGCGGCTGCGTTCAGCATGTCCTGGCTTCGCGAGTCTTCATGGGGAGCCAGCAGGGGCTTCGTGTCCTCGGCCGCACGCAGGCCCAGCAGTCGCTCGCGCAGCTCGGTGATCGCGAGGCGGGGGCTCTCGTCGCTCGCTGCATGCCCGGACGCGAGGAAGAGCTCGAAGGGGCTCACCTGTGCGGAGTCCGGTGGATGCACACGGAGCTGCCAGAGATCGGCCGCGCCGGTCGCGAGGGTGTCGGTCGCTTCCGAGCCGATCCGGGGTACCACCATCTCTCCCAGGTTGGGTGAGCTCACGTCGACACTGCTCGAGAGCTGGGTCATGGCGATCAGGGAGAGGAAGGCCAGGTCCACGAAGGAGAAGAGCCAGGAGGGAGCGTTGCCGGTGTCTGCTGACATCGCCTTCCTTTCGTCCATTCGTGTGCGCAGCTGAACCGGCGGCGCCTGCGCGGGTCAACGTTTCAAGGAGTGGGCGGCGTCGTCGGCATCTGTTGGAATGCAATCAGGCTCTTGAGGTCGCTCTCGACGGTGCTCAGGCCCTGGTTCGGTAGCACCAGGGGGAACTGCCTTACCGCCTCGTCCTCGTCGTGGTGGAGGGCGAGATAGTTGAGCACGATGGCCTCGGCGAGGAGCTCCGGTGCGTTGCTGATCGCGGTGGCGTTGCTCACGGCCGATCCCGAGCTGCTGAAGTGGCCGATCTGCTGAGAGCTCGCGTTGCGCAGGGCCGGCCGGGCCGTGGGGCTGTAGAGCAGGAAGAAGACCGAGGCCGTGCTCGAGTTGTCGCCCTTCCAGATGCCCTTGTTGCGCCCCTCGGCGGAGGTGTCGATCTGACCGTTGGAGGCCACGGAGCCGTCGCTGAAGACGTAGATCATCAGCTCGCGCCCCATCTTGGCGGCAAACTCGAGCATGGCGCCCATGGTCTGGCCGGCCATGAAGTCCCGGGTCTCGCCCGTGGCGCGGGTGCTGTCGTGGTAGTCGTAGCCGCCGAAGCTGAGGGTGCCGGCGCCCGCGTGCCCCTCTACCACCAGCTTCATCACCGATGCGGTCGGGGCGAAGTAGCGCGCGCCCTGGCCGTTGTCGGTGAGCTCACCCATGCTGAAGATGCTGCTGAGGTCTCCCACGATCGAGGGGTCCTGGAGCGGGTCGAGGCAGGCGGGGTTGCCGTAGGTCTGGATGAGCTGGGCGCTCTGGGTGTAGGACTGGCTGATCAGCCCCTCGACGATGGTGTCCTCGTTCAGCCTGGCGAGCTGGGCGTCACTGATCTCCGTGATGGAGTTCATCACGCGGTTGGAGCCCTGGGGACCGAGCAGGCTCGCGAGCTTCCCCGTGTCGACCAGGCCCGTTACGTCGCTCGGGCGGTCGATCTTGGTCGGACGTACGGCCGGGTCGATCATGTGCTCGGGCGCCAGGGAGCGTCCGCCGGATTCGCTGTTCCGCATTCCGACGAGGCTCACGAGGTTTCCGTTGGCTCCCGCCTTGTTGATTCCGTAGACGGGGTTGTGAGGGTTGTTGCTCGTATCGTTGAGCGAGCGCGCGCAGAGCACGGCGCCGTTCGTGTTGAGCAGTGTCGTGGGCGTGGCCCGGTTCTTGATTCCAGCGAGAAAGGCGCTGTCCTCGTGGAAGGCGAGGCCGAGCTCCCGGTTGACGACGGGCAGGACGGACTGCATGGGCGTCATCTCCTCCGGCAAGCCGAGCTTCTCGTAGCCCTGCACCGAGAGGAAATCCTCCTGGCCACCCTGGCCGCCCACGAGCACGTTCGAGCCCGCCACGCTGGCGCCGCCGGCGAGGTCGATGCAGACGAAGGGGATCTTGTCGCCGCCGGGCGGTGCCACGCCGCAGCCCACCGCCTGGGCGTAGGCGTCGTGGGAGCGCCCCAGCAGTCCGAAGAGGGTCGGCGAGAGTACCGCCGCCGTGCCGGTCGCAAGGCCCTGGGCGAGGAAGTCCCGGCGCGTGACGGGACCTCTGTGCCCCTCGTGACGCATGGGGCCGATGCTTTCGAGGTCGAGGATCTTTCTGCTCATCGGGTTCACCTGTTCCTGGATCCGGTTCGTTGCGGCCCGGCGCTCGGGACTTGGGGTCTCATCTCAGTTCAGTGGAGGGTGATCGCCGCGCTGCTCAGCAGCGCCGCGCAGGCTCCCTTTACCGACGATTGGGTAAAGGTGGGGTCGCACGCGGGCTGGCCCGTGCCGCCGCAGTCGTTCGGCAGGCCGATCAGGAGCCGATCGAGAATGTCCTGGAGACTCGCGCGGCTCGGCTGGGTCGTGAGGTCGCCCGGTGTCATTTGAGCGATCAGGGCGTCGATGACGAAGCTGCGCTTGGCGGCCGAATCGAAGGCGGCGCTGGGCATGGCGTTCCAGCTGAAGACCGGGTCGATGCCGAAGAAGTCGTCCCGCAGGCTCGGGTCGTCCACCATCTCGTCGCAGTACTCGAGGGAGAGCTTCGCGATGCCCACCTGGTGGGAGGAGACGAAGGAGCGTGCGTCGTGGCCCGCAGGCAGGGACTGCGCGAGGTCGAGGGACACCGTCTGGAACTCGGGCTGGTTGTCGAAGGGATAGTCGGCGGGGCTCACGCCAACCAGCGCGGCCATGCTGTCCGCGATGCGCCGGAAGTCGCGCACGCCGATCCGCGGCAGCGGATCCGCGACGCTGTTGTCCGGGGGCTCGGTGAGCACGGGCTCCTCTTCGCGGTCGCTGTATTCGCCGAGCTGCTCGAAGACGAGGGTGAAGCGGTCGTCGACCGGGCCGAGCTGTTTCTCGACGATGGAGCACTGACGCGAGAGCTGGTCATTCGAAGCGGCCGTGACCCGATTCATGGTCCTGAAGGCCTGCCCGGCCAGGGACGTTACGCCATTGACCGAAATGCGGAGGTCCCTGACCCGAATGCCGGCGCTGTCGGTGTTCAGGGTGGGTTGGCAGAAGAGGTAGCTGTTGTCGTCGAACTCGACGACGGACATCTCGATCTCGCTTTCGGCACCCAGCCACTGGCTGACGTCGAAGTCGATGCTCACGCGCCTTCCGACACCCGCCAGGTAGTTCTGCTGTACGAGCTCGGGGGTGAGGGCTTCGTTGTAGATCGCCACCATGCGGAACTGGCCCTGCCAGGGGTTGTCGCCGCCCGTATCGCTGCCCAGCATGAGCCGGTGGTTGGGGTCCCAGGTCCACAGGCGTCCCGGTCCATTCTCGTCGAAGTCGTCGGTGAATACACCGTTGACGTAGATGCGCCGCCCGAGGTATTGGTCGTAGGTGAGCACCACGTGCTGGAGCGTTGCCTGGGCGTCTTCGTCGGCATTATATGTGCGCAGGGAGGGGCTTCCGCTGTTGCGGATGTCGGCCGCCATGCTCCGGCCGCGAAAGTCGTAGGTGTACTGCACCTGACCCAGGGTGAAGTTGCGACTGTTGTTGTTCGAGTAGCTCACGATGACACTCGGGCCTTCCTGGACGATGTTCTCGGGGGCCACCCAGGCTTCGATCGTGTAATGGTCGGCGCCGGTTCCGGGCTGGGCGATGCTCTCGTATAGCCTGCGGCTCGCGTCCCGGCCGGCGATCGCGGCACCTCCCTCGTTGATCTCGATTCCGTAGCTCGACATCCAGTCCACGTCTTCGAGCTGGAGGTCCACGGCGGGGGCGATACCGCTGGTGTCGTGGGCGACGTTGCCGCTCCCCTCCTTGAAGTCGTAGAAGGCGAGCAGATTGCGTCGGTAACGGCCTTCGACCTCGTCTTCGGTGCCGTCAGCCAGGGAGAGCTCGCTGCTGCTGAGGGCCTCCACGCTGATGCCGGCGTCGAGGCTGCCCCCGGCGAGCTCGATGGCCTGGCCCCAGGCCTGGACCGCGGCGAGCATGGCCGCGCCGTCGGCGATGCAGTTGGACCAGCAGTGGTGGAAGTCGCCGGCCAGGCGGCGCACCACGCGGGAGCTGGGCGGCACGCTGAGGTTGATCTTGTTCGTGGTCATCGCAGCCTGGTGTGCGGACACGGGGGAGGGGTGTGCGATGGCGGGCGAGCCGCGGCCGCCGCCGTCGTGGCATTCGGCGCAATACTCGCGAAGCATGGGATAGACGGTCGCCTCGAAGGTGACGACGTTGATCGAATCCGACAGACCCGGTGAGACGCCCGGACCGGTCAGGTCGAAGTTCGGCGGCGACTGCTGGTTGCCTCCCGAGTAGTCGCCACAGCCTGCGAGCAGGGCCGCCAGGGCGATGGCGAGCAGGGCTCGTGTCCCGCGAGCACTGATCCGACGGTTGGGGTCGACTGTCATCGGGGGGTCTCCGGCTACTTCGCGATCGACGATCAGGGCTTCCACGATCAGGGATTGTCCATGCAGTAGATGGCGGTCTGAGCGAAGACTTCCTGCATGCTGTAGTCCTGCTCGAAGAGGGTCGCGATGTCCGATACGGCCTGGCGGTCGGTGGGGTTGCCCGGGGGCCGGAAGCAGATCTGTTCGAAGACCTGCTCGACCTTGCACAGGGAGAAGGCCCGGCTGCCCGCGACTTCGGCGCCCATGGTCTTGGCGCCGTAGCCGCCCGAAGTGGGGCCTCGCCAGCCCAGGGTCGAGCGCGGGCCCGCGCGCCAGAAGTTGTCCCAGCGATTGTCGGTGGTGATGTAGCCGAAGGGGAAGGTCGACGCGTTGATGAGGTACTTCTCCTGTACCTCGCCGCGGGTGTGGACGACACGCTCCTGCTCGTCGTCCCATTCGAAGTAGGCGAAGGCCTGGGTCATGGGGTCCATGCCCGTGTGGCAGCCGAGGCAGGTGCTGAAGAAGATGTCGCTGTCGCCGCCAGGGCTGCGGGGCACATCCTGGCGGATGCGGTCCGCGGGTCGTGTGTCGTCCCACAGGTCTTCCATGTCGCGGCAGAGGTAGTTCATTGCGAGGTAGCGGAACATGCGCCGGTTGGTTCCGGCGCGGAAGAAGGCCATGCCGGCCGCGCGGGTGGTCATGACCCCCGCGGCCTCCTCCGCCATGATCTGGGAGTCGGGCAGGGTGGACTGCTCCCGCTTGACCAGGAGCGTGTCGTCGCTGAGGTCGATGTGGCGTTCCTGGAGCTCGAGGTAGTGGTCATTGTCGGTGTGGGAGTAGTCGCTGGGCACGACGCCCTGCGCTCCCGTGTAGATGACGTCTCCGGTGAGCACGTCGGTGAAGGGCTCGTCGTCGCGGATGATGCCAATGACGGTCGCCGTGTAGTCGTTGAGATCGGCGTAGACCGTCTGCTCTTCGTTGGTCCACGGCGTGACGAAGTTCCTGAGGGCCGAGTTGTAGAAGACCGGATTGCTCATGGCGATGTCGGCCGCGCCCCGGGCGTTGGCATTCTCGATGGCCTGAGCCATGTCGTTCAGTACCTGGGCCGAAGGCGGAACGCCGACCAGGCGATCGTGCATCCACTTGGCCTTGACCTTGGACACCTCGATGTCTGCCGTGGCGACCGCTCCGAGCAGCAGGCCCGGGAGTAGCAGGCCGAGGATCGTGTGAGTGCCGACCCTGCCGGGGCTCGAAGTGGGGGTTCGCTTGTTCTGGACGAGTCGCGTCATGTCCTGGCCCTGTTCTCCTCGTCGGCGCACGCGTTCCCGGGGCGAAGCGCTGCGCTTCACCTGCTTCGTCCCAGTCTTCCTCTCTGACAATGGAAGGCCCCGGGGTGTGCCGTACGGTGATTAACAATCGTCGATCTTTCGGAACTGTTCGGTGATCTGGATCACAACCTTGTGAATGATGCGAGCTCTTTCCATCGCGTTGCGCGTTACTTGCGCAGTCCCGCGCGGCGACGCCTGTCCTCGAGCGTTTCTCGTGAGCAAAGACCACAGGTTCGTTCCGGCGATCGTCGATAAGCGCAAGCGGACTCGGCTCCCCGTACTTGCGGTGAGGTGCCGCGACCCAAGGAGGAGCATGTCGACGGGATCGAGAGGGTGGAGGCTGAGCGCGTTGGGGCTCGTCGTCCTGGCCGTGGCGCTTCTCGCCCCCGCATCGGCGGCTCTCGGCGCGCGTCAGCGCGACGCTGAAGAGTCGTCCCGCGAGAGCGCCCGGGGCTCGGGGCCCATCCCGGTTCCCGTCGGCGCATTCGCGGCGGCCGCCGAGAGCGGTGGCGTAGCCCGGCTCGAAGCGCGGCTTCTCGTGGCTCCGGCCCCTTCAGGAGCGGCGGCGGAGGAAGGACTGCGGGTCGGGGTGCTCTTCGACCTCGATCCGGGTTGGCACCTCTACTGGCGCAATCCCGGCGAGACGGGCCTTCCTACTTCGCTGAAGCTCACTGTCGACGGGAGCGAGCTCGGCCCCGTGCAATGGCCGGCGCCTACGGCCTTCAGCGAATCCGAAGGCCTCTTCACCACCTACGGTTACGAGGGCGAGGTGCTGCTCGCGACCCGCGTCGCAATGCCCAGAAGCGGCGCCGGGCTGCTGCGCGCCGAGGCGCAGGTCCTGGTCTGTGAAGCCGAGTGCATCCCGGCCGACTTCATCCTCGAACGGCCGCTGGGGCCTGACCTGCTCGATGCCCATGCCCATGCCGATGCCCGCACCGATGCCGTTGCGGCGCGGGTCTCCGCGCTCTTCGACGCTCAGGCGCAGCGCCGGCCGAGCGCGCCCAGGGCGCTCGGGCTTGCCCTCGAGGTGCGCTACTCCCAGAGCCCGCTTCGGGCGGGTGAGCGCTTCACGGGTGCTATCGCGATCCACTCCTGCGCGTGGACGGACGAGCGTGGTTGCGAAGCCTACCGTCCCGCCACGCAGGCGGCGGCCGGCGTCTTCTTCTTCCCCGATCTCATCGAGGCCGTCGATCTCGAGGTGACCGGAGTGCGATCGGATCCCATGGGCACAGGGAGCTTCCTGGTCGAGTTCGCGGGCCTCGTCCATCCCGACGCGGCCACCGGCGAGCGTCCGTGGGTCGAACGCCTGGGCGGAGTCCTGGCTCTGCGCGCACCGGACGGCGCGCTCCGGCACGTGGAGGTGAGCCTGCCCCTGCCCCGGGCTCCGGCTGGCGGTGCGGCCCTCGCGTCGGGTGAGCGCCGACTCGAGGTCGTGGGCGGGGCCGGGACTGGGGCTGGGACTGGGGCGGGAGGCGGCGGAATCGTCGGCGCGATTCTGCTGGCCTTGCTCGGCGGCCTCGTGCTCAATTGCATGCCCTGTGTTCTGCCGGTGCTCGCCATCAAGATCTTCTCGATCGCCGAGATGTCCCAGGTGAGCCGGCGAGAGCTTCGCAAGCAGGGGGCCGCCTATGCGGCCGGGATCCTCGGCTCGATGTTTCTTCTTGCCGCCGTCGTGGTCGCACTGCGCGCCCTCGGGCAGTCGGTGGGATGGGGCTTCCAGTTCCAGTCACCGCTCTTCGTGGCCGCGATCTGCCTGGTCGTTCTCGCCTTTGCGCTCAATCTCTTCGGCGTCTTCGAGATCTTCGTGAACGCCGCGGCTCTCTCCAGTCTTGGACAGGAGGCGGTGGGGCACCGGCGCAGCTTCTTCGAGGGATTGCTCGCGGTCGTGCTCGCGACGCCCTGCTCGGCGCCCTTCCTGGGCACGGCCGTGGGCTTTGCCTTCGCCCACGATGCTCCGGTGATCTTCGCGATCTTTCTCAGCATCGGGGCGGGCCTCGCGGCACCCTTCGTGCTGGTCAGCTGGGTACCGGCGTGGTCGAAGTGGGTTCCGCGCTCCGGCTCATGGATGCTCAAGCTGCGCGCCGGCCTGGGCTTCGCTCTGCTCGGCACCCTGGTCTGGCTGCTCTGGATCTTCGGTCAGAGCGGCGGTGTCGATGGGGTCGTGAGGCTCATGGCCTTGCTGGTGGCTGTCTCCTCGTCGCTCTGGATCTATGGCCTGCTCCAGCGTTCGGGTCGAGCGCGCCCCGCGCTCTGGGTGGGCATCGCTGCGATCGCGTTCGCCGCGCTGGGCGTGAACGTCATCGCGCTCCGGTCCACGGCTTCCGCGGTGGCTCCGGAAGAGGCGGCCGAGCGGGTGGAGGATTCCGCCTGGGCGACCTACGACAGGGCCGCGTTGGAAGCCGCCCTGGCCCAGGGACGACCCGCCCTGGTGGTCTTCACCGCCGACTGGTGCATCACCTGCAAGGTGAACGAGCGACTCGTCCTCGAGCGGGAGCCTCTTCGCTCGGAGCTCGAGCGCGGCGGGTTCGCGCTCTTCAAGGCGGACTGGACCCGGCGCGACGAGCTCATACGCCGGGAGCTTGCCCGCTTCGGAAAGGCCGGCGTGCCGCTCTATCTCGTGTACGACCCCGAATCGCCCGGACAGCCGGAGATCCTGCCCGAGATCCTCACCCTGGACCGGACTCTCGCGGCCCTGCGCGCGGTCTCGCGGGTCGAAGAGGCCGCTTCGGTGAGCGTGGTCACATTTCCCTAAGAGGGCCGAGCCGACCAGTCGATCAGGAACTCCGATGCGTCCCCGGGACCGCTTCCCGGCTCGTAGCTCGTGTCTTCCCAATCGAATCGGAGAGCCAGGGAATGAGAGGCACCTCGACCCGCGTTCAGCTGAACCCGATCCACCTTGCCGCAGTCCTGCTCGGGGCGCTGCTTCTCGCCGTGCCGCCGGCGGCAGCTATCGGCGAGGGCAAGCCGGCGCCCACCTTCGCGCTTCCCTCCCTTTCCGGCGACGAGACCCTGTCGCTCTCGGACTTTCGGGGCAAGGTCGTCTACCTCGACTTCTGGGCCTCCTGGTGTGCGCCCTGCGTCTCCGCCATGCCCTTCCTCGAGGAGCTGCGTACCGAGTTCCCCAGCTCCCGCTTCCAGGTCCTGGCAATCAACCTCGACAAGGATCCCCGCAAGGGCGAGAAGTTCATGCGCAAGTACGGCGTGAAGTACCCCAGCGCATCCGATCCCAAGGGACGCCTGCCCCAGAGCTTCGGCCTGCAGACCATGCCGACCTCCTATCTGATCGACGGCAATGGAGTCGTTCGCTACGTCCACAAGGGCTTCCGCGGTGGAGACGTCCAGGCGATCCGGGACGAGATCGCGAAGCTCGTGGGTGGCCGGAAGTGAGAGGGCTGCGCGGCTTCGTCACGCTGATTCTCGCCTTCGGCGCTCTGCTCCTCCTCTCGGGTTGTGCCGTCCTGCCGCCCTGGGAGAAGGAGATCCTCGCGCGCGAAGACATGGCCTGGGCTCCCGATCCCCTCCAGGCCCGGCTCGACGCACACATCTTCTTCAGCAAGGAAGCCTCACTGCCCGGCGGCGGGGCCGGCGGCGGCGGCTGCGGCTGCAACTGAGACCGACAGGAGAGGATCCGATCCCCGTCGATAGGGGGGCGCGGGCGACATCCACATGAAGAAGACCCGAAAGCGCAACCTGGCCGACAGCCGGCGGGCACGACGACGCAAGCAGGGGCGAGGCCAGCGTGGTTCGACCCTTGCGGCCCTCACCTCGAGTGCCCTGGCGCTGCCCGGCCTGCTGAGCGACAGCGCTCGTGCGGACGCGCCCACCGAGTTCTTCGACATCGACCTCTCCTACTCGTACTACCACGAGGATGACCTGCCTGCGGAGAAGAACGTTCTCGGCATCGACGAAGAACGCATGACGGTCCACAGCTTCCAGGTCCACGGCAAGACACCCCTGCCGAAGACGGATCGCTGGGACATGGACGTGGATCTCATGGTCGAATCCATGAGCGGCGCGAGCCCCTGGTTCGTGCAGCGAGACCCGGTGACCCAGGGCCTGGTGCAGGTCATGAGCGGGCCGAGCATCTTCGACGATCGCGTCGACATGAACTTCACCGGGAACCACTACGGGGACAGCAGCAACTCCTCCTACAACATCGGCTTCTCCCTCGAGGACGACTACCGGGCGGTCTACATCGGTTGGGGGCGCAACAAGCACTTCAACGACAAGAACACGACCCTGAGTCTGGGGTGGGGCTATTCGAACGACCGGGTCATGCCCACCGATCACGAGACCTACGGTCGCCTGCCCGAGTATCCCAAGGAGTCCACCAACGCCTTCCTGGGGCTCTCGCAAGTCTTCAGCAAGAGCGCCATCGTGCAGAGCTCCCTCACCTACCGGTACGCCTGGGGCTTCCTCTCGGATCCCTACAAGCGGGCCGCGGTCGGAGCGGACACCGAGCCGGACACCCGGCCCGAGAAGCGCCACCAGCTCACCTGGCTCACTCGCTACCGGCAGCACGTGGAAGCGGCGGACGGCAGCCTCCACGTGGACTTCCGCTACTACTACGATTCCTGGGACATCCAGTCCCTCACCGTCGAGACGGCCTGGTACCAGAGCCTCTTCGACTACTTCCAACTGGTGCCGGCCTTCCGCTACTACAGCCAGAGCGGGGCCGACTTCTACCAGCCCGTCTATGCCACGAGGCCCGAGAACGGCTACGTCTCCAGCGACTACCGGCTTTCGCCCTTCGGCGCCCTCAGCATGCGCATCTCGGCCGTGACCCACTTCGAGGGCTGGCCCCGGGACGTTGCGTGGGAAGGCTCCGTCTCCTACCAGCGCTACTTGAGCGGTGCGACCTACGCCATCGATCAACCCATCGAAGCCAACCCGGGCCTGGTGGACTTCAGCGTCCTCGCCATCCGCTTGAGCGCGAGGTTCTGAGAGCCGTGAGGCTCTCACGCTTCTCCTTCAAGGCCATGGGCAGCCCCTGCGTGCTGCATCTCTACGCCGCGGAGGCCGGCGCAGCGGGCGAGGTGGCGCGCGCCGCGACCGGCGAGGTGCGACGCCTCGAACACAAGTACTCGCGCTACCGCGACGACAGCATTACAGCGGCCATCAACGCCAGCGCCGGCCGGGAAGCGGGCGGCGTGGTCGACGAGGAGACCGCATCGCTCCTCGACTATGCCCACACCGCCTGGGCGCAGAGCGACGGTCTCTTCGACATCAGCGCCGGCGTATTACGCCGGGCCTGGGACTTCAAGTCGGGACGCCTGCCGGCTCCGAGGGAGGTCGAGGCCGCACGCAGTCTGGTCGGTTGGGAAAGAGTGCGCTGGGAACGCCCCCGCCTCGCCCTGCCTGTCGCGGGAATGGAGCTCGACTTCGGCGGCTTCGTGAAGGAATACGCGGCGGACCGGGTAGCCGAGCTCTGTCGCCAGCGCGGGCTGCGCCACGGCCTCGTCGACCTGGGCGGGGACCTCGCTGTCGTCGGCCCGCACCCCGACGGATCGCCCTGGATCACAGGAGTGCGAGACCCTCGGCAACCCCAACACGCTCTCGCGACCCTGCGTCTGTCGAGCGGCGGCCTCGCCAGCAGCGGTGACTACGAGCGTTGCATGTGGGTCGACGGCCAGCGCTACGGCCACATCCTGAACCCCAGGACCGGCTGGCCCGTCCGGGGCCTGGCGAGCGTGAGCGTCGCAGCCTCCCACTGTCTGGTGGCGGGCAGCGCCTCGACCATCGCCATGTTGAAAGAGGGGCGCGAAGCCCTGGGATGGCTGGACGCTCTCGGTCTCCCCAACCTGCGCATCGACCAGTCGAACCGCGTGAGCGGAACCCTCCGCGAGCGAGGCGTCGCGGCCGGAGTATCGGCGGCGAGTCCATGACTCACGGCAGCACAGCTACCTCGGGCACCCAGCCCGCGTGGCGCAGCTGCAGGGCGGCGGTGCCCGCGTCGGCGAGCTCCTCGTAGCCCGTGAGGTAGACGTCGAAGCGCTTGCCGCCCACGCCCTCCCACGCGCTGACGCGGGTCGTGTGGCCGTCGAGGGCGAAGGCCTCGGCGATGGCCGTGGCGTCGTCCTGGCTGCGGCGTGTATCGATTCGCAGCGCGTAGCGGCCGTCCTTGCGCGCGTCGAGGTCCTGGACACGCGAGAGGTTGCGTTCGAAGCCGATGCGCCGGCGAATGGACTCGGCCATCTGCTCGGCGGGCGTGCGCATCACCCGAGCCTGCACGGCGACGACGAGGTGGCTGTCCAGGGTCTGCTCCTTGGTCGCCCGGAAGAAGGCGCCGAAGAAGGGGATGTCCTTGAACCAGGGAACGCCCGACTCGCTTTCGTGGCGCTCGGTGCGTTCGCCGAGCCCGACCACCACGAACTCGTCCTCTCTCAGCAGCACGGTCGTCTGCAGCTTCCGCTGGAGTAGGGTGGGGCCCACCGCCGCGACGTCTCCCACGTTCTGGGGCGAGACGGCAGAGAGCTCGAGATCGAGGTCGAGGCGCACGCCCCCCCTTTCGCCCAGCAGCGCCCGCACGCGAACCCGGACGCCCACGTCCTGGCGATCGATGCGTTGGCTGATGCTGACCGGGCCGGCGACGTCGGCATTCGAGTCCTGAATGGGGATGGGGATGTTGTCTCCCGCGAAGATCTCCTGCTCATCTCCGCTGAGGATTACGAGATGGGGGCGCGAGAGGATCTGGGTCCGCACTTGTCGATCGGTCGCCGTGATGGCGCCGGTCTCACGCGGGACCACCACGTCCACGGGGACTCCGTCGGCGATCACCGGAATCACCAGGGGAGCCCGGGTGAAGCGCGCAAAGAGGGTGTCCTGCTCCCGGAGCTCGCCGGGAATCCCGCCCCCGCTGGGATTGGACAGCACGGCCGCGATGAGGTCATCGGGGCTCTTGGGCTCGGTGATGGGCGTGAAGAAGTCGAAGCCCAGGGCGAAGCTCTTGGGAGTCGAGACTTCGAAGACGATCACTTCGACACTGATGGGGTGGGGCGCCTGATCCAGCTCCTCCACGAGCCGCTCGATGGTGGCGTGGGCTTCGGGGTCGGCGCGCACGACGAGGGAGTTGGTCGGTCCGTCGACCGCGACGTGGACGTCCCGGCCGATCAGGTCCTGGCTGAGGTCAGCGCCTTCATCCGACTCGGCCGCGGCCGGTGCTGCGACACCCTGTACCGTGGCCTCGAGGAGCTTCGCCATCTCCTCGGCGTCGCGGTTCAGAACGCGCACCACGCGGACCGATCCCTCTCCCGGGCTCGGGTGGTCGATGCGGTTGATGAGCCGTCGCAGATCGTCGTGGAGCTCGACCGGTGCGCGGGCCACCAGCACGTTGCTGCGTTCATCGGACCAGATCTCGATGTGAGGGCGCGGGGGATCCTGGCGGTCGAAGACCCCCTCGAGAATCTCCGCCACCTCCGCCGAGGATCGGTAGCGAAGGCTGCGGAAGATGAGCTCGCCGTCGGCCCCCTGATCGAGGGCGTGCAGGATCCCGAGGATCCGGTGGAGCCGACCCTCCACATCCGAGAGGATCACGCTGTTGGTCGGCGGGTAGGCGACGGCCACCGCCGACCGACTCATGAGGTGGCGTAGCTTGGAGACGAGCTCCTCGGCACTGGCCGAGTGGAGGCGCACCAGTGTGGCCACGGGAGCCCCCATCTCGTCCCTCGGCGCCCCGGGCTTCCAGGGCGCGTGGATGGACGCGTCCTGGATCTTCAGAATCTTGTGAACGCCCGCCGCCGCGGGAACCAGGGCGTATCCCCTGATCAGCAGGGCGGCGTTCAGGATCTCGCGCGCTTCGGCGGGCGATACCGGCTCGGGCACTGCGATGGTGACGCGGCCTTTCAGGGTGTCGTCGAAGAGGAAGGCCTGGCCCGTGGCGAGGCCGACCGCGCGCACCACCTCCGCGAGCTCCGTGTCACGGTACTCGAGCGAGATCTCGCGAGTCTGCTCCCGCGCCGGGTCTCGCCCGGTCGCAGCAGGGGACGTCGTGACGAGGAGCAGGCCGCAGAGCAGTGCGACTGCGCCCGGGAGACTCCGAGCGCGGCCGCTCACACCCTTGGAGGGCTCGGGTCTCGGGAGCTGCGGAGCGGATAGGATCACGACGGACTCAGTGCCAGGGGCTCTCGAACTCGAAGTAGTACACCCGAATGCCGGCTCGGAACTCGTGGGCGGTCTGATCGATGCTGAAGCTGCCGCGGAGTACGTCGGGGTCGCTCACGCTGACCAGAGGCGCGCTCGTCGAACCGAGGTCGACATAGCGGTAGCCGGCCATCAGGGTGACGTGACGGGTCACCTCGTAGCCGAATCCGGCCCGGGCCTGCCACGCAAAGTTGATCTCGCTCTCTCTCGCCTCGGAGTTGTTGTCCGTGGTATAGAGACCCGTGTCCGCGAAGCCGACTCCCGCCCCCACATCGAAGCGCATGGGCCGCAGAACCCGCTTCAAGGCCGGCAGCCGGGCCGGGCCGCGCAGGTGCTTGCTCACCCAGGTGATGGGCCGGTAGAGGGGAAGCAGCGGCATGTCGACGAGGAAGTTCTGCATGAAGGTCCAGGTGTCGGTCTGCGTGAAGTAGGGCACCTCGACGGCGCCCACGACACCCTCGGTCTTGTACTCGTAGTCGCGTAGGAAGATGAACTCGCTCTCGGTGCGAAGAGTCCAGCGGGGCCAGCGCATGCCGAAGGGCGGATTCCAGGCAGTGGCCTGGTCGAGGGGCGACTCGATGCCCAGCGCCATCCCGATCAGGGGCGACGAGTCGCTGTCGCTTCCGTGGGGCGGGAACTGAGGGGCGATGATGTTCTCGCCGCTCGTCTTGCCCGTGGCTGTCGAGATGCCCAGCTCGAAGTCGCCATAGAGGCGCCACTCAGCGTCGGCGCTCGCCGGGAGCAGGAGAGCAAATAGAAACACACAGGTCCAGACGATGCCGGTCGAGACCGTGGTACGAGAGATCCCCATGACGCCCCTTGATGCGGCTGACTGCGCCGCGCGGATTTCCATTTCCCTTTCATGGGTATCGGCGGGGGAGCTGCCGATTCTTGATGACCCTCGTCACACTTTTTCCACCTATGTGGCTATATGCACACAGTCGACTCTGGGAGGGGAGTGCCGGAACCGGATCGATCGCCGAGATCGATTCCGTCACCGGCGCTGGGAAGCCGTTCCGGTCACAGCGAAAGTCGTTGACTCGGGATCGCCGATCGAGATAGCGTAGGGCTCACCCAAGCTAGGGAGTTCTCCGGGCCCGGGACCCTCTCTGGGGGAGGTTCAGGCCCGTCTCAGTGGGGAAGCTGAGAGGAGAACTGTGGTGCAGCGCCCTGAATGGCCTCCCTGTGGGTCCGCTGAGCGGGCGTCGGGCCGGTGTTCGTGTGGCATCCGGCCTGCACATCCCAGCGTGCGGTGACCGAGGGAGGTCCGCTTGCGTCGATTCGCTGTCTTCATTGCCATGGCTGCTCTAGCGGGACCGTGGTCGCTGACCGCCGGGACCCTTCCCGGGGACCCATGCGCTGAGCCCAACGCGCGATGCGAGGACGAGGAGCTCATCGGCGGCACGACTGAAAGCAGTTTTTCCGAGTACTTCGGCGTCGCCATGGATCTCACCGGCGACCAGGCGCTGATCGGCGCTCTGTCCCGCTCCGAGCCTACCCTCGGTTACGCCGGGGGCGTGTACGACTTGCGCCTGATATCCGGAAGTTGGACCCAGGTCGACGTGCTGCTCCCCGACGACATCAGAGCGAACGACAACTTCGGGGGCGCTGTGTCGCGCTCCGGTGACACCGCAGTCATCGGGGCGCCGGGCCGCGGCACCTGGCGCTACGGCACGGCCTTCTCCTATCGCTACGCGGCGGGGGCGTGGTCGCTGGAGGATGAGTTCGCGGCTCCGGCCTGTCCTCTGGACGTTCCGAGGGACCAGTGTCCGCCGGGAAGCGAGGACCCGAGGGACGTGTGTCCGCGCAGGAGAGATCTTCAGAAGCGCTCCGAGCTCGGATCCGCGGTCGCGATCTCGGGCGACTGGGCGCTGGTGACTGCACCCTACGAAGATCTGTGCTTCTTGACCTCCGATGATCGCCACTGCATCGACGAGGACCAGGGCGACATCCCCTGCAGGATCGTCGACCGGAAGACCAGGGACTGGGTCGGTACCGATGCGGGCGCGGCCTACTTCTACCGCCGCAATGCCACGAGCGGGCTCTGGGAGGACGACCCGCAGCGAGTCGAACCCACGGACCTCGAACTAATCCTCCGCGTGAATCCGACCGAAACTGCGAACGTCAGGAAGGACGACTTCACCGATCTCGCCTGGGCGCGCCGGGACGGGATGATCGACATCGAGGGCGACCTCGCAGTGATCGCGACGGACACGAACCAGGTCAACGCGGTCTGGGTCTACCAGTTCAACGCCACGACCCAGCAGTGGGAAGAGCTGGCGGAGAGTCCACTCAGGCCCCCGTCCGCCGGGAACAACGTCGGATTCGGCACATCGGTCTCGATCGGGGGTGGCTGGTTGGCGATTGGCGCGGACGAGGAGGACCTTGCCTTCGACGGCGGCCCGAACGTGACGGACGCCGGCGCTGTCTATCTCTACCGCTGGGACGGCTCTGCCTGGATCGACGAGTCTGCGGTCAGCCCAGTATTGCTCGCGAACCAGAGTGAATCGGACCGATTGGGGCGGGACGTGGAAATCACGGCCGACACCCTCCTGGCGGGAGCGATGAACCATCTCGCGACCTTCCGCACCGGGGGCGGTGGGAGCGAAATCATGACTCCTGGTCCCGGTGCGGTGTACGTCTTCGATCTGGATCCCTCTGGGCCTTCCGTCACCGAGAGATCCAAGCTCGTCGCGTCGAACGGGGAGCAATTGGACGGCCTTGGAGGATCCCTCGCATACGAGGACGGCACGGCGTTCGTCGCGGCAGCGCAGAGAGCGTTCTATATCGATGACGATGGAGTGCCCGTGGAGCCGTTCACGGGCAGCGTCTACACCTACGATCTCCCGCCGCCTGCTCCGGGCGCCGCGCCGGTGCCCGAACCCGCCCGGGGCCTCCTGGCTCTCGCCGCCCTCGCCAGCCTGGCGCTCTTGCGATCGCGGCTCGGCCGGGCTCGCTGAGCTTCACCAACGGAGTGGGCCAGGGCTCCGCTGGCGCAGCTACTGGCCGCCTCTAGTCTCGTCAACCTCGCCTTCGCCCGGAGGAGGAGCTGCGCCCGACTCAGCGTGCGCCTCGACTGCGCTGCGCAGGTCGCCCTCGAGCTTGCCGAAGATCTCGGAGAGGACCACTCTCACGCTGCGCAGGTATGCATCGGACTTCCGCTCGGCAACTTCGGTCCGTGCCTCGTAGCTCTGCTGGAAGACAATGGGGCGCCGTGGCTGGGTGGCGTCGAGCAAGGTGAAGCGAAGCCTGGCTTCGGTGGACAAGTGATTCGCGTCCCGGCTGTCGCCGTATAGCGCTTCGAGACGGCTCTCCAGGATCCAGTCGGGGTTCGAGTCGCTGGCGGCGACCACGTACTCGAAGATATCCGACGCTTCGAGCCAGCGGAGCAGGTTCTCCCGCAGCATGACGCCCGGCGCGGAGAAGAACTCGTTGTAGAAGTCGCTCACGTAGGTGTCGTCGGACCTGCGGTAGATGAAGGCTTTGCGCTCGAAGGAGGGAGCGGCGCGCACGATGGAGACGCGCAAGATCCCCGCACCGGGTCCCGCCGCCGTCGATTCGCGCTCGAGCGTGACTTCGAAGCGCTGCTTCTGGACAGCGCCGCGCGAGAGACAGCCGCCGGCGCTGCACAGGCTCAATAGCAGCACCATTGCGAGGGAGCGGCGCAGGCCGTGCTTTCCCGTCCAGGCCATCACTTTCCTCCCGTCTCTTCCCTGGGCGGCGGCTCGCCGAAGAGCAGCACCGATGGATACTGTCGCGCAATGTCGGTGGCGTCCTTCAGGTTCTCCGTGGCGATGCGCAGGTTCTCGAGGGTAGAGCCGATGTCCTGGCTGCCCGAGTCGAGAATTCGCTGGACCTGGGCGAGGGTCTCCGTCGCTTGCCGGATCGCGGACTGGAGCTCCCTGGAGAGCGTCGCTACGTCGGCGTCCTCCGCAATGCCGCGCACCGAAGTCAGGGTCTTGCGGCCTTCGTCCAGGGCCTTGCGCGCCGAAGCCAGGGCATTGCGGGCCTCGACGAGCAGCTCGTCGACCTCGCTCTGCAGACGCGCGACGTCGAGCGCGTCGACCTTTTCGTTCAGGCTCGAGAGGAGATCCTGCGCCTCGGCCGCGATTCCCTTGAAGTCGATTTCGTCCAGCTCTCGGATCAGCTTCGCCGCCCCGCTGGAGAGCTGGGTGATCATGCTGGGCGCCGAGGGGATGTAGAGGTTCTCCGGGGTCCAGTCGATGTCCATGGGCGGATTCCGCGCGGGATCGAGGAAGTCGCCTTCGATGAAGGCCGTCCCCGTCAGGCCCGACTGCGCCACGCGGAGCCGCAGCCCCTGCTCGATCATGGCCGCGAGGCCGTCCTGGGTCTCGGGGAAGTGCAGGTCTTCGTCCGGGGTCAGCTTCATCCGGATGATGATCCGCTTGCCCTGCTGGATCCGCTGGTAGGGGTTCGGCAGGCTGTAGTAGGAGGCCACGAAGCCGATGGTGCTCACCGTGCCGAACTGCACGCCGCGTATCTTGACCGCCGAGCCGACCTCGAGGCCCTGCACCGACTCCTCGAAGTAGGTCTCGAAGATCAGCGGCTCGCCGAGCAGGCCGCGTCCGCCGACGAAGAGGGCGAAGGCGACCGCGGCCACCGCGCCCGCGAGGACGAAGGAGCCGACCCTGAAATAGTGGGCTTCTGCACTCACGCCCTTCGCGCCTCCTGTGTGCCGCTGTCGCGCCGGAAGAAGCGCCGCACCCACTCTACCTCGCAGTGGTCGCGCAGCTCATGGGGCGAGCCCTCGGCGATGATCCCCTTGGTTTCCTTGTCGAGCATGATGACGCGATCCGCGATGCTGTAGATGCTCGGCAGCTCGTGGGTCACCACCACGAAGGTGATGCCCAGGGAGCGGGCCAGGGTCAGAATGGTGTCGTCGAGCTCGGCCGAGGTGATGGGGTCGAGGCCGGCCGAGGGTTCGTCGAGGAAGAGGATTTCGGGGTCGAGCGCCATGGCGCGGGCGATGGCGGCGCGCTTCTTCATGCCGCCACTGATCTCGGCCGGGACGAAATCCTCGAAGCCCTCGAGCTGGACGAGCTTCAGCTTGCTGGCCGCGATGCGGTCCATGGCCTCCCGGGGCAGGTCCGTGAACTCTTCCATGGGCAGTCGCACGTTCTCGAGCAGGGTCATGGAGCCGAAGAGGGCGCCGCTCTGGTACATCACCCCGATGCGCCGCAGGATCTCGAGGCGCGCGTCGCCATGGGCGTGGGCAATGTCCCGGTCGCCGATCCAGATGCGGCCGGTCTTGGGCCGGTAGAGGCCGATCATGTGCTTGAGCATGGTGCTCTTGCCACTTCCGGAGCCGCCCAGGATCACGAAGACCTCGCCGCGGCTCACGTCGAAGGAGATGGCGCGGAAGATGACTCGATCGCCGTAGGCGGCCGTCAGGTCTTCGACGCGGATCACGGGCTCTTCTTGGACGTCGTCGCTCACGCTCAGATTCCCAGCACGTAGAAGATTACGGAGAAGATGCCCTCGAGCACCGCGATCAGCACGATACCGCTCACGACGGCGCTCGTCGCGGAGGCCCCGACGGCGCCGGCGCCGCTTCCTGCCCGCAACCCCTGCAGGCAGCCGACGGCGGCCACGACGACACCGAAGATCGCGCTCTTGAAGAGACCCTGGGCGAGGTCCCCCACCGCCACCGACGCCGCGACGCGATTGAGGTAGGTGACCATGGGGAAGCCGAGGGAGGCGAACATCACGGCCCCGCCCAGCAGGCCGGCGAAGAGATTGACCATGGTGAGGACCGGCACCACCGCCACCGCGGCCAGGACCCGCGGCACTACGAGGAAGCGCACTGGCTCGAGCCCCATGGTGGTGAGGGCGTCGATCTCCTCGTTCACCTTCATGGTACCGATCTCCGCCGCGAAGGCGGAGCCAGAGCGCGCCGTCAGCAGGATCGCGGTCATCAGCCCCGCCAGTACCCGGGTGAGGGAGATGGCGAGCAGATCCGCGACGAAGACCTCGGCGCCGAAGCGCCGCATGGGGATCGCGGACTGGAAGGAGAGGATCAGCCCGAGCAGGAAGCCGACGAGGGCAACGATGGGCATGGCTCCGATGCCGGCCTTCTCGGCGATGGAGAAGAGGTCGCGGACCCGCAGCGATCTCGGCCGCATCAGCGCACGGCCCGTGAAGACACTGAGCTCGCCGACATATACGACGATGGTGCGCAGATCGGAGACGAAGCCGAGAGCGCCTCGCCCGACCCGGGCGACGAAGGGCTCGATCGGAGCCTCGACTTCTGCCGCCGGTGTCGTCTGCGAGGGTTCGAGCATCTCGATGAGGCTGGCGAACTCGGCGCGCAGCCCCCGCAGATCGAAGCCCCCGCCGGAGGCCTGCTGGCGCTCGCGCAGAGCAACGAGCAGCGCGGCCCCCGAGCCGTCGCAATAATCGAGGCCGCCGGCTTCGATGACGAGATCGTTGGGACGCTGATCGTCGAGTGCCTTCATGGCCTGACGCCATGCGCGCCCGGTGGAGTTGGAGTCGAGGCGGCCGTTGAAATCGAGGACGAAGCGCCCCTGCTCGTCGCGGGAGCTGCGAACCGTAATCGTGTCGGGCTGTCGGTCCGCCGCCGGCATGGGACGAGTATGCATCATTTCGAAGGGCCGTGGTCCCACGCCCCTCGTCTGTGGCGATTCGTCGAAGTTGCTTCGGTCTCAGCCGGTGGACCGTGGGCGGTCAGAAGCCGTAGGCGCTCTTCAGCTCCGGGTCATTCTCCGCCAGCATCTCCGCCAGGGCGACCATCACACGGCACTGCTTCACCGTGGCGTCGTCCTGCATCTTGCCGTCGATCATGACCGCGCCGGTGCCGTCGCCCATCTCGTCGATCACCTTCCTGGCCCACAGCACCTCGTCCACGGGCGGGCTGAAGACCTCCTTCGCGATGTCGATCTGCACCGGGTGCAGGCTCCAGGCGCCCACGCAGCCCATCAGGAAGGCGTTGCGGAACTGGTCTTCGCAGGCCACGGTGTCCTTGATGTCACCGAAGGGGCCGTAGTAGGGGAGGATGCCGTTGGCGTTGCAGGCGTCGACCATACGCGCCATGGTGTAGTGCCACAAATCCTGCTGGGCGGTGGGGCGGGGCGCGTCCTCGTTGGTGGGATCCGGGTCCGTCCGCACGATGTAGCTCGGGTGTCCGCCGCCCACCCGGGTGGTCTTCATGCGCCGGCTGGCCGCCAGGTCGGCCGGCCCGAGGGAGAGTCCCTGCATGCGGGGCGAGGCGGCACAGATCTCTTCGACGTTGGCGACGCCCAGGGCGGTCTCGAGAATGGCGTGGACCATGAGGGGCCTGGTGAGGCCGGCCTTCGCCTCGAGCTGCGCCAGCAAGCGATCCACGTAGTGGATGTCCCAGGCGCCCTCGACCTTGGGAACCATGACGACGTCGAGCTTGTCTCCGATCTCGGTCACCAGACGGATCATGTCGTCCAGGCCCCAGGGGCTGTCGAGGCTGTTCACCCGGGTCCAGAGCTGGCAGCTGCCGAAGTCCGTGTCCCGGGCGATCTTCACCAGCCCCTCTCGAGCGTCGATCTTCTTGTCGGCCGCAACGGCGTCTTCGAGGTTTCCGAGCAGCACGTCGCACTTCTTTGACATGTCCGGGACCTTGGCGGCCATCTTCGCATTGCTCGGATCGAAGAAGTGGATCATGCGCGAGGGCTTGAAGGGAATCTCGCGCAGGGGCTCGGGGGCTCCGAGAGCCATGGGCTGAAAGAAGTCCTTGGCGCTTCGCATGGGCTTTCTCCTGGTGCCTACTCGTAGAGCTTGATGATCTCGACGCTGCCCTTGGGGGCGGCCTCGAGGCAGAGGTCGCAGAGCACGCACTCGTCGAGGTTCTCTTCCTGGATTTCGACGCCGTTCTCGCTGGCGGCGAAGATGCTCACGGGGCAGACCTCCGCGAGCCGGGCTGCGACTTCGGCGTCCTTGGCGACCTTGGGGTCGACCTTTACCTGGATGAAAAGAGCGGGCATGGATTCTCTCCTGAAATGGAGCGACGGAGATGCCCGCGGCCTCCATGCGCTTGATCTTCTCCGCTGTCGTGTCCTCTTTGCCCTCGACGATGGTGCCGGCGTGGCCGAAGCGCATGCCCTTCATCTCGTCCATGAAGCGTCCGGCCATGAAGGCCACCACCGGGAGACGCGAGTCGTTCTCCTTGATCCACTCGGCCAGCTCGGCCTCCATGCGGCCTCCGGGCTCGGAGTAGATCGCGATGGCGTGGGTTTCGGGGTCGGCCTCGAAGAAGGGCATGAGCTCCGCATAAGTGGTGCCGATGATGGCGTCGCCACCGATGGAGACGCAGGTCGATTGGCCCAGGCCCGCCGCGGTGAGAGTGCTGGCGATCTCCGTCGTCATGCCGCCGGAGCGGGACATGACGCCGATGTTCCCCTTCCGGTAGGCCTGACGGGTGTTGGCTGCGGGGCCGCCCACACCGCCCATCTTGCACTCGTCGGGGGAAATGATGCCCAGGCAGTTGGGGCCGATGATGCGGGCGCCGCGCAGCTTCGCGAGCTCGACCATCTGGGCCACCTCCCGGCGTGGGATGTTCTCGGTCACCACCACGATGAGGGTGATGCCGTTCTCCAGGGCCTCGAAGACCGCGTCCCGGGTGAACTTCGGCGGCACCGAGACGATCGAGCCCTGGACGGGGCCGTGGGCCTTGACGATGTCGCGCACGCAGTCGTAGACCGGCACGCCATAGACATCCCGCCCGGCTCGGCCCGGGGTGACGCCGCCCACGATCTTCGCGCCGTATTCGAGGTTCTCGCGGGTCAGGTTCACAGCCTCGCGACCGGTGATGCCCTGAATGATGAAGTGGGTGTCTTTGCTGAGCAGAATCGACATGGGAGGCCCTTCTACGACATCTTTGCCACGGCGCGGCCCGCGGCATCGTACATGGAAACACTGCGGTCGCAGTAGTCGACGCCGTACTTCGCGAGGATCTTGAAGCCTTCTTCCTCCCAGGCGCCGGGGATGCGGAAGATCGCGATGGTCTCGGCGGGATCCTTGCCGGACTCGATGCAGCCCTTGATGACGCCTCGGGCCACGATGTCCACGCGCGTGTTGGAAACGACGTTCATCATGACCGCGATCTTGTCTACGCCGGGCTTGGAGAGGATGAGCTTGGTGAGCTCCTTGGCCTTGTTCACGCTGGGGTTGCCGCCGATCTCACAGTAGTTGGCGGGCTTGCCCCCGTGGTTGCGCACGGCGTCGAAAAGGGTGAGGGAGCCGCCACCGGCTCCGATCACGAGGCCCAGGTTGCCGTCGAACTCCACCACGTTGCCCGCCACGCCACGGTGGTCGGTCTCGTTCACCTTGCGTCCGCGAATCTCGAACTCCGTGGGCGGTCGGGCCTGGCGAGTCTCGTCCTCGCCGATGCCGAGCTCTTCGAGGAGGGCCGCGTGATAGCCGCGGGCCTCGGCCTCCATGTCGATGTGGCCGTCGAGGACCACGAAGCGGCCGTCTTCGAGACGTGCCAGGGGGTTGATCTCGGCCAGGGTGAGGTCGTAGTGCAGGAAGATCTGCATCAGCTCGAAGACGATGGGTGTGAGCTTGTTCAGGGCGCCGCCGCTCACGCCGGTCGCGCCGATGGCCTCCTTGGCGATGCGGGGCGTCAGGGGGAGGATGCTGGAGAAGCGGGTCTTGGAGACGTGCTTCGGGTGGGTCTCGGCCACCTCCTCGATGTCGATCCCGCCCATGTCGCTGAAGATCAGCACCGGTTGCTTGGCGCGGCCGTCCCAGGTGACGGCCGCGAAATACTCCTGGGCGACCTCGCTCTTCGCCTCCACCAGGATCGAGCGTGCCTTCTCGCCCTTGACCACGATGGGGAGGATGGCGCTGAAGTGGTCGGCCGCCTCGTTGGCGCTCTCGGCGAACTTCACCGCGCCGGCCTTCATGCGCCCGCCCGAGAGCACCTGGCTCTTCAGCACGACGGGGCCGCCGATCTCCGCGAAGGCCTCGGCGGCCTCGTCGGGCGAGTTCACCACGCGGCTCTCGCCGAGGGGGAGGTTGTGGCGCCGGAAGAGCGCCTTCGATTCGTACTCGTAGAAGCGCATGAGAGAGCCTTTTTGACCTGCTTCGCGGCCCGGTTTCCGATCTGCGAGACGCTGAGGCGGAGCCGGACCCCTGCGCCGCGCGAGCAGCCCCGCCGATGACGGCGGCAGGGGCGGCAGCGGTGCGAGCCGGGAATCACGTAAAGGCCCGTAGCCTATTGCGTTTTGAGTTTTCGGGCAAGCGCCGCCGGAGGACTCGGAGTCAGCCCGGGAGTGCTGGGCCGGGGTGCGAGACTCAACCCGCCGCCGCGAGCGGTCGATGAGGGCAGTGTCGTTGATCTGGGGATCCCATGCCCAAGAAGCTCTCCGTCGTCCTGGTGGACGACAGCAAGATCGTCATCGCCCAGCTCCTGAAGCTCATTGCCGGTGTGGATGGCGTCGAGGCAATCGGGACCGCCGGCGACGGATCCGGTGCCGTGCGCGTCGTCGGCGAGCTGAGACCCGACCTGGTCGTCATGGACATCATGATGCCGGGAATGGACGGCATGTCGGCGCTGCGTGTACTGCGGTCCAACTACCCCGAGGTGCGGGTCGTCATGGCGTCTTCCGTGGCCGGCATGAGCTCACGCGCCGAGGAGGCCTTCCGGCTGGGCGCCATCCAGGTCATCGGCAAGCCCTTCGATCACGAACTCCTCACCTCGCTCTTCGAAGCGGAGCGAGCGGCCCGGCAGGAGACAGCTGGCGAGACGCCATGAGCGTCGGGTCCTGCGACGGTCTCCCCCGGCGCCGCCAGCGGAATCGCGTCAGGAACGCTTCTTGATCAGGCGACCGACGCTGGTCGCTTCCCTGGCGAAGAGCTCGAGAAAATCGTCCAGGGCTACGATGCCCACCAGTCGGTCCTTGTCGTCGACGACCGGCGTGCGGCGCACGCCGGTGGCGGCCATGTGCGAGAGGGCGTCCTCGATGGGTGTATCTTCGCGCACCGCCGACACGGGGCTGCTCATGAGCTCCGAGACCAGGGTGCGGTCGGCGTTCATGCCCTCGACCACGCAGCGGATCATGATGTCCCGGTCGCTGAGGATGCCGATGGGAATCCGCCCTTCGTCGAGGACGACCACGGTTCCGACTCCGCGCTCGGCCATGCGGGCCGCGGCGGCCTGCACGCGCTCGCCCGGCTCGGCCGTCCACACGGTTCTGACGCAGATCCTTCCGACCGACATGGTCTCTCCTTCCTACTTCTTGTCCCGATGCAGTCCTTACGAGTCCCTTCGCCGCCGCCTCGAAACGCCCCGTCCTCAACAATAGTGGCTGCGGCGCTTGACCGAGACCTCGCGCTCGAGGTCGAAGATCTTCACCTTCTTCCACCCCTCCGGCGCGTCGTCGTGCTCCGCGCCGTCCTCGCGCTGGTACTTGAATCCAAGCAGCCTCGTTTCGACGATGCCCAGGTCTTCCCGGCCCGGATAGTCGCGCCTGCCCAGGATCTGCGTGGCGGTGTAGACGGTGTCGCCGGCGAAGAGGGGCGCGGTGTGGCGGCCGGTCTTGTAGACCACGTCGCCCAGGGAGTTGTTGTCGATGTCCGGGCTCGAGAGGCCCAGGCACAGCGTGAAGGGAATGCCGCCGAAGATGATGAGCTTGCCGCCCACGTACTGCTCGGGATCGAGGTCGATCATGTGCTGGTTGCAGTGCACCTGGCTCGTATTGTCGAGGATGCCCGTGAGGGCGATGTGTTCGTCGGTGACGGTGCGGGCCCGAGAGTGCTCGATCTGGCTGCCGGGCTCGAGGTCTTCGAAGTAGGAGTCGGGGCTCGAGAGATGGGCGAGCTCGGCGTACGTGGCCTTGTCGCCATACTTGGGCAGCACCAGATCGCAGGCGATGTCATCCGGCTCCACCTCGAAGCCCTCGATCGTGGCGTCGTCGTCGCCCTTGTAGACCTGCACCTTGCGCTGCCAGGTCATGACCACGGCCTCGTCGGGGGAGCCGATGTTCTTGCGCGCCGTCGACTGGACGTGGACGATGCCCAGGTTCGGGCGGCTCGACGAGGGCCGCACACCGAGGATCCTGGTCTCGACCTCGATGGTGTCTCCCAGGTAGACCGGAGCGCCGAAGCGCATGTCGATGTACTCGAGGTTGGCTCTGGCGTTCTCCGAAATGTCCTCGACGGTCTGGCTGAAGGAGACCAGCATCACCAGGCCGGGCGTGCAGACGAGCCCCGCGTAGCCGTAGGCCCGGGCGTAGCGGGCGTTCTTGCCCAGTGGGTTGGTCCCCATGGAGAAGTCGGTGAAGAGGGCGAAAAGGCCCTCGGTGACCGTCTTGCCGCCTTTGTGGCGGAAGATCTGGCCCGGCTGGAAATCCTCGAGAAAATTACCGGTCTTCTTGCGGATGATGCGCGGGGCGTCGTCACTCACGGGGGGTCCTCCGGTAATCAGGGCGCGATCGGCGGCCGGCGAGTCTAGTTTGGGCGCCCCGCTCACGCCACGGGGATCCCCGTGGGCAAGAGGGGGCGGGGTCGCGAGGTAGCGACTTTCCGCTACGATCCCGACCCGCCCGCAGGGGGCGGACGTCCCAGCAACGCTGCGGACACAGCGCCCGGGCCGCAGAGCGGGCCCGCGCGATTCGACTCAATTCCAAATTCCCTGGTGGTTGGAGCCAAAGGTGATCATCGGAGTACCCAAAGAAGTGGCGCCGGGTGAGCGCCGCGTCGCGCTCGTGCCCGACGCCGTCAAGACGCTGACCCAGAAAGAGGGCATCGAAGTGCTCGTCGAGGCCGGAGCCGGGATCGAAGCTGGCTTCCCCGACGAGCAGTACCTTGCCGCGGACGCGAAGATCGTTGCCGGCGCCGCCGAGGCCCTGGGCGCGGATCTCGTCCTCAAGGTGCAGGGCCCCTGCGAGCGGTCCGGCGGCGGCCACGAGGTGGACGACCTGAAGCAGGGTGCAGCGCTGATCGCGCTGCTCAAGCCTCTCGACGCCTTCGACCTCGCCCAGCGCCTGGCGCAACGTGGTGTCGCGTCATTCTCCATGGAGCTCATGCCCCGCATCACCCGGGCCCAGTCCATGGACGCGCTCTCCTCACAGAGCACCATCGCGGGCTATCGGGCCGTGCTGCTCGCGGCCACCCGCCTGCCGCGCATCTTCCCGATGCTCGTAACGGCGGCGGGCACGCTGCAACCCGCGAAGGTGCTGGTGATCGGTGCCGGCGTGGCGGGGCTCCAGGCCCTCGGTACTGCAAAGCGTTTGGGCGCCGTGACCTCGGCCTACGACACCCGCGACGTCGTGAAGGAGCAGGTGCAGAGTCTGGGCGCCCGCTTCATCGAGCTGAAGCTCGACACCGGCGACTCCGAGGACTCCGGGGGCTACGCGAAGGCCCAGACCGAAGAGTTCTACCAGCGCCAGCGGGCCGAGCTCGCCAAGCACATCGCTCAGATGGACATCGTGATCCCCACGGCGCTCGTACCGGGGCAGCCGGCACCCCTGCTGATCACCGCCGACGCGGTGAAGGGCATGCGGCCCGGCTCGGTCATCGTCGACCTCGCGGCCGAGAAGGGTGGCAATTGCGAGCTCACCGCGCCGGGCGAGTCCATCGTGGTCGAGGGGGTGACGATCCTGGGCAATACGAACCTGCCCTCGGAGATCCCCGCTCACGCGAGCCAGATGTACGCGAAGAATCTCACGACCTTCCTGGGCCACCTGGTGCCCGAAGCCGAGCTCGTCATCGACCGCGAGGACGAGATCACCCACGGCACTCTGCTCACCTACCAGGGTGAGGTGGTCAACGAGATGGTGCGCATGCGCATGAGCGCCGCACGGGACGCCGGAGGAGAAGGCTGATGCTCGAAGCACCTGCCATTGCAGCACTCACGATCCTCGTGCTCTCGCTCTTCGTGGGAATCGAGGTGATCTCCAAGGTTCCGCCCCTGCTCCACACGCCCCTCATGTCGGGCTCCAACGCGATCTCCGGGATCGCGATCGTCGGGGCGATCCTGGCCGCCGGCGGTGACCACGGCACGCTCTCCGCGGTGCTGGGCTTCGTCGCCATCGTGTGCGCCTCCATCAACGTGGTCGGGGGCTTCCTCGTCACCAATCGCATGCTCGGCATGTTCAAGAAGAAGGCGGGGAAGTAGCCGTGAGCACGAACCTCATCCAGGCCGCGTACCTCCTTGCGGCGGTCCTCTTCATCCTGGGACTCCGCGGGCTCTCGTCGCCCAAGACCGCGGTTCGCGGCAACCAGATGGCCGCCGCCGGCATGCTGATCGCCATCGTCGCGACCCTGCTGGTGCAGGGCGTGGTGAGCTACGGCGTCATCATCGCGGGTATCGTCGTGGGCGGCGGCATCGGTGCCGTGGCGGCGACCCGCATCGAGATGACCGCCATGCCCCAGATGGTGGCGCTCCTCAACGGCTTCGGTGGCGCGGCCTCGGCGCTGGTTGCAATCGCGGAGTTCATGAATGCGACGGGCCCCCTGACCGGGATCGTTCCCATCGCCATCGTGATCTCGGTGCTGGTGGGTTCGGTGACCCTGACGGGCAGCTTCGTCGCCTTTGCGAAGCTCCAGGAGCTCGTGGGCGGCGCGGCAGTGCAGTACCCGCTGCAGGGCCCCGTCAACGCGATCCTGGGCGCCATTACCCTGGGCGCGGCCGCCATGGTGGTTGCCAACACCGGGAACATGACGGCCTTCTACGTGCTGATCGGCTTGTCCCTGGTGATCGGCGTCCTGCTCGTCATCCCCATCGGCGGCGCCGACATGCCCGTGGTGATCTCGCTGTTGAACTCCTATTCGGGGATCGCGGCCTGTGCGACGGGCTTCGTCCTGGACAACAGCGCCCTGGTGGTGAGCGGCTCCCTGGTGGGCGCTTCGGGCATCATCCTCACGAAGATCATGTGCGACGCCATGAACCGTTCTCTCGCCAATGTGCTCTTCGGCGCATTCGGGTCCATCGAAGAAGTGGCGGGGGAAGGCGGCGCCCACGGTGAGATACAGGGCTCGGTGGTGAGCTACACGCCCACCGATGCGGCGGTGATCTTCTCCAACTCGCGCTCGGTGATCGTGGTGCCCGGCTACGGTATGGCGGTCGCCCAGGCCCAGCACGCTGTGCGGGAGCTTGCCGACACCCTCGAGGAGAACGGGATCGACGTGAAGTTTGCCGTCCATCCGGTCGCGGGGCGCATGCCCGGTCACATGAACGTGCTGCTCGCCGAGGCCGACGTCCCCTACGACAAGCTGGTCGAGATGGACGAGATCAATCCCGAGTTCCCGGAGACCGATGTGGCCCTGGTCCTCGGTGCCAACGACGTGGTGAACCCTTCGGCGCGAGAGGACAAGGGCAGCCCCATCTACGGCATGCCGATTCTCAACGTCGACCAGGCCCAGCACGTCTTCGTGATCAAGCGCAGCATGAACCCGGGCTTTGCGGGGATCCAGAACCCGCTCTTCTTCAAGGAGAACACCATGATGATCTTCGGCGACGCGAAGAAGGTGGTGATCGCCCTTGCCGAGGCGGTGCGGAACTACTGAGCGGGCCGTGAAGGTCGGCCGAGAAGGCCGGCCGGGGAGGGCGCTCCGTGGAGACGGTGGAGAGCCGCGACCTCGAGCTGGGCTATCTTGCTCACCCTGAAGGCGGACCCCATCCCGCCGTGGTGCTGCTGCACGACGTCTGGGGGCTCGCGGAGCACACCCGAGCCCTGGCGCGCAGGCTGGCCGGGAGCGGCTTCGCGGTCCTCGCCCTCGACCTCTACCGTCGCGATCCCCCACCTCGCATCGAAGATCCCGGCGCCTGGATGCGGGAGCTGCCGGATTCCCGGGTGCTCGAGGACATCGAGACCGCGGCCGCCTTCCTCGCCCGCGACCCCGCCTGCGCGGGGAGATCCGTCGGTGTCGTGGGCTTCTGCATGGGCGGGATGTACGCCCTGCTTGCGGGCTGCGGGGGCCGCGGCATCTCCGGAGTGGTTTCCTTTTACGGAATCCTCTCCCACCAGCACGGCCTGCTCCACCGCGAGGGCGGTCTCGACCCGGCTCTCAAGCCCCGCGAGCCCCTGGAGGCCGCGCGCTCACTGAGCGCGCCCCTGCTCGCCTTCTTTGGCGATCAGGACGCCTTCATCCCAGTGGACGACGTGCACCAGCTGGAGGCGCGCATCGCCGACAGCCCCCACGCCTGCGAGGTGGTGGTCTACCCGGGCGCCGGCCACGCCTTCGCGAACGACACGCGCCCCGAAGCCTACCGGCCCGAAGCCGCCCGAGACGCCTGGGCGCGGATGGTGGCCTTCTTTCGGGAGTCTCTGGGCTCAGGCCGAGGCTCAGGCTGAGGCTCTAGTCTGGATATCGCCCGTCGGCTCCCTCAGCCGGGCATCGCCAGGGAGTCGTGCCTCGCGGATGTTTCGACGTTCTCCGGATCTGCGGCAGGCTCGAGGGCCGCGGCTACGGGCTCGAAAGCCTCTGCCGGGGGCCGGACATCGTCGTCGGCGAATTCGTGATCCTCACTCGCGAAGTCAGGCTGGCGCGTGCCCGGGCGCATCAGCACGAGGGCGAGGGTTCGGCCCCGGGTGGCGAAGCGCGTGAGGCTCGCTTCCACGGCGAGTGGGCTGCCGCCCGCGTCGACGAGGACGGCTGCGAAGAGGCGCGTTTCGTCGCCCTCGTCGATGGCGTCGAGCTGGGTCCACCAGGTCGAGCGGGCCTCGCGCGGCACGAAGCTCATGGCCAGGATGCCGACGAGCGCGTCCCGGTTGACGCCGAGCAGCGCTCCCGCGGCGGGATTGGCGTCCTCGATGACGCCCGTGTCGGTGTCGATGGCGAGGAAGGCCTCGCGTACGCGGTCGATGGCCGCGACCACGGCCCGGCGTTTCGCACGCGGCGCGCCGCGGGAGCGCCGGCTGCTTCGCGTGCTGCGCAGAGCGAGTCGGAACTGGGCCACCAGGGGCTCGAGTCTCGTGGCGAGCGCGGGGCCCTCGTCGCGGGCGACGACCACCGCCGCGTCGACCCACGCCTCGATCAGCGCGATGGTCCGTCGCTCGGGGACGCGGAGGCCGTCGAGTGCGGGGCTGGCCGCTTCGCCGCGCAGCAGCGCGGACGAAGCGAAGGTGCGGAAGCGCCGCAGCGCCTCGGCCTCGGGAGAAGAGGCGGCGGGCGCCGCCGGGCCCAGCCGCGCGACCATGGCCGCCTCGATGGGCTTGCGTTGGGCGATCAGCCACGATGCGAGAGTCCGTTTTCCATCCATGCACAATAATGTAGCCGGATTGTACGATTCGGTCAGACCAATCCGGGCTCAATTCTGGCGATCGAGGCGCCGATATCGCCGGCATGTCGTCACAGCTCTCTCCGCGTCGCAAAATAGTGGCATTCGCTCGCCCCGAGGCCTTCGTCTCCCACTGCCTGCCCATTCTGAGCCGGCTCGGCTACGAGATCGAGCTTTCGGAGACTCCCGAGGCGGACCCGGGTGAGGGGCAGCTCCGGGTGCCCATGAAGGCCGACATGTACGTCGCGGACGAACATCGGCTCGGGGAAGTCCCCGACGCGGATCTCGGCCCGCCGGCCCCCGTGCTCCTGCTCACCGGCCGCAACGGGGTCGACGGCACGGATTCGCGCGTGATTGCGGCGGCAAAGAAGCCCGCGGGCCTCCACGACATGTATCGGATCCTGCAGCAGGTGTTCGAAGAACATCCGCGCTCCACGCCCCGGGTAGCCACCCATCTGCGCGCTCGCTGTCACCGCAACGGGCAGAAGTGGGGGGCGGCCGTAGTATCCCTCTCCGAGAACGGCTGTCTGCTGCGCAGCTCCGAAGGCATCCCACTCGGGACCCGGCTGAACCTGGTATTCGACCTCCCGAGGATCGGCACCGTGCAGGTCGACGCCGAGTCCGCGTATCAGCTGCCGCCCGACAGCGGTCTGGTCTTCAGCGCCATTCCCCACTTCGTGCGCGATGCCATCAACTCCTACGTCCACGCGGTGCTGGCGCCCGCCCCGTAGATTCCTGCGGCGCTCGCCGCCGAGCCAGATTGCCCCCCGGGTGAGGCGCAGTCCTTCAGCCACCCAGCGACACGATCCATTAGTATCTCCCATCGCGAGCCTCGGGAGGGAGTCTTGGCCAGGGACAGGACGCAGCGCGCTGTCGAGGAAGGGGCCGGGCCCGATTGGCAATCCCTCGACCTCTTTGCCCCCACGCCAGAGCACGCCTTGCTGGCCGAGACCCTGCGCGAGTTCGTCGAGCGCGAGGTCGAGGGGCAGGCGGCCGAGCATGATCGGGACGAGCGCTTCAACCACGCGCTCTTCCGCCGGGCTGGCGAGCTGGGGCTGCTCGGTGTCACGGTGCCCGAGGCCCATGGCGGCGCCGGGATGGATGCCATCGCGGCGGTTCAGGTCTTCGAGGCCCTGTCGACCTCAGATCCTGGCTTCGGCCTGGCGGTGCTCGCCCACGCGATCCTCTTCACACAGAATCTCGCGGTGAACGGCAACGACGAGCAGCGCGGGCGGGTACTCCCCAAGGCGACGAGCGGCGAGTGGATCGGCGGCCTGTGCATGACCGAGCCCGAGGTGGGAACCGACGTGCTCGCCATGCGCACGCGCGCCGTGCGCGAGGGCGAGGTCTATCGCCTCAGCGGCACCAAGACCTTCATCACCAACGGCGGCATCGACGAAGAGACCCTGGGCGATGTCTTCATCGTGTATGCCACGACGGGTGAGCGGGAGATCAGCTCCTTCCTGGTGGAGAAGGGGATGGAGGGCTTCCAGCTCGGGCAGAAGTGGTCCGACAAGCTCGGCATGCGGGCCTCCTTTACCGCCGAGCTCGTCTTCGACGGTGTCCCCGTCCCGTTCGCCAACCGCCTGGGCGAGGAGGGGGAGGGCACCCTCCACATGATGCGCAACCTCGAGATCGAGCGGCTCACCCTGGCGGCCCAGGCCTTGGGAATCGCCCAGCGCTGTCTCGCGGTGATGATCGACTACGCAAACGAGCGCAAGGCCTTCGGCCGGCCCATTCGCGACTTCGGCCAGATCCAGCGCTACATCGCCGAGACCTTCGCCGAGTATCGGGCCGCCCGTAGCTATGTCTACGACACGGCGCGCCGGCTCTCCCTCTCGGCCACGGGCCAGCGGGTCGACGCCGACGCCACCAAGCTCTTCGCCGCCCAGGTGGGCAAGCGCGCCGCCGACGCTGCCATCCAGGTGCTCGGGGGCAACGGCTACATGGGCGAGTACGTGGTGCAGCGCCTGTGGCGCGACGCCAAGCTCCTCGAGATCGGCGGCGGCACCCTCGAGGCCCACCACAAGAACCTCAGCAAAGATCTCTGCCGCGATCCCTCGATCATCGGCTGAGCGCGCTCGGCGCAGCCCGAACGAATACGCCCCGCCCGGAAACCCGGACGGGGCGCGGTAGTACGCACGCGCGCTGATGGATCAGCCCGCGTTCTCGTAGATGTCCATCACCGTGTGGAGCAGCTCGATGGCCTCGGTCTTGGGGCGCTGGAAGGAGTTGCGGCCCATGATGGATCCGAAGGAGCCGCCCTCGGCGAGGCCGCGGATCTCCTCCAGCACGTCGTCGGTGCCCTTGGCGGCGCCGCCCGAGAAGATCACGATGCGCCGGCCGTTGAAGGCGCTCTGCACCACGTGCTGCACCCGCTCGGCCAGGCTGCCGATCGGGATGCCCTCGGCCTCGTAGACCTTGCGTGCGGCGTCGAGCTCGATGTTGCCGGCCGGCGGCTTCACCTTGACCACGTGGGCGCCGAGCTGGCAGGCGATCTGGGCCGCGTAGGCGGCGACGTCGACGGCGGTCTCGCCCTCCTTCGAGAGGCCCGAGCCGCGCGGGTAGGACCACACCACCACGGCGAGGCCCACGGCCTTGGCCTCTTCGGCCAGCTCGCGCAGCTCCATGTACATCTCGTTGCGCTCGGCGGAGCCGGGGTAGATGGTGAAGCCGATGGCCGCGCAGCCGAGGCGCAGTGCGTCGCCGACGGAGCCTGTCACCGCCGGCTTCGGGTCCGAGGAGCCGAAGAGACAGTCGCTGTTGTTGAGCTTGAGGATGGTGGGGATCTTGCCCGCGTACTCCCGGGCGCCCGCTTCCAGGAAACCCAGGGGCGCCGCGTAGGCGTTGCAGCCGGCGTCGATGGCGAGCTGGTAGTGGAAGGTGGGATCGTAGCCGGCGGGATTCTTGGCGAAGGATCGCGCCGGGCCGTGCTCGAACCCCTGGTCCACGGGCAGGATCACCATCTTGCCGGTACCGGCGAGGCGGCCGCTCTCGAGCATCCAGCGCAGGTTCTTGAGGGTGCCGGGCGAATCGGATCCGTACCAGCTGAGGATCTCGTCGACACGCTTGGACATGGGGGTCACTCCTTCCTTCGGTCTGGGGGTCTGAATAGGTACCGCAGAAAGGGTGCCCGTGGGGGGTGGGGAGGCGAGATGCCTCGCATCCGAGCTCGAGCTGGGCGGGCGGCTAGGTTTGAGGTATCTAAAGCCCGGCCAACCCCCATTGATCGCGGGAGCTCGGGCGGCCCACGGCTGGCGAGCTCACCGCCCAGCCAACCCGAAGGGTTGGCCGTGCAGGAAATCCAAGCATGACGGCCTCTGAGCCGCCTACCTCCGCCCGCGTGCTGGCGCGCGAAGTGGAGCGGCGTCGCACCTTCGCGATCATCTCCCACCCCGACGCGGGCAAGACCACCCTGACCGAGAAGCTGCTGCTCTTCGGCGGAGCCCTGCGCGAGGCCGGCGCCGTGCGCGCCCGGCGTGCGAACCGCCACGCGGCCAGCGACTGGCTCGAGCTCGAGAAGCAGCGCGGCATCTCGGTGAGCAGCTCGGTCATGCACTTCGAGCACGAGGGCTTCCGGGTCAACATCCTCGACACCCCCGGCCACAAGGACTTCAGCGAGGACACCGCCGATAGCGCCGTCATGCTCATCGATGCGGCCAAGGGAGTGGAGCCCCAGACCCGCAAGCTCTTCGAGGTCTGCCGCATGCGCGGCATCCCCATCTTCACCTTCGTGAACAAGATGGACCGCATGGGCCGCGAACCCCTCGATCTGATGGGCGAGATCGAGGAGGTGCTGGGCATCGATGCCGTGCCGGTCAACTGGCCGGTGGGCGCTGGCAAGGATTTCCGCGGCGTCTACGACCGGGTACAGGGGAAGCTCATGCTCTTCTCCGGCGGCGAGCACGGCAAGAAGCTGCTCGACCAGACCGACATCGAAGGCGCCCTGGGCAGCGAAGCCGTCAGCGAGGCTCTGGGCGTTTTTGCCCGGGAGGTCGAGGAAAGCCTCGAGCTGCTGGACGGTGCCGGCGCGGCCTTCGACCTCGAAAAGGTGCAGGCGGGCACCCAGACGCCCATGTTCTTCGGCAGCGCGCTCACCAACTTCGGCGTGCTGCCCTTCCTGGAGCGTTTTCTCCAGCTGGCGCCCCACCCGGGTGCCCGGCCCTCGGATCGCGGGCCCATCGATCCCGTCGACCACGGCTTTTCGGGCTTCGTTTTCAAGATCCAGGCGAACATGGATCCCGACCACCGGGACCGCATCGCCTTCTTGCGCGTTTGCTCGGGGCGCTTTGCCAAGGGGGCCAGCTCGACCCACGTCCGCACGGGCAAGACGCTGCGCCTCGCCAACTCCACCCTGCTCATGGGCAAGGAGCGGGAGGAGGTCGAGGAGGCCTATCCGGGCGATGTGGTGGGGCTCTTCGATCCCGGTGTCTTTCGCATCGGCGACACGGTGAGCGACGAAGGCGGCTTCGCCTACGCGGGCATTCCGAGCTTCTCCCCCGAGTGCTTCGCCCGGGTCGAGGTGGCGGCGGTGCTCAAACGCAAGGCCCTCGAGAAGGGCCTCGAGCAGCTGGTCCAGGAGGGTGCCGTGCAGCTCTTCACCGAGCCGGGGGCCGGCAGCGCGAGCATGTACCTCGGCGCCATGGGTCAGCTGCAGTTCGACGTCATGAGCCATCGGCTGAAGGGCGAGTACGGCGTCGAGCTCAGCCTCACCCCCATGGACTTCAAGCTCGCGCGCTGGCCCCAGGGCGAATTCGACCCGGAGATCTTCCGCTACTCCGAGCGCATCAAGGTGGTGGAGGATCGCGACGGACGCCCCGTGCTCCTCGCAAAGGGGGACTGGGATCTCGACCGCGTGGTGCAGAAGCACCCGGAGCTGCGCCTCTCCGAAACCGCGAACCCCGCTCTGCTGGAAGCGAGCCACTAATTGCCGAGCCTGGGCTCGGTGCTGGGCCGACACTTCTCGGGCCGCATCGATGCCTTCACGAGCGCGGTGCTGGTGTTTCCGCTCTTCCTCACCTACCAGATCGGAATCCTGCTGAGCGGGGGCGGCGGCCGCAACGGAGTCGACTTCACCACCAGCGCTCTCATCGAGCTCAGCCGCCGGGACCCCACCACCTACCTGTTGGTAATGATCGGCGCCTCCCTCGCCTACGCGGCCGCCATCGCGGGACTTCGCCGCGGAGGGCGCTTCCACTTGCGGGCCTTTGTCCCCATGCTGCTGGAGTCCGGGATCTACGCCTTCTTCATGAGTTCGGCCATTTTCCTCATCATGGAGCGCTCGGCAGAGCTGATCCCCGAGCTGGCCCTGGCTGCGCGCGATGCGGTAGAGCGGGTGGTCATTTCGAGTGGTGCCGGCTTCCACGAGGAGCTGATCTTCCGGGTCGTGCTACTGGGCGGGCTCGCGTGGCTGCTCCGGGTGCCCCTCGGCACGACTCTCGGCTGGGTCGCTGCGCTCCTGGTCTCGTCGTTGCTCTTCGCCGCCGTCCACCACCTCGGTCCCTACGCAGAGCCCTTCTCCGGTGGGGCCTTCGTCTACCGCAGCATCGCGGGTGCGCTCTTCGGCGTGCTCTACCGGGTGCGAGGCTTCGCGGTCGCGGCGTGGACCCACGCACTCTATGACCTCCTGGTGCTGACTTGATCGTGCTGACCTGACGCTGCTCGCCTGAGTCATCGATGGCTCGAGGCTCGCTGGCACGAGTCGAAGCGCTTCAGCCCGTGGCATGTACGGACGATCTGTATGATCGATCGCTCGCATCCGCAGATCACAATGCTGAGTAGGAAAGGCACTTCCGATCTTTGCGCTCGATTTTGTTGACGCTTTCTTCTGCGGGTGATATACGGGAACTTGAGAGTTGAAGACAATTCGGCTCGGAGCCGTCGGCCAGGTCGGCCGGTGGGTCCTTCGAGTCGTCGAGAACTCGACAGTAGGACTCGATTTCGAGTCTTTACAGTGAGTGAAGAAAGTGAAGAAAGGGGGGATGTAGAATGGCCGCCAGAAAGAAGAAGAAGGTCGCGAAGAAGAAGGCCACGCGAAAGAAGGCCACGCGCAAGAAGGCCGGTCGCAAGAAGGCCGGTCGAAAGAAGGCTGGAAAGAAGAAGGCCACGCGAAAGAAGAAGGCCTCGAAGAAGAAGGCCACGCGGAAGAAGAAGTCCTCCAAGAAGAAGGCCACGCGCAAGAAGAAGACGAGCCGCAAGAAGGCCGCTCGCTGATCGGGAGCTCGGGCGAATCCGCCCGATCGCGTATATCGCGCGCCGGCGGGCGTCGGCGCGCGATGTACGCTCCCTCGTTGTCCGTTCCTCTTGATCGCACCAGGCTCCTCAGCGTCCCGAATCCGACGGGCTCCGCGCAGCGCGATTCTTGTCGCTGCGGCGTCCGCCTTTGCCTTGCTGCTCCCCGCCCTGGCTCTACATGCGGGCGAGTCCGGATCCGTCGAGGAGTCAGAGGCCGACGAGGGGTGGGAGTACGAGGAGTGGGTCTACGAGGAGGACGCGGAGCCGGGCGCAGAGGAAGCCGAAGAATCCGAGGCCGCAGCCACCTCGAATCCTCCCTACCAGGAGTTCTGGGTCAGCCTCGGGCTGCGATACGACGATAGCCGCACGGTCCGGCAGGATCTCGTCCCGCGCAGCCAGGGCCTCGTCATCGATACGCGCGCGAGCGCCTTCGACGAGCGGACTCTGGGAGGGCATCGCTACCGCACCCTCGGCAACTTTCAGGCCGATACGACGCTGGACGACCTGGACCTGAGCTACCAGGTCCTCTCGGCCTTCACCGGTCCGGTCTTCGACCTCGCGCCAGACACCCGGCTGCACGCTTCTCTGGGCGGGGAGGTCTCCTTCTACGGCGGCAGCTTCTTCTCCGGCCTGGCCGCCCTGTACCTCAGTGCGGAGAGCATCGAGGAGAGCTGGCTCAGCGCCTACGAGCTCGCGATCGGGGTCGAGCGCATCGATGACACCTTTCTGACCGGAGCCGACGCGGTGTGGGGAAGCCTGTGGGCGACCTTCGCAACCCACCAGCTACTGGCGGAGGTCGACCATCTCGACCTGACTCCCGGCGTCTCCTACTACTACGCGGACGAGGAGCGCTTGCGATACGCACAGGCCGAGCTCACGCTCCGCTACGGCGGCCCCTTTCACGAGCGGCTGAGCGGGACCCTGTGGTTGACGGGCTGGCGGCGCTGGTACGTGGGCTCCGAGGTCGGCGTCGAGGGCGATCGCCGCGACTGGTTCCTCGACGTGGGGGCGGGCGTCACCGTGTGGGAGCTTCTGCTCAGCCAGCTCGCTCTGGAGCTGATCTACGAGTACGAGCAGAACTGGTCCAACGACTCCTTCGAGGACAACCGCGGACATTCCATCGGCTTCCTCTTCCACTGGGGCTTCTGATCGGCGGGGGCGCGAGGGGCGCCGTTCGTGCTGGCGCCCCGGGTCACTCGAAGCGCGAAGCGGCCTGCGGCTTGTCGAGAATCAGCCGCAGGGGGCGGGCCTTCACGAGATTGATCAGGCTGATGCCGACGATCTCGATGCCCCACTCCTCCATGGGGTCGGCGATCTCTGCGCGAATCTGTTCGGGCAGGCATTCGCTCAGCTCCTTGTAGTGCATCTCCGGGATGCAGCGGCCCGCCGCCGAGCAGATCTCGTTGGAGAGGGTCTCCACCGGATCGTGGATGCTGACGTACATGCTCATCAGGTCCCGAATCCGGTATTTGATTCCGAGGGAGAGCGTCACCGGGTTGCCGTCCGCGGTGGTGTGGGTCTGGAGCTCGGTCTCCGTGACCTCGATGTTGGTCTCGTTGACGTTGATCTCGCCGACCACGGGCCAGAAGATGTGGAGCCCGGTGCCGAAGACTCCGTTGTGGCTGGTGAGGAGCGCCGTGGCGTTGCCGAAGCGACAGCGCACGCCCTGCTCCCAGTCGCGCACGATGCGCACTGGCCAGAAGCGATAGAGCCATTCGAAAACTTGCGTGAGAAATTCGCCGACAGTCACTCTTTATCCGCCTCAGCTGGTCGATTCGACCGTCTACACCCGTCAATGACCCCTATATGAAAGCACGACGGCCCCGAGTCGAGAAGCGAAATCTCGTCGCCGCGCCGACTTGTCCCCATGGGGCAGTAGCCCGGCTCCGGCAGCTCCGTGAGAGCCGCGTTTGTCGGCCGGCCCCCGGGTAGAGGTGATATTCTGGTCCGCGTGGGGGCAGGTGGCGGGAGGAGCGCTGGCTCGATGGGGCTGTCGAATTCGAGAACCGGAGCTTCCGGGCCCGGGCGGCGGAGCAGCCTTCTGGGTGGAGGAACTCCGAGGTTGGGGCCGAGTGCAGGGCTGCTCGGGGCGGCGTTGCTTCTCGGGGCGACCCAGCCTGCCATGAGCGAGGACGTCTGGAGCTACGATTTCTCGGGCCAGGTCTACGAGGGTCTCCCGAACTCGGACTTCGCACAGCCCCGCGACCTCGAGTTCGCGCCGGACGGGAAGCTCTGGATTCTGACCGCCGTCCCTTCGCCGGGGGACGACATCTGGATCTATGACCCCGTCGGCGAGTCCTACGAGACGCTTCCGGGCTCGGATTTCATCGATGCGCGGGATATCGAATTTGCCGCCGACGGCACCCTGTGGATCCTCGACAACTCCGCTGGAACGGACGACGACGTCTGGTACTACGACTTCGCCGGGGAGTCTTACGAGACCCTTCCGAGCTCCTATTTCCCGGATCCCCGCGACCTCGAGTTCGCGGCGGACGGCACGCTCTGGATCCTCGAGAACGCCGCGGGGACGGACGAGGACATCTGGTACTACGACTTCGGCGGTGAGTTCTACGACACCCTACCCGACTCCTACTTCCCGGATCCCCGGGATATCGAGATCGCCTCCGACGGTTCCATGTGGATCCTCGAGAACGCCGCGGGGACGGACGAGGACATCTGGCGCTACGATTTCGGCGGGGAATTCTACGAGACGCTGCCAGACTCCGGGTTTCCGGAGCCCCGCGACATCGACTTCGCGGGGGACGACACCCTCTGGATTCTCGAGAATGTCGGCGGAGTGAGCGAGGAGATCTGGCACTACGACTCCGTGCTGGAGGAGTATGCCACGCTCGCGGACTCCTACTTCGAAGACCCCCTCACCCTCGAGTTCGCATCGGACGGCAAGCTGTGGATCCTCGACGCGGCCGCGAGCGCCGCGCTTCCCGGGCTTTCCATTCCGGCTGTGCTGCTGTTGGCGGCCGCCCTTGGCGGCCTGGCGCTCCGGCGGCTCCGGCCGCCCGTCTTCGGCGGGCCGGGCGTCACTCGATCTCGACGCTGACCAGGAGCACGCGATCCGTGTCGCGGTCGGCGCGGGAGCGCTCGCTCGCGAGGCTGGAGCTGCGGGCGGTCGTGGCCTCCGTGATGCCTCCCAGGACCTTGATCTCGCCGGGCGTGAGCTCGAGGGTCGTCTCGGCCGAGGTCGAGCGGATCGCGCATCCACTCTTCGTGGAGATTCAGCGCGATGGCTTCGCCCGGGGGCGGGGGCACGATGCTTCCGATCCGCACGCCGCCCGCGTCGACGCATCGGCGGTCAGGCGTCGCGGCGAGTCTTGGGTCGGGCTCCTAGGGAGTCTTGGGCCCGATCCTGTACGAGCAGGACGCTCAGGGTTCGCGCGAGGTCTTCCGCTGGCCCAACGAGCAGGATCGAGTTGCCGCCCGAATGCGGAGTGGCCGTTCCGCGTTCTCCCATGAGGTCCTGCGCCAGGGGGAGCAGCTCCTCGGCGAATCGGTGTCGGACCTCGTAGAGGCGCACTTCCCACTCTGCGGCGCGGGCGCTCGCGGGAAGGCTGGACCCTCCGAGGGCGAGGCTTGCGGGCAGCATGAAGTCTCTTCGGGAGTAGGTCATGACGGGACACTTCCGGGCGCCGGGAGGGCTTCGTTTCTCTCATCCTATTCGGCATGCGGAGGGGCGGGCGGGAGGGGATATCCTCCCTCTCCTGTGCTGAGTGCTGAGTGCTGAGTGCTGAGTGCTGAGTGCGCGTCCGCTGGAGGGCGGATCATTGGCAGGGGCAGGGCGATCGGAGCGCGAGATGGGCCGCGGCGGCCGCTGGAGCCGCTTCGTCGGCGTCGTGTGCATCCTCGCGGCGGGGCCCGCAGCCGCGTTCGATCCGGCTCCCTGGCTTGGCACCTGGCACCTCGTCGTGCACTACCAGGATGCCGCGGACCCGAACCCGGAGGCGTGGCACTGGGAGGATCGCATCTGGGTGCTCGCCCGGGAGGGGGAGCGGCTCTCGTGGACCGAGTACGCGATCGTGCGCTTCGAAGACGAGACGGGACGCTTTGCGGATCTCGGCACCTCCCACGCGCGGCGCCTGGGACGGCGTTGGGAGCCCAGCGCCTTCCAGCTGGGTGAGATCGTCGGCCCGGGCCTGCGCGTCGACCCGCGCGGCATGCGGAGCAAGCAGCTCGAGCTCGCGTCGGAGGAGCGCTATGGCAGCGTCACTGGCCGCGGTGCTGCCGCGAATCAATCGGCGGACCACGTCGGCTACGTGGAGAGCGGGTCCATCGAGGTCGACGAGGATGGCCTGGCGCGCTTCGAGATGCGCAGCCGCTTCCAGTTCGCGGCGGGCTCGGAGGAGGCGGGCTGGCTGCGCTACGGCGTCGAGGAGACCGGCGACGAGAGCTTTGCGGGCCGCTACGAGCGAGACGGCACTCGGGTCGGCCGCTTCTGGGCGCGCGCCACGCGGATCCGCGCTCCCGAGGAGGGCGCCGGCGCCGAGGAGCTCCAAGTCGATCTCGTGCCGAAGCGGCGCCTCAAGAACCAGGCCCCCGTCTTTCTGGCCCTGTTGCGCCCCGGTCGTTACGGCAGCGAGCGCAGCATCCGGGTCGAGACCGTGCCCGCCGGGGCCGAGCTCGAGCTCTTCTATCTGCGCAACGGTGCCCAGCTCGCCTACAAAAAGGGAAGCGCGCCGCTCCGGGTGCGGCTGCCGCGCCGCCTCAAGGTCTCGGAGCTCGACTACTTCGTTGCTCGGGCGCGTGCGCCGGGCTACGAGACGCAGGAGACGAGCGTTCCGGTGATCTCCGATGTCACCCTCCTGCAGATCCCCTTGCAGCCCCTGGGCAACGAGCTCCTCGCAGCTGCCCACAGCCACCTGGCCGGGCGGACCGCCCTCGCCCTCGACACGAGTGAGCTGCCCAATCTGCGCAGCTACCGCGGAGCCGACGGGATCAACGTCATCTTCCTGCGCACGGCGCCGGGCTCCGAGGAGCTTGCTGCGGCGCTCGGCGCGCTGCGCAGCCCGCATCTTGCCCGGGTAGGGCTCCTGGCGGCGGGAGAGGACCTGGTGGTCCAGCTCGAGCTGACACCGGAGGCGGTCGAGCAGGGTCTCGACCTGCGGGTGCTGTCGGCACCAGGGGCGAGTCACTTCAGCCACCGCACCGTCGTGGTGCTGGCGTCGCCGACGGCGGCGGTCGCTCGTGTGGCGCGCACTCGCCAGGCCCTGGCCCGCATCGGCGGCGAACGCGTCTTCGGCTGCGGCTCGAGCTTCGACGGGGCGCTGCGCGCGGCCCTCGAGCGCGATGCGCTGTCCCGTGCGCTGGCCCCCGGCTCGCGCACCATGGGCCCGACTCTTCGCGCGGCCATGCGCAGGCTGGGCGAGATCAGCGACGAGGGCACCCTGCAGCTCGAGGACGGCTCGACCCTCGATCTCCGCCGGCCCCTGGAGCTCGAGCTCGCCATGAGCCGGGCCGCCGAGGTGCGCGGCTATCTCAGTCTGTTGCGAGCGCTCTGTGAGGAGCTCGAGGACGAGCAGTGGCGGGCCACCGCGCTACAGGGGCTGGTCGCACCGGCGGAGCAGGGCCAGGCCTTCCCTGCCGCCCTGTCCGCCGCGCAAGACGCCGAAGCGCGCTGTCGGCTCGCCGCGAGTCCTGGGTCAGTCTACTAGCCCAAATCGATTCAAATGAAGCGTTTGAGCTCGCGCCGCGCGATTACGCCTTTGTGGACCTCGTCGGGGCCATCGGCGATGCGCAGGGCCCGGCCGTGGCGCCACATGAGCGCAACCGGCGTGTCGTCCGATACGCCAAGGGCGCCGAGGCTCTGGATCACCCGGTCGAGGACCGCCATCATCATGTTGGGCACCACGACCTTGATCATGGAGATCTCCTGGCGGGCCTCCTTCTTGCCGCGGCTGTCCATCTTCCAGGCCGCGTAGAGGGTCAGGAGCCGCGCCTGGTCGATCTCCATGCGGCACTGGGCAACCCAGTCCTGCAGGAACTGCTTCTCGCTGAGGAGTCCACCTGCCACCTTTCGGGTGTTGGCGTTGCGGCACATGATCTCGAAGCCGCGCTCCGCCATCCCGATGGCGCGCATGCAGTGGTGGATGCGCCCCGGCCCGAGCCGTGCCTGGGCGATGACGAAGCCCGAATGCTCGGGGCCCAGCAGGTTGGCGGCTGGCACCCGGCAGTTTTCGAAGCGCACCTCGCAGTGGCCTCCGTGCCCGGTGTGGCCCATGACCGAGACCGGGCGAATGATGTCGAAGCCGGGCGTGTCGATGGGGACGATGATCTGGCTCGCCCGGGCGTGGAGCGGACCGTCGGGGTTGCTGACCGCCATCACGATGGCGAAGGCCGAGCCCAGGGCGCCCGACGTGAACCACTTGTGGCCGTCGATCACCCATTCGTCGCCCTCGAGCCGGGCCCGGGTCTGGATGCCCGTGGGATCCGAGCCCGCCACCTCGGGCTCCGTCATGGCGAAGCAGGAGCGGATCTCGCCGTCGAGCAGGGGCTTCAGGAAGCGTTTCTTCTGGTCGTCGCTTCCGAACTCGAGCAGGATCTCCGCGTTGCCGGTGTCGGGCGCCTGGCAGTTGAAGATCCGGGGCGCCATGGGGCTGCGTCCCATGACCTCGCAGAGGGGCGTGTAGTCGAGATTGCTCAGGCCGGCGCCCCATTCCTCGTCGGGCAGGAAGAGGTTCCAGAGCCCGATCTTCCGGGCCCGGTCCCGCAGCTCGAGCACGATGGGTGGGTCGGCATGGGGGTCCTCGGCTCCGTGCATCTGCTCGATGCAGGCCTGCTCGTTGGGATAGACGTGCTCGTCCATGAAGCGGCGAAGCTGCTCCTCGATCATCTTGGACTGGTCGCTCAGCTCGAAATCCATTTTGTCTCCGGTTCTCGTCTACGTCGTGGGGAGCGCCTCGCCGTGGCTCCGGGGATCGCCGTGGCTCCGGGGAACGCCGTGGCCCCGGGGAAAGTCGGGAGAGCCCCGCTCAGGGTATGACGCTCACCTTCACGGCTCCTGCCTTGCGATCCGAGGCCAGCTCGAAGGCGCGTCCGATCTCTGCGAGCGGCAGCTCGTGGGTGGCGAGCAGGGCGAGACGCTCGCGCTCCTCCTCCACCAGGGTCGCGGCCCGGGCGAAGTCGGGGCGCTTGCCCTGGGGGCGTGCGTAGCAGTTCGACCAGCAGAGGCAGCCCTCCCGCAGTAGCAGACTGTAGGGGTCGATGGCGGGGGAGGTCATGAAGAGACCGAGGACGCTCACGGTGCCGCCCGGCTTGATGGCCGAGCAGGCGTCCGCGAGGGTGTTGGCGCCGCCACCCACCGTCTCGACCACGAGATCGAAGTCGTCGCCGCCCCGCGCGAGCCGGGCCAGGGACTTGCCCGAGGCCTCCTCCTCGCCGAGCACCCGGTGGGCTCCCATTTCCCGGGCCAGGTGCGCCTGGTGCTCGTGGCGCGCGCTGGTCCACACGGCGGTGGCCCCCATGGCGCGCGCCACCAGGGTGGTGGCGAGGCCGATCATCCCCGCTCCCAGGACGAGGACGCGCTGGCCGGCTTCGAAGCCGCCTCGCTCGAGTCCGTGGAGCGCCACCGCGACGGGCTCCGTCATGGCGGCCACCCGGGGGCTGAGAGCGCCGTCGATGGGAAAGCAGCGCCGGGCGGAGATCACGACGCAGTCCGCAAAGCCCCCGGGAAGGTGGACACCGAAGATCTCGAAGCGGCGGCACACGTTCTCCCGGCCCGATCGACACTGCGCGCACTCGCCGCAGGTCGCCAGGGGCTCGACGGTGACCCGCTGTCCTTCGCGCAGGCCCTCCACGCCGGCGCCCAGGGCCTCGACGACACCCGCGAACTCGTGGCCCGGCGTGCTGCCCGGGGCCAGGAAGCCCGAGTGGTAGAGATGGAGGTCGGAGCCGCACACGCCACACGCTTCGATGCGAACCCGTACTTCGCCCGGGCCCGGCTCGGGGAGCGGCCGGTCTTCGACGGCGAAGCCGCCGCCGGCCTGGGCCGCCGCGACACGCATGGACGCTGACTCCGTCATTCGGCGCAGGATACCACGAGCGGTCTGTGCTGCCGCGCCCGCAGGCTCAGGCGTCGAGTCGCTCCATCACCGCCCGCACGATCAGCGGCCACGCGATAGTGGCATCCGAGAAGACCTCGACGTGGCGGCCCCCCTCGCTCTCGGGCACGAACTTTCCCCAGGACACGCCCTCGGTGTAGCTGCAGCCGGACAGTCCACCCCAGTGCTCCGGCTCGGGGCAGATGCGCACCGCGTAGCGGTAGCGGCGCAGGGGCTCGTCGCGACCGAGTCGTACCTGCTGGATCTCGAGGTAGGGGGCGACCTGCTGGGCCCAGTTGCGTGGCACGCCGCCGCCAATGGTGAAGATGCCCGTGGTTTCGTGCTGCCGGATGCGGTCGGTGAAGTCGTCGAGGTCGAGGAAGGGGTCGAAGAGGAAGCGCGCATCGCCCGCGGCCTCCCGGGCATGGTTGTAGATGGCGAGGTCGAGACCGAGCTCCGAGTCCGTGAAGGCGGGCACGTAGACGGGCACCTCCTTCTCGAAGGCACTCTTCAGGATCGCGCGGCCACTGCTCTGCTCGGCCAGGTAGGCGCCGAGCCGCTCGAGAACGAGGCGGCTCGACAGCACCGTGCCGGGTGGGAGCTTCGCCATGGCGGCCTGCAGCATGGCCTCGGCGTCGTCCAGGTTCTTCTCCAGCTCGATGGTGTCGTAGACGCGGTTGTAGCCTCGCTTGTAGAGCTCTTCGTCCTTCATGTTCGGGCGGTGCTTGAAATGCTGCAGCCCGGCGCCTTCGACGAAGCCGTGGGTCATGAGGGCACCCGTGGTCACGACGGCCTGCACCCAGCCGCGGTCGATCATCTCGCAGAGCAGCAGCCCCTGCTTGGCGATCGTCATGGCGCCGGAAATCGTCACCACCCGAAAGCAGTCCTCGTCGCGCACCATTGCCTCGAGGACGTCGCAGGCCTCTCCTACGCGCCGTCCGCCGAAGGCCGTGTTCGCCATGGCGCGAACCAGGGCGTCGACACTGGTGGCTTGACTCGGGTCGAGGGGCTCGAGGGGCTCGAGGCCGTCGTCGTATCCGGTGCCGTACTTGGTCTCGTCTCGGTTGTACATCCTGGAAAGCTCCTGTGTCTGTTCGGTAGCGGGAGGTGCGTCGGCTTCGCGTGGCCCATGCTTGCCGGTCGCGCGGACGTGCGTGTCGTGCCGGGGTCTTGCCGGATCAGGCCCTGAGTCCTTCCAGGGGAAAGAGCTCCGCCGGGTCGCTCACCGGCAGCGAGCAGGTCTCGCCCCGGCACAGGTAGGCGAGGGCGGCGGATCCGGCCTGACCCGTACGCCCTGTGAGCCAAGCGGGATCGAGTCCGGCCGGCGGCGCCACACCCGGCTCCACGACCACGACCGCGTCGTCGGGGAGCAGCACCTGCCGGGCCCGCCGGGCGAGGGCGGCGCGTCCCGGATCGTCTCGCGCTCCCACCACCACTGCGACCGCCGGGCCCCGGGCCACCAGGGCCACGGCGCGCAGCATGGTGGGCAGGCTGTGGGGGAACTCGGCGATCTGGCTGGCGTGAGTTGCAAAAACCTGGCTCGCCACATCCGCGAAGCGGCGCTCGCCGGAGAGGGCGGCGGCGCGCACCAGACCCAGGGTGGCGAGGCCCGCTGCCGCCGGGGTGGCGCCGTCGTGGTCCGAGCGCGGCCGGTGGACCAGGGGCTCCGAGTCTGCGGCGGTGAGGAAGAGATCGCCGGCCTCTTCGTCGAAGAAGCGTCCGGCGATGGCCCCGGCCAGCTCCATCGCCCAGGCCAGATAGCCGTCGCCGTCGGCGTCGGCGGTGGCGGCGCCAGGCGTATCCTCGCCCGCGCGGCCATCGCCTTCGGCGCTGGCGGCGCCATGCGTATCCTCGCCGGCGCCGGAGCGGTGGAGCTCGAGGGCGGCGTCCAGCAGGGCGGCGTGGTCGTCGAGGAAGGCCGGGATGTGGGCGCGGCCGCCGTCGTAGGAGCGCAGCAGCCGGCCGTCGGCGTCGCGCAGCTGCTCGCGGACGAAGCGCGCGGCGGTGGCGGCGTCGGCGATCATCTCCTCGTCGCCCAGCAGGCTGCCCGCCCGGGCAAGGCCCGCGATCGCGTAGCCGTTCCAGGACGCGACACGCTTGGTGTCGGTGCCGGGGGGAATCCGCCGCTCCCGGGCCGCGAGTAGACGCGCCCGTTCGGCGGCGAACTTCGAGCGATCGAAGTCCGCCCGGTCCTGGAGCTGCGTGGTGCCGTCTTCGAAGTTGCCGTCGCGGGTGACCCCGTAAGCCTCGCAGAAGGCCTCGGTCGCGTCGCCCAGCACCTCGCGCACCTGCTCCGGCGTCCAGACGTGATACTTGCCCTCGATCCCCTCGGCGTCGGCGTCCTGGCTCGCGTAGAAGGCGCCCTCGGCCCCGCGCATTTCACGGCGCAGGTAGGCGGCGGTCTCGCGAATGGGCCAGGCCAGGTCGTCTGCGCCTCGCGTGCGCCGCCACACCTCGGCGTAGAGCCGTATGAGCAGACCCTGGTCGTAGAGCATCTTCTCGAAATGGGGGATGCCCCAGTGGCCGTCGACGCAGTAGCGGTGGAAGCCGCCCGCCAGGTGGTCGTAGAGACCGCGGCGGGACATCTCCCGGCAGCTCAGCACGCAGTGCTCGAGCACGGACGTGGCATCGTCGGGTGGCAGGAAATCGAGGGCGCAGAGCAGCAGCTCGAGATTCGTGGGCGTGGGGAACTTGGGAGCGTCCCCGAAGCCGCCGTGCCGGTGATCGGCGTTCTGCATGATCAGCTCGGCGGCTCGCGTCACCGAAGCAATGCCCGGCGCGTCCGGCTGCTCACCCGACTCGGCTGCGGCCGGTCGCGGGTCGAGTGAGCGGAGCAGCTGCTCGGCGCTGTCTTCCACCTGGTCCCGGCGTTCCCGGTAGGCCCGCTCGGCCGCAAGCAGGACGTCGCTGAAGCTGGCGCGGCCCTGCACCTGGCGCGGGGGGAAGTAGGTGCCGCCGTAGAAAGGGCGACCGTCAGGCATGCAGAAGACCGTGAGGGGCCAGCCTCCCTGACCGGTGAAGCGCACCACCGTGTCCATGTAGATCTGATCGATGTCGGGCCGCTCCTCGCGGTCCACCTTCACGCTGACGAAGAGCCGGTTCATGAGCGCCGCTGTCTCGGCGTCCTCGAAGGACTCGTGGGCCATGACGTGGCACCAATGGCAGGCGCTGTAGCCGATGGAGACGAGAAGCGGCTTGTCCGCCTCCCGGGCGCGGGTGAGAGCCTCATTGCCCCAGGGATACCAGTCGACGGGGTTGTCCCGGTGCTGGCGCAGGTAGGCGCTGGTCTCGCGCGCCAGTCGATTCGCGCCCGGGGCGGCGCTGCTGGAATCGCTCATGGGGGGGCTCGTCTCCTCGCGGCCAGTGTAGCGGGCGGTCCGATCTGTAGGCGCCGCCTTGTTGTGGGGGCGCCGATGGACGATGGTCCCGGTCGTGATCGAGCTGACCCTCAAAGCCGGACGCGAGCGCTCGGTGCTGCGCCGCCATCCCTGGATCCTCTCGGGGGCGGTGGCGGCCGTGGAAGGCGCCGAAGGGCAGGAGCCCGGGGGCGCGGTCCGGGTGAGCAGCGCCACGGGCAAGGTCCTGGGCTACGGGCATTATTCGCCAGCCTCGCAGATCCGCGTGCGCCTGCTCAGCTTCGGCGCCGCCGCGCCCGGGGAGGGCGAGCTGGCCGCCCGGGTCGCCGCCGCCGTGGCGCGCCGCGCCGGGTGCCCGCTGCTGGGGGAAACCAACGCCCTGCGCCTGGTGAACGCCGAGGGCGACGGCTTGCCGGGGCTCATCGCCGACCGCTACGGCGACGTGGTCGTGGTGAAGCTCGGCTCGGCGGGGATGCAGCGACGCCGCGACGAGATCGCCGAGGCGCTGCGCGAGGCCACGGGCGCCGCCGCCGGCTTCGAGCGCGCTGACGCTGCGGCGGCCCGGCGCGAAGGGCTGCCGGCCCACCAGGGGCCGCTCTGGGGCGAGGCGCCAGCGGCCCCCGTCGCCATCCGCGAGCGAGATCGGGAGTTCGAAGTCGACGTGGTCGAGGGACAGAAGACCGGCTTCTACCTCGACCAGCGCGATGCCCGGGATCGGGTCGCGCAGCTCGCGGCCGGCCGGCGGGTTCTCGACCTCTTCAGCTTCACCGGGGGCTTCGCCGTCGCGGCCGCGCGCGGAGGCGCCGAGCAGGTCACCCTGGTGGAATCCTCTTCCTCGGCGTTGGCTCGGGCCGAGCTCCACATGAAGCGCAACGCGCCGGCGGCTTCCTTCGAGTGTCACGGCGAGGATGCCTTCGAGTTCGCGCGCAAGAGCGAGCGGGGCGTCTACGACCTGATCATCGCCGACCCGCCCCCCATGGCGCGGCGGCGGGGCGACGTGCAGAAGGCGAGCCGCGCCTACAAGGACCTCTTCCTGCACGCCATCGGGCTGGCCGCCCCCGGCGCCCGGCTCCTCTTCTTCGCATGCTCCCATCACGTCGACGCCGACCTGCTGCGCAAGATCGTCTTCGGGGCCTCCGTCGACGCCCGGCGCAGCTTGCGCGTGCTGGGTACCCTGGGAGCGCCGGTCGACCACCCTGTCTCGCTCGATCATCCCGAAGGCGAATACCTGCGAGGGCTACTGCTCGAGCTGTGAGCGCCGAAGCCACTACGACCCAGTTCGCGAAACCAACGAGGAAGCACACCAAGAATGCCCGGCAAGTCGGATTCCAACGACAGGCACGCAGGCAGCGAGAGCGCGGAGCTTCGCATGGAACCCTTGCGCCGGCGCGCGGCCACCGCCCTCGAGCGCGGGCTCACCTTCGTAGAGGCTCATGGCAACCCCTTCTCCCGCCTGCGGGTTCAGGTGCTGCTCGAAGCGGTTCCGCCGGATCGCGGCATCGACGCGCTCTCGGCCCGGCAGAACCGGGACGGGTCCTTCGTCCGGCTCGGGCAGGTTCTGCCGGGTGCCCTCGAGGCCGATCTCGCCGCAGCCGGCGTTCCGGATCCGCTTCTCGGCACCTTCGAGGCGCTGCGGATCCTGTCGGATCAGCGGGGACTCCACGCCGCTGCTGCCGAGAAGGCCGTGGACTTCCTCGCATCGGTTCAGCAGGAGGACGGGAGCTGGGGGCCGGAGCCAGGCGACCGGGCGGCGGAAGAGGGAGTCGAGGGCGTTCGCCTCTTCGTGACCGGCTGCCTGACCGGGCTGCTGGGCGGGACGCGCTTCGCCCGGCCGCAGCTGCTCGAGAGCGCGGGCCGCTACCTGGCCGCAGAGTGGAAGCCGGAGCGCATCGTGACCGGCGGCTGGGCCGACCTCGCCGCGTTTGCGAGCTACTTCGCGAATGTGCCCAGCGACGCCTCGGAGGCCGCGCTCGAGTGGTGCGGCCGCGAGCTGGAGCGGGGCTTTCGGGCCGGTCACTTCGACGCCCGGGAGACCCTGCGGGTGCTGCGCAGCTGCAACGTCATGGCCCTGCCGGGGGCGAGCCTGGGTATCCAGGAGCTCCTCTCCACGCTGCTGGGCGAGCAGGACGAAGACGGAGGCTTCGCGGCCGAGGAGCCGACGGGGTCTGCCGGCCGGGTCGGTCCCACCCTCGACGCCATGCTGGGTCTGCTGGCGCTGTGCCGCCACGGCAGCGGGGCTTGAATGCGGCTCTCGGCGGTTCAGAAGGTCAATAGACGCCGCTCAGCTTCGTGTGATCCCAGGTAATGAAGCGCTCGGGCGTGACGAGGATGGCGGTCTTCTTCGGCGCCATGGCGGCGCTCGCCTTTTCGAGGACCTCCTCGGGGATCTCGGGAGTGTTGCGTAGAAGCACCTTCATGTGTAGCGCGTGTACCCGGTCGACCTCGCGCACCAGCTCGACTTTTCCCTTGATCGACACGCCGCGCAGCTTCTCGTAGGTGTCGCCGTCCTCGCAGAGGATGCTGATGCGAGCGTCGCGCTCGAGGTTCTTCACCTTCTGGCTCTTGGTGAAGGTCTCGAGGACGATGCGGCCGTCTTCCATGGCAAACCACAGGGGCATGAGGTGCGGCGTGCCGTCCTTGTTGATGGTGGCGACCTGGATGGTCTTCTGGGACTCGATGAAATCCCAGATCTCCTTCTCCGTCATCGCAACCTGATCTCGGCGCTTGGGCATCGAATTCTCCTTGGCGAAGGATTTGGCGAAGGATCGAGTCAACGGGTTCCGCGATGGCGTGTCAAGGGCCGGCCTTCGGGGGCCGGGCCAGCAGGCTGGGCGGTGTGCCGGGCAGGGCGCCGAGGTTGCGCCCGACCTGCACGGGCGCGTCGAAGTGGTGGGGGTCGTGGAGCACGAAGTCCGGCAGCGGGTCGCCGTCGAAGTCGGCGAAGTGAATGACCCCGGCGGTGCTCATCTTCTGGCGGCCGCCCCACTGGGAGAGGGGGCCCTTTGCGTCGCCCAGGTGGATCTCGAGGGCCTTGCCGCCGCCCGAGGACACGAAGTCGAGGAAGCCGTCGCTGTTGACGTCCACGTTGCCGACCGGGACGAAGCCTCTGAGGCGCAAGGTGTCGAAGTTGACGGGCAGAGAGAGCTTCTTTTTCATCCAGGGGCGCTTGCCGAAGTGCTCTTTCTCGTTGTAGCGGTAGATGGCGACGTCGATGTCGATCTCGCGACTCATCAGCAGCTCGATGACTTCGAGCATGCTGAACTGGAACTCGATGCTGAATAGCTCGCGGCGGCCGTCGCGATCCATGTCGAAGAGCGCGTTGGAGCCGATGCTGGCATTGCTGGTGAGCGTCTGGTCCGGATCTCCGAGCTTCCATTCGCCGCCGTGATTCAGATAGAGGAAGATGGTCGTGGCAGCGTCGGTGAAGCCTCCCTTCACCTGGGAGATCAGCAGATCGAGTCGGCCGTCGCCGTTGATGTCGGCGATCTCACTGGCGACCCCGCCGGAGCCGCGGATGTGATCGCGCGGCGCCACGAGCCGTAGGGGCAGCGTGCGGTCCGGCGCCTGGGGATAGCTCCCGTCTTTGCGGCGCAGGAACACGCGAATCTCGTGGCGCGTGGAGGAGACGATGTCGATGCGTCCGTCGCCGTCGACGTCTCCGATGGCGAGCTTGGGGACGTCGACGAAGATCTGGAAGTCGCTCTCGATGGCGACGAGCCCCGTGCGGGGGAGGATGAGGTAGTTGGCGCGCCGCGGCACGTCGAGTCGGGCCCGTACCTCGCCCTTGGGCGAGAGCGCCGTGAGCCGGCCGATCTGGGGGACCAGGATCCAGGGCTCGTCGCCAAAGTCGTCGTACACGAGGGTATAGGGCTCGAGGCCCCGCTCGTCGTCCGCCAGGCCGACCGTGGTGGGTCCCGGCACCGGTAGCTGCCAGCTCTTTCCGGAGGCGTCGGCGAGGGAGAGGAGGGTGATGCCTTCGGGCTGCAGCAGGACCAGCTCCGCGCCGGGGCTCTCTTCTACGAGGTCAGCGATGTCGTAGACGGCGCTCCATTCGGGAACCCGCAAGGTGTGGTCGGGGCTCTCGGGCAGGGAGCCGTCGGGTCGTTGCAGGTAGACCCGGATGATGCGCCGCTCCTCGGGGGGAATCCCGAGCAGGACCACCACGAAGAGGTCCGCTCGCCCGTCGCCGTTCAGCTCGGCCAGCTCCGCTGCGACACAGCGGCCGCGATTGGGAAAGGAGGCGACTTCGAAGAGCTCCTCGGCTGCGGACGGCAGGGCGAAGGCGAAGGCGAGCAGAATCGGGATCCAGGCCAGGGGCACAGAGGCGGTGCGGGAGCTGCGCATGGAGGCATGCTAACGCGACTGGCCCCATCGGCGCTGCAGGGGGCCGGTCATTCGGGCGTCACGTAGGCGGCGGTGATGCCGCCGTCCACGCTGAAGGTCGCGCCGGTCGTGTAGGAGGAGTCGTCCGAAGCCAGGAAGAGGGCCGAACGGGCCATTTCCGAGGCTTCGCCGAAGCGGCCCATGGGGACATGGACCAGCCGTCGCTGGCGCTTTTCCTCGCTGTCGAGGAAATTCATGAGCAGCTCCGTCCGCAGGGGGCCGGGGCACAGGGCGTTGACCCGGATGTTCTCGCGGGCGTGCAGGACCGCGAGCTCGCGGGTCATGGCCAGCACGCCTCCTTTGCTCGCCGTGTAGGCGAGCTGGGGCGTGGCGGCGCCGAGCAGGGCCACGAAGGAGGCGGTGTTGATCACGCTGCCGCCGCCGGCCCGGCGCAGGGCCGGGATGCCGTACTTGCAGCCGAAGAAGACGCCCTTGAGGTTGATCGCCATGGTGCGATCCCAGGTGGCCTCCTCGGTCTCCTGGGCGTCGCCGTCCCGGGCGTCCATGATGCCGGCGTTGTTGAAGAGCACGTCGAGGCGGCCGAAGCGCTCCTCGGCGTGGCGCACCATGCCCTCGCAGTCGGCGCCCCGCGAGACGTCGGCGATCACGCAGCTGGCCTCGCCCCCCGCAGCGACGATCTGCTGCGTGGTCTCCTCCGCACGGTCGGCGAGCAGGTCGGCGACCACCACCCGCGCGCCCTCGGCGGCGAAGAGCAGGGCCGACTCCCGGCCGATCCCGCTGGCCGCACCGGTGATCAGGGCCACCTTTCCTTCGAGTCGCATGGGTCGTCTCCCTTCGTTGCGGGCCGCTGGCGCTCTTTCCCTCGTCTTGCGCGGCTCAGCCGCACTCGTCCGCACGCGACGTGGTGACGAGCCAATCGAAGAGCCGCTGCTGGATCGGATCGTGCTTCGCGGACAGCTCCGGGTGCCACTGCACCGCGACCAGTCGCGGCTGGTCGGCAAGCTCCACCGCCTCGACGACGCCGTCGGGGGCGCGCGCCACCACCTCGAGGCCGCGACCGAGGCGGTCGACAGCCTGGTGGTGCCACGAGACGGCCTCGATCTCCTCGGCCTCGAGGATCGCGGCCAGGCGGCAGCCGGGGTCGACCGAGACCGCGTGAGGGGTGGGCACCCGCGGCGGCAACCGGTGCAGCACGTCTTCCCCGACGACGTCGGGCAGATGCGCGTGGAGGCTTCCGCCGAGGGCCACGTTCAGGACCTGCAGGCCTCGGCAGATGCACAGAGTCGGTATCTCGTCCTCGATGGCCGCCAGGGCGAGCTCGAGCTCGTTGGCGTCGCGATCGGCATCGACTCCGTAGGTGGTCTCTACCTGGGGCCCATCCCAGCTGCGCGGGTCGAGGTCGCCGCCGCCCGCCAGGATGAGACCATCGAGGGCGGCGAGCCACGCGCGCGGCTTTGCCTCGCCCGGCGGCAGCAGCACCGCGACGCCGCCGGCGTGGCGCACCGCATCGACGTACTCGGCGGGCAGGTCGAAGCGCTGCTCCTCGCCGCGGCCGTAGGCGGTGAGACCGATGATGGGGGCGGGCATTGCTTCCTTTCAGATCTGCTCGAAGTAGCGCGCGCGCTCCCAGTCGGTGACGGCGTGGTCGTAGGCGCTCTGCTCGGTGCGGAAGAAGTGCTCGTAGTGCTCGACCACCTCCGCCCCGAAGGCCTGCCTGGCGAAGTCGCTGGCCGCGAAGGCCTCGGTGGCCTCGGCGAGGCTGCCGGGCAGCTGGGGTAGATGGTCGGCCGAGTAGACGTCGCCGTCGAAGGAGGGCGGGGGCTCCGTCTGGCGCGCGATGCCGTCGAGGCCCGAAGCCAGGCTGGCCGCGAAGGCCAGGTAGGGGTTGCAGTCGGCGCCGGGGATGCGGCACTCGATGCGCAGGCTCTGGCCCGCCCCCACCACGCGGAAGCCCGCCGTTCGATTGTCGTGGCTCCACGCGAGGCGGGTGGGCGCCCAGGAGCCCGAACGGAAGCGCTTGTAGGAGTTCACGGTCGGCGCGTAGAAGACCATCATTTCCGCCGCGTGGGCGATCCAGCCGCCCAGGAACCAGCGGAAGGCGTCCGAGCAGCGCACGGCACCGAGAGCGTCGTCGCCCGGGAAGGCGTTCGCCTCGCCCGACCACAGGCTCATGTGCAGGTGGCAGCTGGAGCCGGCACGGTCGGCGAAGGGCTTCGCCATGAAGGTCACGCTGCGCCCCATGGCATCCGCGATCTCCTTCACGCACTGCTTGTAGACGCAGTGGCGGTCCGCCATGGTGAGCACGTCGCTGTAGCGCACGTTGATCTCGTGCTGGCCCAGGCCCCACTCCCCCTTGGAGTTTTCGACCGGGACGCCCGAGTCGCGCAGGTGGCGGCGCAAGTTGCCGATCAGCGGCTCCTCCCGGGTGCCCTGAAGGATGTGGTAGTCCTCGATGTACCAGCCCGCCGGCGTCATCGTCGCGTAGCCGTTCTGGACCGCTTCCGCGTAGGAGTCCTGGAAGGAGTAGAACTCGAGCTCGGAGCCCGCCATGGCGCTCAAGCCCCGGCTCTTTGCCTGCTCGACCTGCGCCCGGAGGATCGAGCGCGGCGCGATGGAGAGCAGCCCGGAGCCGCCGTCGTCGAAGCCCTCCCGGGCCGCGACGTCGCACTGCACCATGGCGCTTCGCTCGATCCAGCTCGTGCGCCGCAGGGTCGAGAGATCCGGGAGCAGGTGCACATCTCCGTAGCCTGCCTCCCAGTTGGCGAAGCGGTAGCCCGGGATCGGCTCCATGCCGACGTCCACGGTGAAGAGGTAGTCGCAGACGTGGGCGCCGTCCTCGATGGCCGCCTCCAGGAAGAAGCCGGCGTCGTAGCGCTTGCCCATGCTGCGCCCGTAGGGGTCGGTGAAGACCACGAGCACGGTGTCGATGCCGCCCGACTTCGCCTCCCGGGCGAGATCCTCGACGCTCAGCATGCCTGGGATACTGGTCATGTCGCCTCCACGGGTTCGCTTCGCAGCTCGGCGTAGACGCCGAAGTGATCGCTGGGCCAGACGCCGTCCTTCTCGTCATTGCACACTACACGGCACTGCTCGACCAGCCCGATTCCGTCGCGGCGCGGCATGCCCGTGAAGATGTAATCGATGCGCCGATCGGGCTCGAAGAGCGTGCGGGCATAGGGGTTGCGGTTCGACCAGGTGATCCCCTTCGCGCCCGTCCCGCCTGCGGCCGCGTCGGGACTGCAAGCCACCCGCCAGGCATCGTTGAAGTAGAGGCTGCGGCCCTCGATGGAGTGGAGGCCCGTCATGTAGCGGATCTCGTCGGATTCGGGCTCGGCGTTGAAGTCGCCCACGACGATGGTGGGAAAGCCGTCTCCGGGATGCCACTCGAGGACGAAGTCGCAGAGCGCGACGACCTGACGCTCGCGCACGGCCCCGTGCTCGAACATCCAATTCAGGTGCGTCACGGTGAAGCAGAGCGGGCCGAAGGGCGAATCCACCTCCACGGCGAGCGCGGCCCGGGTCTCGCCGTCTCCGCTCTCCGGGAGCTTCAGCTCGGCGCGCTCGCGAAGCGGCCAGCGGCTCGCCACGGCGTTGCCGAATTCGATCTTGCGAAAGGGGCCCGCTCGCACGTAGTCGAAGTGGTAGCCGTAGTCGCCGAGGATCTCGACGGCCTGGTGGCTGCCGTTGCCTCGATAGACCTCCTGCAGCCCGATGAGGTCCGGATCCAGGCGATCGACCCACTCGCGGATGCGCTCGACGCGCTCCGAGTAGGGTCCGGCATCGTGCCAGAGGTTGAGGCTCAGAACCGAAAGGGACATCGCCCGAGAGACTGACGCCTCGGCCCGCCCGGTGTCAAGCTCGGCCCCCAACAGAAAAGGGGCACATCGCAAGATTGCGTTATTTGATTTCGGTGGGGGCCATGAGTTTGGGGGTTTCGGCGGCGATGATGCGCTCGCAGCGGGACCTCACGTCGGGCTCCATCTCGGGGTGGGTGCGGATCCAGAAGCGGTCGTCGAGGACCGCTTCGAGCACTTGTTCGGCGACCTGTTGCGGTGTGATGCCGCCGCTGACGAGGTCGCCCAGGACCTTGCGCATGGCATCGAGGTTGGGGTCGGATGAATCGGCGGGCGTGCCGGCGGGCTTGTTGCGGTCCGACTCGTGGATGCGGGTCTGCACCCAGCCCGGGCAGAGCACGGAGACGCCGATCGACGCTCCGGTTGCGCGGAAGTCGTTGAGCAGGGACTCGGAGAGCGCCACCACGGCGTGCTTGGTGACGTTGTAGGGCCCGAGGAAGGCGGGGCAGGTGAGCCCCGCGATGGAAGCCGTGTTGACCACGTGCCCCGGCTCGCCCGAGGCCACCATGCTCGGCACGAAGGCGTGGATGCCGTTGATCACACCGACGAGATTGACGCCGATGATCCAGTCCCAGTCCTTGGGCGTCACCTCCCACATGGGTCCGCCTACTCCGACGCCCGCGTTGTTGCACAGCAGGTGGGCGCCGCCGAAGCGCGCTTCGCAACGCTCGGCGAGGCCCGCGAGGGCCGAGGGCTCGCGCACGTCGATCACCGCAGACTCGATCTCGCTGCCCCCTTCAGCGAGCGCCGCCGAGACCGCCTCCAGGGGCTCCTTCTCCACGTCGGCCAGCACGAGCTTCATTCCCGCGGCCGCGAAGCGCTCCGCGAATGCGCGGCCGATTCCGCTGGCTGCTCCGGTGATGACTGCGACCTTGCCTTCGAGCTCCTGCACGGGGGGACCTCCTATGGGGGCGAGAGACTTCGCTTAGCCTACCACGCGAGGCCTCGGGAAGTCTCCGTTTCAGGCAGATCCGGCGCATTCCCGCCGCACACCCTCGCGCAGGTCGATCTTCGCTTCGAAGCCGAGTTCGCGTTTCGCCCGGTCGACGCGGTAGTCGTACTCCCGCCCGATCACCCGCACCGCGTAGCGCGTGAGGCGCGGCTCCCCGCCGGTCAGTCGGGCGGCGAGCTCCATGGCCCCGGCCGCGGCCAGTGCGATGGGGTAGGGGAGGTGGCTCCGGGGCGGAGCGACGCCGAGCGCGTCGGCGACACACTCCAGCAGCTCGTTCCAGCTCGGATTGCCCGGGTTGTTCACGTTGTAGACGCCGCCGACGGCGCGCTCGTCAGCGAGGACGCGGGCGATCAGCTCGGCCACGTCCTCGACATGGACGGCGTCGACCCGGTTCTCGCCGCTGCCGATGATCCGGGCCCGGCCGCTGCGCAGGTTCTCGACGAGCTTGGGGAGGAACTTGTCGTCCCCCGGGCCGTAGATCACCGTGGGGCGCAGGATGGTGAGGTCGATCTCGCCGCGCCGGGCGTACTCGAGCAGCAGCTCCTCGGCCTCGATCTTGGTGTCGCCGTAGGGGTCGCCGGTCTTGCGAAGGGGTGTGTCCTCGCCGACGGGAACGCCGGGCCTGCGTCCGTAGACCGAGACCGAGCTCAGCTGCACGAAGCGCCGCAGGTCGGCCGCCACCGCCGCCGCGACGACGTTGCCGGTTCCGTCGCGGTTGATGCGCCGGCAGCGCTCCAGGGTCTGGCCGTAGCCCACGGCGGCGGCCAGGTGGACGACGGCGTCGCAGCCCTCGAAGAGCCCCTCGAGACTCTCGGGCCGGGTGATGTCGCCGCGCACCACCGGGCACCCCGCGAGTCCCGCTTCGTCTTCTTCGGGAAGCAGCAGCACTGTTGCTCGGTGGCCATCGGCCAGGAGCCGGGGCAGGAGGTTGCGGCCGATGAAGCCGCCGGCGCCCGTGACGAAGACCTGCACGCATCCCTCCCTGCGAGCCGCGACTTCCTTTTGGCCGCGGCGCTCAGACCCGGGCTTGGAGACCGTGTCGTGCGAAGTCCGCGCTGAGCTGCTCGTAGAATTCTTCGCTCGGCGGCCGCAGGCCCAGCGCCACCCGCTCGCTGCCGAGGCGCGGGAGCTTGGCCTCCCACAGGTGGTTGTAGGGCAGCAGCTGCAGGCTGGGTACGCCGAGCCGGCCGAGCAGCTCGGCGGTGCGCGCCACGTTCTCGGCGTCGGTGTTGCGGCCGGGCACGACGGGCATGCGCACCTCGACGGTCTGCTCGAGCTCGAGCAGTCGCCCGAGGTTGCCCAGGATCTCGTCGTTCTTGCGTCCCGTGTAGCGGGCGTGCAAGGCGGCGTCGGCCACCTTGAGGTCGAAGAGCCAGAGATCCACCCAGCGCAGCAGTGGCTCGATGAGCTCGAACGCGTAGGCGCCCGCGGTCTCCACCGCGACGTGCAGGCCCGCGTTCTTCGCCATGGGGAGGAACTCGCCCAGGAAGGCGCTCTGCAGCGCTGGCTCGCCGCCGGATAGGGTGAGGCCGCCCCCCGAAGAGTCGAAGAAGGGACGGTCCTTGCACACCTCGACGAGCAACTCACCTGCGCTCCAGCGCTGGCCGACGAGGCGCAGCGCACTCGAGGGGCAGCGCTCCACGCAGGCGCCGCAATGGGTGCAGCGTGCGAAGTCGATGCGCCCTTCGCGTCGGGGTGCGAGCGCATCGTCTTCGCAGACGCCCAGGCAGCGGGTGCAGCCCTCGATGCAGCGATCTGGGTAGTAGGCCAGCTCGGGGCCGGAGCTCATGGCCTCGGGGTTCTGGCACCACTCGCAGGCCAGCCCGCAGCCCTTGAAGAAGACCACCGTGCGAATGCCGGGACCGTCGTGGATGGAGAAGCGTTGAACGTCGAAGATCGTCGCGCCGGGAGCCCCGCTCACGACGCGGCCTCCGCGCCGTGGACGGTGCGGGCGATGATGTCGTCCTTCATCTCTTCGGTGAGGTCGTTGAAATAGGCGCTGTAGCCCGAGATGCGGACCACCAGGTCGCGGTGCCGTTCGGGGTGGCGCCTGGCGTCGAGGAGCAGCGCGGCGTCCACCACGTTGTACTGCAGCTGCATGCCGCCGGCCGCGAAGTAGCCGCGGGTGAGATCGCTCATCAGAGCCGTTCCGGCCGGGCCGCGCAGGTACCAGGGGTCGAGCTTCTCATTGAGGCAGAGGCCGTTGCCGGTCGCCTGGGCGCCCACCCCCACGGCAGCGCTCAGGGAGGCGGTGGGGCCCTCGCTGTCGCAGCCGTTCACCGGCGAGATGCCGTCGGAGAGGGGCTCGCCGGCGCGTCGGCCGCTGGGCAGGGCGCCGAGGCGCCGGCCGAAGCCCACGTGGGTCGTCATGGTCCAGAAGCCGGGCGCGTAGGGGCCGCCGCGGGGGTTCTCGTGGCGTCGCACGGCCTCGCAAAAGGCCCCGGCAACTCGCCGGGCCCAGCGCTCCCCGCTCCCGCCGTCCTGGCCGTACTTGGGCGCTCGGGTGCAGAGCTGGCTGCGCAGCTCGGCCGCACTCTCGATCCGCGTGACGTCGAAGTCGGCGTCCACCGCGGCCATCATCTCGCCCAGCTCGAGCTCACCTTGTCGAAAGACGAGCTGCTCTATGGCGGCCAGGGAGTCCGCCACGTCGGCCACGCCGACACCCTGCACGCCACTGCTGTTGTAGCGTGCGCCGCCCGCGTTCACTTCCCGGCCCGCTTCCACGCAGCCCGTGACCAGCAGCGAGAGCAGCGGGGCGGGGCGGTGGAGGGCGTGGGCACGCTCGATGGCGTCGTTGCCCGCGACCGCGGCGTCCACGCTGCCCTCGATCTCCCGGCACAGCGCGGCGAAGAGCGCCTCCATCGATTCGAAGCCCTGCGCCGCGCCGCCATCGTCCGCGTAGCTGCCGCCGTGGAGGGCGCGGTCGAGGGCTGCGGGTAGACTCAGGAAGCAGGCGCCGGCCGCGGGGAAGCTGCGGTACGGGACGCCCCACTCGACGCAGCCGACGATCGAGTAGTCCCGGGCGTCCGCGCGGGCCACGCCCAGGGCCTCGACGGCGGGAACCACCGCCTCGTCATTGAAGAAGGCCGGCATGCCACCGCCCTGCTTTGCGATCTCGTGGGCGCGGGCGACGAGCGCGGGGTCGCTCCCGGGATGCACGCGCAGGTGCAGGTTGGGCTGGCGCAGGCGCATCTGGTCGTAGGCTTCGAGGACGAGGAAGCTGAGCTCGTTGCTGGCGTCCGCTCCCGCGCTATCGCACCCGCCGAGGGTGATGCCCGACGCCGAGGAGAGGCCGCTGAAGTACTCGGTCGCCATGGCGTTGAAGAGGGGCAGCAGCTCCGCGGCCTTCCCCAGCAGGCAGCCGAGCAGCTCCACGGCCCGCTCGGGCGTGATGCGCCCCGCTTCGAGGTCGTCTCTGTAGTAGGGCAGCAGGTACTGGTCGATGCGCCCGAAGGAGACGCCGTGCTGGAAGTTCTCCTGGTGGACGATGACGTGGCTGAGATAGAGGCTCTGGACAGCCTCGTGAAAGCTGCGCGCGGGCTTTGCCGGCACCCGGGCGAAGATCTCGGCCAGCTCCCGCAGCTCGGCCGCTCGCTCGCTTCGGGTCTCGCGCTCGGCCTCGGCCGCGCAGTGGGCGCTCCAGCGTGCGCCGAAGTCACAGGCGGCACGCGCCGCGATGGCCGCGGCCGCGTAGAAGGCCTGCTGCTCGGGATCACGGGTCTCGCGGCTCCGCTCTTCCACCTCGGCCAGCAGCCCCTCGAAGCCCCGGGACAGCACCGCGGGGTAATCGGGCGTCACGTGGGAGATGCCCGCGAACTGGGTCAGGATGAACTCGCGGCCGCGCATGAGCTTGTTGGGAAGCTCCAGGTCGCCCGTGAGCAGGGCGGCCCGCGATTGAACCGAGCGCGAGAACCAGAAGGGCAGGATCTCGTCCTCGAGCTGCCGCAGCTGCTCGGGCGTGGTGCGAAGGGGATTGACCTCGCGGCTCGCCAGGCCCGCGAGCTCGGGCAGCATGAGCAGGCCTCCGAGGTCGGGGTGGATCGGTGCGCCGATCCGCTGGGACGAGGGATTGCCGACCACGAGCTCGTGCTCGTAGATGCGCAGGGGAGCGCGCTCGAGGATGTACGCGAGGGCCCTGGCGTACTCGACCACCGGAGGGTCTGCGCGTGCCGCCTCCTCGCGTGCCGCGTAGAAGCGCTGCAGCGCGTTGCTCGTGCGCAGCTGCCAGCGCTTCTGGGGGATCCCTTCACCCAGGCTGCGATCGAGGGCGCGGCGGGCCAGCGCAAAGTGAAGGCGCGCGAGCTGCGCCGTGGCGCCGGCCTTCGTGCGGGCGCGAAAGAAGCCGGTCAGCAGCTCCGCCTTCTGGCTGCACAGCGCATAGGGGGCGTCGAGCAGATCTTCCCGCAGGCGCGCGAGGCGCGGGAGCGACGGCACGCAGGCCGCATCGGCTCGATCCCGTATCGCCTCGGGAAGGGGGGTCAGAATGGAGGGAATCTTCGCCATGGCGCCTCGCGGCGGTAATTCTACCGCGCAGCTCTCCACAGTGCGAAGGGTCGGTGAGCGCCCCACGGGCGCTCCGGGTCAGCCTCAGCCGCGGCGGCGCAGGCGCTTCGACTTGCTCTTGAGGCCCGCGGCCGCCAGGAATTGGATGCGCCGGCTCGCCCAGCCCAGATCGTTGAGGTGGTCGCTGGTGCCTTCGACATTCGAGGTCACGATGAGTCCGTCGGAGAAGATCACCGTCTCGGCTTCGCGAACCAGGGTGGGGTCGTCCGGCCAGTTCCCGGCCGACGACTTGACCTCCTGGGCGTTGCGCACCACGATCATCTGTATCGGCAGCCGGCTCGGATTGCAGGTGCTGCCGCTGATGGGCGCCGCTGCGGACGCAGGCGCCGGGGCCGCGGTCGTGGTCCGAGCGGACGCGGGCGCCGAGAGCGAGGCCCTTCGCGTGTCGGGTGCGGCGTTGGCCCGCTGTGCGCCGCCGTGAAGGCTGGCCTCCTCGATTCCGTACCACATGGCGAGAAGGCCGATCAGCGCCACGCAGGCGATGGCGGCTTGGCGCAGGCGTTCCATGGGATGCGTATCGGGCCTCCCTCGGGCAAGCTTGACCCGGCCTCTACGGGGCGGTGGCCCTCCGCGGGGCTGCCGCCTCGCGTCTCCTTCGCCATAATCCGCCCGAGACGAAGAGCGCATGCCCCCCCCCCGCGAAGGAGAGCTCCCGAAATGCCCCAGCCCCCCCAGCGCGACATCGATCTCGCCAAACGCCAGCTCGAGGGCTGGCTCGCGAAGCAGCTTCCGGGCGCCAGCGAGCTGTGCGTCACCCACCTCGAGAAGCCGGGAGGGTCGGGCTTCTCCAACGACACGCTGCTCATGGACATCACCTACGAGGAGGCTGGCGCCGCGCGAGAGGAGAAGCTCGTCGTGCGCGTCACTCCCACCGGCTACCCCGTCTTCCCCTACTACGACATCGGGCACCAGTTCGACATCATGAAGGCGGTGGGAGCCAACAGCGACATCCCCGTCCCCACCATGCGCTGGCGCGAGGAGGACAAGAGCCTGTTGGGCGAGTCCTTCTATGTGATGGAGCGCGTCTACGGCGAGATCCCCGCCGACAATCCGCCATACCCCACCGAAGGCTTCGTCTTCGACGCGACGCCGGCCCAGCGGGAGAGGATGTGGTGGACCGGGCTGGATGCCTTGATGCGGATCGGGAAGCTCGACGTGGACAGCCTCGGTCTCGACTACCTGGAGATGCCGGCCCTCGGCTCCAGCCCCATCGAGCAGCACCTCGCCTACTACCAGCGCTATCTCGACTGGGCGCGGGAGGGCGAGGAGCAGCCCACCTCCCAGGCGGCCCTCGAGTGGCTCGTGAAGAACATGCCCGCCGACGAACCCCGTGCCCTGTGCTGGGGTGACGCGCGGGTGGGCAATCAGATCTTCCGGGACTTCGAGGTGGTCTCGGTTCTCGACTGGGAGATGGCCGCGCTGGGCAATCCCGTGTGTGACCTCGGCTGGTGGCTCTTCGTCGACCTCATCGCCATGGCGGGTAACGGCATCCCGGGCATGGCGCGGCCGCGCCTCGAGGGCATCCCGAGCCACGAGGAGACCGTGGCGCGTTGGGAGGAGGTCATGGGCCGCGAGGCGGAACACCTGCATTTCTACAAAGTGTTCGCGGGCCTTCGCTTCGCTTGTGTGATGATTCGCGTCATGGGCCAGCAAGCCCACTACGGGACCTTCCCCATGGAGGCCAAGCCCATCCTGCAGCGCAACAACGTGGTTACCCAGCACCTGGCCCAGCTCCTGGACCTGCCGGCACCAGAATAGGGCAGGGCTGCGCGCTCAGGGTCGGCGCAGCCAGCGCAGCGCCTCGTCCCGGTCCCAGAAGACACGCATCGCGACGCCGTGGCGCTCCGAATAGACGCCGACGAGTCGCGCGAATCCGTGCAATAGGGGGCGGTCGACGATGACCGCGCAGCGGCGCCCTTCTCCGTAGTTGCCGGCGGACCAGAGCTCTGCGAGGTCCTGCAGACCTTCGCGGCTGGCCGTCCAGCCTTCCAGCTCGCGGACCTCGACCAAGAGGCATGTGGTGGCGTTCACTTCGGCGTCGCTGTCGAGCTTCGACTTGAGGTCGCGGATCTCGGATCTGCTGGTGCCACCTTCGATGGTGACCTCCGCGATCCGATTGCGGACCGTATAGGAAAACATGTGCCCCCCCCCCAGCGACACCCAATCCCGAATCCCACGATCACATGATTACACGGGGATCGCGAGCCGGGTTTTTACCCCACTCGACGGGTGAGTCGGATGAGCACCTGGCTCCCCGTCCGAGAGTTGGGTTCGAGGCGCAGCATAGCGTGCGAGAAGGGTGTCACGCAGCCTCGGCCGCCTCATGGGCGCCGCGGGCGCAGTATGCTGAGGCCAGCCGCTGCCCCAAGCCAGGAGATGATCCCGATGACGATTCGCCTCTACGGAACCCGCCTTTCGCCCTACGTCGAGAAGGTGGCGCGGGCCATCGAGCTCAAGGGGCAGCCCTTCGAAGTCGTTTCGCCCAGGAGCCCCTTGGAGCTGAAGCGTTTGAATCCCCAGACGAGCAAGATGCCCGTCGTCGACTTCGACGCGGAGCGCTTCTATGACTCGACCTTCATCCTGCGCGAGCTCGAGACGCGTTATCCCCAGCCTCCGCTCCTCGATTCCGGCTCCAACTGTGCGGCCGCCCAACGCCTGCTCGAGGACTGGTGCGACGAGTCGCTCTACTGGCACGTAATGGCGCTGCGCGCGTGCGAGCGCAATGCGGCCGCGACGGTGCAGCAGGTCGCCGGCGTTCTCGCCCCCTGGGCTCGCCCCGTGGCAAAGGCCGTGATTCCGCGGCAGCTCGCGGCCATGACCCGGGCCCAGGGCTTCGGGCGCCTTCCCTACGAGATCCTCGTCGAGGAGATGGGGCTCAGGCTCGACGATCTCGTGCACCTGCTCGCCGAGCGGGACTTCTTCTACTCGGACCGCCCCAGCATCGCGGATCTCGCTGTCTACGCGCAGCTCCACACCGCCCGGTCGGGGCCGACGCCCGAGTGCGAATCGCTCATCTCCCACCGGCCGGCGCTGCTCGCCCACTGCGAGCGTGTCGAGGAGGTCTGCTTCAAAGCCAGCGCGGCCCGGTGACGCTCCCTTGCGGCGCACATTGTGCCGCCGCATCATCCCAACCCCTGAATCGTCGACCAAGGAGCCGCCCCCCGTGCAGTACAACCTCGCCCGCATCCACGAGTTCATCGCCGGCATCATTCCCGACAAGGAGTGCATCGTCACCGCGCAAGAGCGCTTCACCTGGGAGCAGGTGACCGAGCGCACCCGGCGCCTCGCTGACGTGCTGCGCGGCGCGGGCCTCGGCTGCCATGAGGAGCGCGGCGGACTCGAGAACTGGCAGTCTGGCCAGGACCACGTGGCCCTCTACCTCTACAACGGCAACGAGTATCTCGAGGGCATGCTGGGGAGCTACAAGGCCCGCTGTGCGCCCTTCAACGTGAACTACCGCTACGTGGAGGAGGAGCTCCTCTATCTCTTCGACAACGCCGACGCGCGGGTCGTGGTCTACCACGCGGCCTTCGCCCCCACCCTGGCGAAGATTCGCGACAAGCTCGACGGCGTGAAGCTCTGGCTGCAGGTCGCGGACGCGTCGGGCAACGCCCTGCTGCCCGGCGCCCTCGACTACGAAGAGGCCCTGGCCAGGGCTACGCCGGCGCCCATGCCCGACGATGTGTCCCACGACGACCTCTACATTCTCTACACGGGCGGTACCACGGGCATGCCCAAGGGTGTGCTGTGGCGCCAGGAGGACATCTTCAAGGCGGCCCTGGCGGCCCAGGGGGTTCCCGCGGACGAGGACGAGCTGCGCCAGCGCATCGAAGCCATCGGAGGCAACATCCGCTCCCTGCCGGCGCCGCCCTTCATGCACGGCGCCGCCCACTGGGTGGCGTTCAACATGTGGCACGTGGGGGGGACGGTGGTGGTCCAGTCCGACGTGGAGCGTCTCGACCCCGACGACGTCTGGAGTACCGTCGAGCGCGAAAAGCTGAACACCATCACGATCGTGGGCGACGCCTTCGCGCGGCCCCTCATCGACCAGCTGCGCAAGAAGGAGTATGACCTCTCGAGCCTTGGTCTGGTGACGAGCGGCGGTGCCATCTTCACGGCGGCCCTCAAGCAGGAGCTGCTGGAGCTCGTGCCCCAGATCAAGATCATGGACGCGCTGGGCTCCTCGGAGACCGGCGCGCAGGGGGTGCACTTTTCCACCGCCGACACTGGCGGCAAGACCGGCGACTTCGATCTGGCCGCGGGCAACGTGGTGCTGAAGAGCGACCTCTCGGCGCTGATCGACCCGAGCTCGGAGGACGTGGGCTGGCTGGCGCGTACGGGCTACGTGCCCCTCGGTTACTACAAAGACGCGGAGAAGACCGCGAAGACCTTCCCGGTGGTGGAGGGCGTGCGCTACTCGGTGCCCGGCGACCGGGCGGCCTGGTGTCCAGATGGAAACATGCACCTGTTGGGGCGCGACTCGGTCACCATCAACAGCGGCGGCGAGAAGATCTTCGCCGAGGAGGTGGAGCTGGCGCTCAAGAGCCACCCGGCCGTGTACGACACCGTCGTGTGCGGCACGCCGAGCGAGCGCTGGGGCAGTCAGGTGACCGCCATCGTCCAGCTGCGCGAGGGTGAGCAGCCCAGCGAGGCGGAGCTCAAGGAGGCCGCCGGCAACCATATCGCCGGCTACAAGCTCCCCAAGGTCTTCGTGTTCGTGGAAGAAGTCCTGCGCGCCCCGAGCGGGAAGGCGGACTACCGCTGGGCGAAGCAGACCGCCGCGGAGGCGCTGGGGATCGAGGTCTGAGAGAGCGGGCAAGAGGGCAACGGCGCCGACCTCTTCGAGCTGGTCGACGAGATCTGGGATCCTGGGGCGACACTGGGGGCCGCCGAGCAGCAAGACGAGCTGGGGCTGCCCCGCCGTTCCGAAGGGCGAGGTCCTGCAGGATGAGCCTGCAGCGAGTTCGCCCCGGGGACGTGTGCCGGCGGACTGGGGACATCACCCGGGCGGCTCGCCGGATCAATCTCCGGTCTGATCTCCGGTGTAACAGCCGGTAATCAACGGCAGATCCGCGTAGGTCCGAACTCCCGCCACGGCATCGCACACGGCCGGAATCGCGTTCACGACCGGCAACGCGGTCACCGGATTCGCAAGATCGGCGATCCGGCCCGAATCGATCTGCTCCTGGGAGGGGCTGAAGCGGACGCGCGTGTGGATGTTCGGGTTGCCGTGGACTTCCATCGTATACCCGTGCGCCACGGGCCACTCCGGTTCGAGTCCCTTGCCGACGTCCCTTCCTTCCTTCTCCTCACTCCAGGCGTAGCAGCCGATCAGCTCGAGCTGCGAGTGTCGCAAGATTGCCTTCGCGGCCTCGCGGCCGACGTGTCCCGTCGTCCATTGCACCACCCGGTAGCCCATGGCTTCCCTCGTGTCTGAATCTTCGTTCGGCTCTAGGGGATACCTCAGCGGGCGTCGCGCGACCGGATGGAGTGAATCGCCGCTACGGCGGCAAGGATCAGGGCGATTCCGAAGAGACCGACACCAATCTGGAAGCGGTCGATGTCGGTGCCAATTTCGTCGACGGAGAGGACCGTGTCTCCCTCGCCCCTCAGCACCGCGACCTGCCAGCCCTTTTCCTTCGCGTCGGAACCTGGGTAGAAGCGTTTCGAGCCCACGAGGAATCGTTGATCCTCCCCGATGAGGGGATCGGTCGCGACTCGTGCCCCGCCACGGGTGGTGTCGAAGACGGGCCGCCAGAGGGCGGGCTGGCCTTCGGCGAAGAGGGGATTCTGCGGGTGTACGACGAGCTGCTCGCGGTCGTTCATCACGACGACCACCAGGCCGGCGGAGCCCTCGGCCCTCGGGGCCCCTTCTACGAGTTCCTGGATCGCCGCCAGGCTCATGGTGCCGAGGAGCACGCCGGCCAGCGCTCCGGCTTCGTCGCGAATTGGTGTCGAGATGGCAACGAGCGCCTCGTTGCCCCGTGCCTGGGAGACGAAGGGTTCGGAGAAGTGAAGCCCACTCAGCGGCCTCTGACTTTCATCGCCCGCGTTGAACCAGTCACGAAAGCGGAAGTTTCGCCCCTCCAAGCCCGGATCTCGCGGGGACCGGCGCACGAGGTTGCCGTTTACATCCGCCACGCCGAGACTGAAGAGGGCCGGACTCTGGTCGCGCGCCGAGTCGAGGAGGCCTTGGATCGCAGCACGGTCCCCCACCCGAAGGGCGCGGGCGAGACTCGGGTTGGCGGCGATCCGGAGCACTCGATTTCGGGCGTCCGTGAGCTCGCCTTCGAGCAAGCCGGCTGCCACATGGGCGACCATCTCGTTCGCGCCCAGGACCTGCTCCTCCACGACGCCCCGCACATCGCTGACTGCAACGTCCCGGACCCAGGTCGACGCAGTGAACACACCGAGGCCCAGTGTGAGGCCGATCGCCGCGAGGATTGCGGCAAAACGCAGCTCCTTGGAGCGCTTCAGAACCTGGCGCTGGGAACGTCGCTGGTCGAGGCCACGCAGGCGTTCGGCCATCTCCGAGGCGTTCGAGAGGCGCTGCGCGGCGGAGCCATCCACGCAGACTGCGATGTCATCACGCAGGAGATCGTCGTCGATCTCTCGTTCCCAGCCGAATGAGAGTGGACGCCCCAGGTCGCCGAGAACCATCTGGTAGAGCACCACGCCAAGGGAGTAGATGTCGCTCTGTACGGAGGATTGCAGGCCACTGAGCCGCTCGGGCGCCATGTAGAGATGGGTCCCCCCAGCGCTGCTCGCCGAATCCGCGAAGATTTCGGTCGCGATGGAGAGACCCGTGATCTCATCACCCACGCTCTCCCGGTCGGCGATCAAGCCTATGCCGAAGTCCGCCAGGCGTACGCTGGGCCGACCCCGAGCGTCGTTGGTGATGAGGATGTTGGAGGGCTTGATGTCGTTATGGAGCACCCCGACCCGATGGGCATTCGAGAGGGCATCGGCGGTCTGGGCGACGAGCTCGAGTCGAGTCTCGAGAGGCACGTCGGAGAGGCCGCTGCAGCCCGGGCTCGCGTGCATCTGCCCTTCGGCCCAGGTGGGGAGGTCGCCTTCCTGGGCATACTCGGATTCGAGATAGAAGGGCGGATCGTCGAGCTGCCAATCGAGCAGGCAGGCGATGTCAGGCCGATCACCGAGCTTGGTCTTGAGGACCCGAAGCAGGGTCACCTCCCGCTTGAGGGCCCGCAGGCGGTCGGGCAGGAAGCAGAACTTGAAGACGTGTCGCGTTCTGGAACGAGTGTGCTCCGCCAGCCAGGCCTCGCCAAAGGCCCCCTCGCCCAGCTTCCGGGTAAGGCGCCAGTCGCTGCGGCGTGGGATCTCCTTGCCGATGGCCGGGCGCCACCCGAGGGTGTCGGCGTCCTCCGGGGCCACGTCCCGGCGGGCCTTCTGGGAGTCGGGAGGGGGGCAAAGCGGCGAGAGGCCCGGGATTCCAACCTCGAATATCGAGATTGGCCCGTCGACGCCTTTGATGCGGTAGTTGCCGTGGGCGAGCCACTCGAGGTCCGAACCGTCCGGCGCGTCGGTGATGAACTGACGAACCGAGTCGAAGGCGGCCTGGGTCAGCAGGACCTGGTCGCCCAGGGCCAGCCCCATGACCCGGGCCGCCGTGTCGATGGAGAGGCCGAAGAGCTCGTCGTCGACCTGTCCCCTCATCACGGCGGCCTGGCCCATGTGCACGCCAATTCGCGTGTGGAGCCGCGCATCTCCCTCGCTCCCGGCCATGCTCTGCTGGAAGTCCAGGGCGCAGTCCACCGCCTTGGAGGGCACGTCGAAGGTGGCGAAGAACCCGTCCCCGGCGTTGTCCTCCTCGACCCCGTCATACCTGCGAAGAGCCTCTCGGAAGATATCGTTGTGACTGCGGATCGCCCGGGCGCCCGCAATATCGCCGAGCCGCTGCTTGAGCTCCGTCGAGCCCACGAGATCCGTGAACAGGAAGACCTTGAGTACGACCCTTTCGCCCTCGCGACTCATGGCCCTCGCTCTCTCTCGTGGCGCGTTAGAAGTTTGATCGCCCCGCCTGCACCTGCTTGATGTCATGGGACCACTGACCCACGAGCTCGCCGTCCAGGCTGTAGAGCTTCATCTGCATGGTGAAGTGAAGCACCTGGTTGTCGTCCGTGCCGTACTGACGCTTCGACGTGAGAGACTGCTTCAGGATGTAGTCGAAATCGTCGGCCGTGACGTCAAGGAGCCGCACCAACCCGGAGCCCAGGATCAGGTTCGTGACCAGATCCGACAGATCGCTCATTTGGATGCTCTCGTCGTCGGTGTTGTTCACCAGCCTGCCGAGTACCAGGCGCGGCTTTGTGTCCCAGCCCTGCACCTGCGGCGAGCGCAGGAATTTCTGGGTGACAGTGCTTGCCAGCTCCTTCAGGTCGGTCATGGTGACGCCCACGCGGATCAGATCGCGCTCGTTGGTGTCACCGTAGTCCACGCGGCTCTTGGGCTGACTGGTCGTCGAGGCGCAGCCCGAAAGCCCGAGCAGCGAGATCGCGGCCAGCGAGAAGCCAAGTCGTCGAAGCACTTCCATCTTCATTGCGTTTCTCTCCTTCGGCTCGCGGGCCGGTTCAGCTACTGGTGTGCGGATATCGAACGGTAAAGGTGATTCGCGTGGCCTGGGGGCTGGGCCCGGTCGCGCGGATCTTCTTGATCAGGTTCGGAGTCAGGGAGAAACGTGTCCAGATGCCCCCACCATCCACTTCGAAGCCGTCGTCATCCTCCCACTCGAATCGGTATTCGAGATTGTAGGTATTCTGGGAGAGGTTCTGTACGGACACGGAAGCCTCGGTCAGGGAACCCGTCTTGCGGAACTTGGGATCGATGATGACGACCTTTCCGAGCAGGTCCTTCGAGCCGAGGACCAGCTTGGCCCGCGGATAGGTGTGGTCCACCACCACGTTGCTGGTGTCCTGGACGTGCGGCGCGGAGGCGCTGGCGCACCCGAGCTGCGAGGCCAGGAGCACCGCGGCGGCTCCTCCCAACATCCAACGATTGCTCCTACTTGCACCGGTCATCGTGTAACCCCCCTTGTCTGTATGAATCCAGGACTCTAGTTGAACCACAGGCTCTGATTGGCATGGGCGAGCATTTGTGCATCCATGCTGCGTACGAAAATGAAGGTCGGACCGCTCTCGGCGATCGCGACCGACTGGGTACTCAGGACTGCGCCGGTCTCGTCCCGGGAGTGGATCTCGATGGCATCCACGCCGGGCGGCGCATAGAAGCGTGCCGCAGAAATCGTGGCCGGCAAGCTCATCCACGACCGCATGTCGGGGGTCGAGAGGGCGTCGTGCATGGTCACCACGCCCATTGCGATGCTGTTGTCTTTCGCGGCCGTGCGCTTGCCCACGGAAGCGGCGACGCGGATCAACACGTCGAGGGTCTGCTTGGATCGCTGGTCACTCTGGTAGCGCAGGGAGATGGCCTCGACGCTGGCCACCTCGTCGAGATCGGCGAGGGGCTCGCCGTTGCCCGTCACCGCGATCCCGGAGACGACGGAGTCGACGGGCTCGTACACGGGCAGCTTGACGGGGATGATCATGTCCGAGCTGACTGGAATCTGGAACTCGAGAACCTTCTTCTCGGGCGTGAATCCGTCGAAGGCCACGACCTGAACGAGCCGACGATCGCCCGCCTTCTCGCCCTTCTGCATCGCCTCGTAGGCCTCTCTGATCACTTTACTCTCGGGATTCAGCTCGAGAGCCTTGCCGTAGCTGATGCGCGCATTGTCCATGAGGCTGGGATCGTCGGCGCTCTCGAACTCCTGGATCATCCCTGCCATGTAGAAGCCGAAGGGGTTGACGAAGGCGCTGGGCACCGCCTGTGCCTTGGTCTCGTAATCCGCATAGGCGGCCCAGACCAGCTTCTCCACCATGCCCGAGAAGGGGTTCTTGCCCCTCTTCTTGGCCAGATCCTCCTGGATCTTGCGCTGCTCGGCATCGAATGCGGCCTTCTCGGTGTTCTGCCAGTCGATGGAGCGCCGGGTCACGTTGTAGGCGAGGCGATCCCCACTCAGCAGATAGGCGATGGACTTTCCGTTGAGCATGAGGATGCGCTCGAAGGCCACGCCGTAGTACGGCACGAACTCGTCCTTGCCAATGACCATGCCGCAGAACTTGCCCATGAAGGCCTTGCTCTTCTCCTTGGCCTTGGATTCGTCGTTGCGCAGGTTGAGCACCTGCTCGGCGCCGGTGTAGGCCTCGATGGAGCCGGCGAGATCACCCTGCGCGAGTTCCAGGCTTCCGTGCTCGACGAAGCCGAGGAACCCGACCTTCCGGAAGTATTTTGCGTCGTTTCCCTTGGCCTTCTTTCGGGCCTTGCCCTCCTTCTTGGTGTAGTGCTTGTCCACGTCCTCGAAGTTGCCCGAGAGCAGCTTGCTCTTCAGCGGCAGGAAGGACTTCGAGTATCCCGCATAGCGGATGGTGCGCCCGTGACCGAGGCTGACTGGTGCGGCCGATTGGCCGGGAGCAGCGCGTTCCGCGTCGCGCGCTGCGGCGTTCGCGGCGTCCTTCTCCTGCTTCTTCTCAATGGCATCCGCGAGCTCCTTGACGCCCTTGAAGGGGTCGAACTGGGCATGGGAAAAGACCGGCGTGAGGATCAGGGCAGTGACGAGAACGAGGCTCTTCTTCAGCATGATCGTTATCCCTTTCTAGAAGGCGGGACGATTGATTTCTCTCTTCGCTTTCTTCGCGGGCTGTTTGCCGGCGGGCTTCGGCGCCGTGCGTCCGATGTCGCCGACGGCGGGTGTTCCGCCGGAGATCAGTTCGGCGCGTGATCGGGAGGCCTCCACAGAGACGACCCGTACCGTGCCGACCTTCTCCTCCATGCTGCCGAAGGACTGGCCGGTGTCCGGGTCGATCATCTCGGTACCGGGCCGCATGAGGTCGAGCAAGGTGCCCACCTCGAGGTCCCCGTCCTCGCCCCGGTTGAGGTAGACGGTGGTCTGGTCGGGGAGGAGTCCGATCACGCGGACCGGGTACACACGCTGGAGGATCAACTTCACCGCCGAGGTGGTCAGCAGGTCGAGCAGCTCGCTCCCGTGGTCGCCGTCCTTCGGCAGGCGTTGGTCGACGGCGACCTGCTCGGCCGCCAGCACGGAGCCTGCCCGCACGTCTACAACGCGAATCGAGAGCTTTGCTACCCCGGAGCTGCGCTTCTGGACCTCGTCGAGGAGCTCGATGTGCTTGGTCTCGGTCTCGATGCGAAAATCGGTGAGATCTCCATAGACCATGTAGTCCGAGCCGGAGAGCTGTTGGAGGTAGGCGCTGATGTCCTCGCCCTGGGTGGCGGCCTGGAAGATCTTCTCGTCGAGAACCTGGTCGATCTCCTTGCGCTCGAGCACCTCGAAACGGTTGGTCTGGGAGAGGCGGACGCCCAGGGTCCCGGCCAGGTCGCGGACGTAGCTGTGCTGGGAACTCTGCACCCGAGAGGCATCTCCCAGGCGGATCTTGCCCACCGCCAGGGTGGGTTTGGCCTTGCCGCCGCTGGGGACCCTTGCGTTGCGCGTGGACGAGGGTGAATCCGTCGCGTCCGGGCTGCGGCGGAGAATGTCGCCGACCTCGAGGCTGCTGCCCGGCGTCGCCTTGCCCCGGCTCCTGGCATCCTCGACAATGGCGACATCGACGCCGCCGATGAGGCTCTCCTGCACGCCAAGCTGGATCCCCGTGTCGGGATCGATGACGGCCTCGCCGGGCCGGAACGCCTCGAGGGTCTCGCCCCGCCGCAGGCCGCCGTCGAGGCCCCGGTTGATGTAGACCGTCCCGTCGGCCGAGATGGCCGCAACCTTGATCGGGTAGATGGCGTTGAGCAGGATCGTGACGAGCTCCGCCGAGTAGGCGTTGGCCAGGGTGGTGACGCTGCGGTCCCGGCTCGCGTTGGGATCGATGGCCTTGCGTATCTCGATATTGCGCGAGTCGAGGATGTCGCCCGAGCGTGCGTCGACGATACGGACCGTGCCGTCGACCCGCCCCACCGTCTGGGAGATGGTGCGCGTCGATCCCGGCAGCCGGGTCGACTCGCCCTGCAGGTCGAAGAGGGCCACGTTGCCGTATACCAGGTAGTCCGCGCCGGCGAGGGTGCCCATGGCGCTCCCCATGCCGCGGTTGCCCGCGATCGCCTGGGCCTCCTGCTCGCGCAGGAGCTGATCCACCTCCTGGCGGTCGATCATCTGGAAGCGCTTGGTGGTCGCGAGGCCCGAGATGATGCGGTCGGTGAACAAAGACACAGTGGTGGAGTCGTGGTCGCCCGTAGCGCCGAAGTCGATGGTCCCCAGGGCGACCCGGGGGCGCTCCGCCCCACCCGCCGAGCTCTGTTTGAGGGGCGTTCCCGCCGCCACGGCGCTGGACGGAGCACGCGCCTCGGTGGGCTCCGCGGGGGCATCGACCAGCACGAGATCTCCGACCATGAACGCGGTGCCGGAGGTCATCTGTGCGATGGACATGGTCTCGTTGACCTCGCTGAGCTCCAGGGAGCCCACCTTCGAGAGCAGCCGTCCCAGGGAGATGCCGCCGTCTATCACCTCCTTGCCCTCTCGCTTCACGACGTAGCGGTCACCGGGACCGACGCCGTCGTTCGTCCCCCGCGATACGACCAGCGGATCGATGCTCACGACCGTCGCGGGAAAGGTCACGTCGATGATGCGGGCCGCGGCTTCCTGGGCGAGCTGGTCGATGAAGGTGAAGTCGTCCGTGTCTGTGCTCATCCCGGCGTACACATTCTCGGTGAGCTGGGAGCGGATGCTTCCGGCTCCCATGACTTCGCCGCTCTCCACCCGTACGACGCGAAAGAGGAGCCGTCCGTCGCTGACTTCGACGGTACTCGTCCGGCCTTCACGGCTGTAGGGAACCGAGGTGGTCGTGGCCTGCCGGTTCTGGAGCTTCTCGAGCCGGGCAACAACGAGGATGTCTGCTCCCACAGCGGTGCCGAGATCCTTGATGTCGTTGTCGGCATCCTTGAATTTCGCCAGGGCCCCGATGGCGAGGACCGTGAAGCCGCTGACCTCGGTCATGTTGCCGATGGACCCGTCGAGAGTCTGGGTCACGAAGTCGTCGGCGCGCTCCTGGCCGAAGCGCTGCTCCTCGACGACCTTGCGCAGGGCCTCCCGCTCCACCGGAACGAAGCGCCGACTCCGGGCGAGGCTCTGGAGAATGCGATCGGTGAGCGGATCGTTGAGGCCCACCACTGAGACGCGGGAAGGTGCCGTGCCCTCGATCGGTGTCGCGTGAGTGAGCGGGGCGATGGCTCCGAGAAGGAGCCCCGTGGCGATCATGAAGTGAAGTAGGTACAGGATTCCGGATCGACGCATGAAGGGTCTCCTTGGCAGCATGGCGAAGTGGCTGTAGCCGTTGCTTCCGGCGGGTCTGCGGGCAGGTCCTACTTCCTGATGATGAAGCCCTTCTCGACGCTGGTGTTCGGTGAGATGTCCAGCAGCTCGGCGATCGTGAACTTGGGATTGACCCGAGTCACCTTGATGGTCCCGACCTCACTCTCGGCGGAGCCGAGATTCTCTCCGGTATCGGGGTCGATGAGCGCGACGCCGGGGGAGAAGACGGTGAGGGTGTCGCCGACCTCGAGGCCGCCATCCTGCCCGCGGTTGATCCAGACCTGGTTCCCCTGGGCGTTGATGACCTTCATGGGGAAGACGCTGTCCACGAGCTGGTCCGCCATCTGGGCGGAGCTGTTCTTCGACAGCCGGGCGAAGTTCGACTTGGTCGGACTTCCAGTGTCGGTGTTGGCGAGTCGGGTCTTCAGCTTGAAGGAGCTGGTGGTGTCGAAGGTGCTCAGCACCTGGCCGGTCGTGGTATCCACGAGCTGGGCCGTGACGTGAAGCACGCCGGCGTCGGTGATCTTCCACTTGTTGTCGAGGTTCGGGACCGCCTTCGCCGAACGGTAGAAGCTGAAGCGCTGCACCGTCGGCAGGATCAGGTAGTTGGCGTTCGCCAGGGCCCCCGACCCGGCCGCGTCTCCCGCGAAGGCGTCGGAATCGGAGAGCTGCTGCTCCTCCCGGATGTCCTTCATGACATCCTTCTGACGGGAGACGATGTCGAACTTTCGCGTGGCGCGGATCGAGGCCTCCATGTCGGCGGTCAGGAGGCCGAGGTCGAGGTGATTGCGGGCCGCATGGCTGCCCTCGACCTCGTCGCCGAGCTTGGGCGTCTTGATCGCGACCCGGGGCTTGCCCGCGGCGGAGGCCATCTGCGAGGCCAGGATCAGCGCACTGACGAGGACGAGCGGCAGGAGGCTCCTGCGAAGATTCGGAAGTCTTGAGTGCAAGGTTGAAATCTCCGGTTCGTGGACCGTTACGGGTGTGGGACGGCAGCGAGGTGGTGCGTCAGTATATGCGACTAGGGGCAATGATCTGACGGGAATATTTTCGAAAGCACCGGCTTGATGTAGAGAGGGGCGCAGCTCCTTGGGCGCTGCGCGCCACCCATGTTCGAAACCTGAAATCGTTCTATAATTCAAGCAGTTGGACCGTATTTTCTGTTCCATCATTCGATCCCTCCTGCGGCTCGCTCGAGGCGACCCCGCCCCAGCGGCGGAGCTCCTCGTCAATTCGGTCTGCGTCGGATCGGGCCTTCCGGCTCGACCCGGCACCGGCCAACTCCGCGACCGAGTCGACAACAACGAAGTGCAGCGTGGTCGCAGTTTGTTACCGGCACGGCTCGATCGGGCGATTTTCCTGGCGGGCTGAAGTCGTCCGGATCCAGGCCAGCGACAAAGGCCTTCATTCCTTGCATAGTCCCTTAGCGACGGCCGCCCGGCGCGAGCGAGCGGGCTGGAAACCAGTGGTAGGGAGGCCAGAGTTGAGATCCTCGCAGCAGGAGTGGCAACGCCGATCGACGGAGCGCCGGCGTGCCGCTGTCGGCAGGCGACGGAGCCCCTTGCTAGGAGATCGCTCTTGTGCGGCGCTCGTCATCGCCTTGATCTCGGGCTGCACTCTGATCTCGGGCTGCACTTCGACCGGCGTCCGGAGCGGGGAGGAGCCGAGGAGCATGACGGCCCGGCGATCCACCACGGACTTTCTCGAGGTCCGCGACGTCCGGGAGTGCGGACAGACCCTGGGCGAGGCGGGCGCTCGGGCCCGAGAGAGCGCGATCCGCATCGCCCTCGAGGAGATCGGCCGCGACGAGCTTTCGGAGGAGAGCCGAGAAGCGCTGGACTTCGAGACCCGCGAGCTGCTCAGCGTGATCTCGGTGGGAAACGAAGGCCGGCGGAATGGCCTCTACTGCCCCGTCTACGCTTTCCAGGTCGACGTGGACCGCATCCAGGACATCCTCGGTGAGGAGCGCGAGGCCATGGAGCCGGAGGCGGCGGCCAGGGTGGGCGTCGCCCTCAACCTCTGCTCTCTCCCCTCCCGCCTCCGAACGGATCGAAGCGCCTTTTCCACGACCCTCAACGATCTCATGAAGAGCCGACTCTCGGCGCTGGGCTTCGACACCGAGATGTCGAGCGGGAGTCTCGAGCGAAGAATGCGCGGCGGCTGCGACGACCTCGGCGTTCGCGCCGCCTTCCTCGAAGACCCGCTGCGCACCACGAACTACCTCGTCTACGGACGGGCCGACGTCCGGACGGAAGGAGACCCGGAGAGCGCCTACGGTCAACGCCCGGTCCGGGTCGAGCTCAGCGTTCATTTCCTCTCGGTCTCCGACGGAGTCGAGCTCGTGCGGCAGGTCAGCGGGAGGGGGATCGCTTCGGACGAGGGCCGAGCTCTTCGCTTCGCCCTCGAGCGGGCGGTGGATGCCGTCATCGATTCCGGTATCACGGACGAGGCCGTAGCTCACTGGGAGCAGGGCCTCGATGAGGGCTTCGTCTACGACCTCCTCTTCTGCCAGGTCCGCGAGCCGGCCGGCTGGGTTCGTCACCTGCGAAACGAGCTGCTCGAGCGGGGCGAGTACGTGGGTACGGGAGCCAGCATGGTGGTGGCGGGAGAGAACCGGCGCGCGTGGCGCTTCAAAGCAGAGCCCGGTGAATTCCTCTATCCCGGCCCGGAGTTTGTGTTCTTCCTGGAGGACTACCAGGAGCGAGCCGGCCTGTGGATTCCGGGGCTCTATGACGTCGAGTTCGGCGTTCGCCTCCTCGCTGGTCGCGCCTACTACATGTTCGGCGACGAGCCGGGTGTCTGCTTCGAGGACGCGAGTCGCCTGCGCCGGATGCGATAGAGCGCGGCCGGACGCCAGCCCGCGATACAGACCGAGCGCAGCAGACCCGCGAGGGCCGCCAGGCCCGGCGCGCTGCTCTGTTTTACCTCGCGACCGCGCTCCGCAGCGTTCGCGGCCGATACCTCGGTCTCCTCCCGAACGAATTTCGCGAGGTGTAAAGCCCTTTGCATCTTCCCTGCGAGCCTGCCGGTACAAATATGGCGTCAACACACTGTTGCTGGATTCGGAAATGCACCGCGTTCGACCCACGCCGATCGGAGATCGGCTCCGAGCTTCCGGCGGCTCAATCGGAATCGAAGTCCAAGCGCGACCGCGAGGTCGATTCCAGGAGGGAAATACAATGAAGACCCTGTTCGCTCGTCTCGCAAGTCTGGCCTGCTGTCTCTTTGCACTCGCTGGATGCGGCGTAGATGGCCTGCCGCCCTTCCTGCCGCCATTCCCGCCGCCCGTCACCACCGACACTGATGTCGACGCCCCCGCCTTCGAGGGAGAGGTCCACCTCATCGCCGTTCACGACGGACCGGCTGGCGTCTCGGACCACGAGACAGCCCACGTCTCGGTCTCGATCGACCGACCGGAAGAGAATGTCACGCTGGTTCTGAGTTCCTACGGCCCCGTGATCTGGACCGTTGACGTCGTCACTGGGACGCTCGATACGGTCGTGCTCGCGGGTTACTACACGCAAGAAGTTGTCGGGCTGCCGGATGGCGTCGAGGTCCGTGAGCGCTTCTACTATGCCGATTCGAGCGGGTCGACGAACCCGGATTACTTCTACCTCGATCACGCGGGTGAAGGCGGGCACCATCGCTGCGCGCTCGAGACCCTCGCAGCGGAACTCGGTGTGACCGAGTTCTCGAGCTTCATGGGCGAGTATTGGGCGGGTGGGCCCTACATCATCGACGGCGTCCAGGACGACGCTCGCCTCGCTGTCGAATACCCCTTCGTCGATTTCGACCCCGATCTGCCGAGACTCGAATTCGAGGTCACCATCGGCGACGTGTCAGGACCGCTCTCGGAGATCGCCGAAGTCACCGGCCCCTCGGTAGACGCCCAGCAGCTGCAAAAGGTCGTTCGCTACGGAGATACAGACCGTTACTTCGGAATCTCTTCCCATGAATTCTTCGAACTCGACGTCGCGAGTGGCACGAGGACCGAGATCACGCCACCAGTGGGAATCGAGCCGCTCAGTTGGACCTCGGGCATTACGGTCGACACCATCGGTGATCGAGTCATCATCTCCACCCTTGGCGGCGAGGGCTTCCTGTACGCCTACGAGCCTGAGACCGACATCTGGACCGTGATCGCCAGCCTCCGGAACCAGGACCTGTCCGACATCGCTTTCGATCGCGACGACGACCTCATCGTGGGCATTTCCGAGCGGCTCGAACTGTTCGCCTACGACTCCACCGGTCATCTCGTCAGTGAGATCCGGATCGATCCCGAGGAGCTCCCTGGAATCAGGGACGCGACTCGAGACCACGGGCTTGGGCACGCCATGAACATCGCGATCGATCATCCCTATGCAGCAATCGCGGTCACGCCGCCTCACCATGAGCCGAACGATTGCATCCGGGACAACCTCCGCTTCTACGTGTACGACATGGATCGGGATGTCGGCGGGCTCACCTGGAAGGGCGAGACCGCGCCCGAGTCGTCCTGCAGAAGCGAGGGCGACCACTTGCAACGACAATCCGCGGAAGAGGACGCCTACCTTCGATAGGTCTGAAGAGCACTTCGCGACATCGCAAGGCGGTCCGTGTGGGAGACCACCGGGCCGTCTTGCCGTTCCAAGGCAATTGCGTTCACGCGCCGACTCGCCGCGGCCTTCATCCGGCCATCTCGAGGGGCGCTCTGGATCCGATCTCTGCTTGCCTGCCAGTCCAGAAGATGCTAAAGTTTCACAATATTCTGAACGATAGGAAATGCATGAAGAAGCGGGATGTCGAGAATTTCGTGGAGGCGTGGGGGGCGATGGGGGCTCTCATGGGCTTCAGCGCGTCTACGGCCCGGGTTCACGCCTTGCTCATCGCCTCGGATCAGGGGCTTTGCCTGGACGACATCGTCGACGGTCTCGGGATCAGCCGGGGCAATGCCAGCATGTGCCTCAAGGAGCTGCGCAGCTGGGGGGTCGTGTCTCGGGCTGGGAAGACCGCCGGCGACCGTCGCGACTATTTCGAGACGGAGTCCGACATCTGGAAGATGGCGTACACGATTGCCAGCGAGCGCAAGCGGCGCGACTTCGAGCCGGCGCTGCGCGGGCTGGAGGAAGTGCTGGGGCAGGTGAGCGGGAAGGGGCCCGCCGAAGCGCGCCTCGCCGAAATGGGGGAGTTCCTCGCGGTGATGAAGAGGATTGCAGACCACTTGCTGGGAAATGAGGCCGCGGCAAAGCAGCTCATCCTCATGCTGGGGGGGACAAAGGGGAGCGACGAGTAGCCCCTTTTTTGTCCATAAGGTTCAAAGAGTTCTGAACAACAAGAAAGTATTTCAGAACGACACAGACCATTTCTGAACGAGAAAGACCATGGAGAGCGATCATGACCCAGACTGACCTCGTTACAGGTGCCTTCAGCTTCACGGGTAGCTTTGTTGCAGAGCTGCTTCTTCAGCGTGGGCACACACTTCGAACACTCACCGGTCACCCCAATCCGGCTCACCCCCTCGCGGATCGAGTCGACACGCGGGCCTTCTGCTTCGATGACCCGGTAGCTCTTGCCGAGCATCTCAAAGGGGTACACACCCTCTACAACACCTATTGGGTTCGCTTCGATCACGGACGGAACACCTACGAAGGGGCCGTTCACAACACCCAGGTGCTCTTTCGCGCCGCCCGGGACGCGGGTGTCCAGCGCATCGTCCACGTCAGCATCGCAAACCCTTCGCTGAACTCTTCACTTCCCTACTACCGCGGAAAGGCGCAGCTGGAAGAGGATCTCCAGGAGCTGGGTGTGGATTTTGCCATCCTTCGCCCAACCGTCATCTTCGGTGAGGGCGGCCTGCTCATCAACAACATCGGCTGGTTGCTACGACGCTTTCCCCTCTTTGCCGTCGTCGGCGATGGGGAGTATCGGATGCAACCCGTCTTCGTCGAGGATCTCGCCGAACTCATGGTTGATGCAGGAGCCTCGCGCGAGAACACGGTCATCGATGCCGTCGGGCCGGAGACCTACAGCTACCTCGAACTCGTCAAACTCGTGCGAGAGATGACTGGCTCACGATCGAAGATCGTTCACGTGGGGCCACGGCTCGGGTACGCACTTGGGCGCATGCTTGGGTGGGTGGTGCGCGATGTGCTGATCACGCGGGAAGAGATCGTGGGCCTTCTCGACGACCTCCTGGTCTCTCACGAGTCGCCGCGTTGCAGGACCTCTTTTCGGCAGTGGCTGGAGCGGAGCCGGGGAGTGGTCGGGCGTGGCTATATCTCGGAGCTCGACCTTCACTACAAGTAGCGTGTGGTCGAGGGAGTGCTGTGGTCCTCCGGGTACTCATGTGTGTTGGCTGCATTGGCGATTCTCGAGAACGCCTCGTCGACGGCGGCTAGGGATCGCCCTGGCCGGCCGCGGCCCGGCTGAGGGCGCCATCCACGCCGGGCTCTCCCAGATTTTGCGCGAGAAAGGCCTCGAGGCGCCGGGCGAAATCCAGCGCGGTCGTTCCCTGGGCGTAGCCGTGAATCTCGTCGTTGTAGAGCACGAGCTCGACATTCTTACCGGCCTTGCGTAGCGCCTTGGCCATTTTCTTCGACTGGTTCACGTGGACATTGGGATCGTCCCTGCCGTGACCGAGTAGGATCGGGATGCGGATCTGCTCGGCATGGTGGATCGGCGAGGCGGCCTTCAGCTTCTTGCGGTCGTCTCCGCGGAATTCCTCCACGATTTCACCGCCGAGGTACTGCTTGTCGTGCCTGTTCTCGGCGATCAGGTCGAACACGCCCGCGTAGCTCGCGGCGCAGCGAAAGACTTCCGGGGTCTTTACGGCCGCCATCAGCGCCGCGTAGCCGCCGTAGCTAGCGCCGAAGATCCCGATCCGCTCCGGGTCGGCGATGCCCTGCTCGACGAGCCAGGCGGCTCCGTCGGTGATGTCGTCCTGCATCTCCAGGCCCCAGCGCCGGTACCCTGCGGAGAGATGTGCGTGGCCGTAGCCCGAGGATCCGCGAAAGTTCATCTGCAGCACGGCGTAGCCGCGGCTCGCCAGGAAGAGCACGTGCGGATCGAAGGCGAGGTAGTCCCGCGCCATGGGGCCGCCGTGGGGCATGAGGACGGCGGGCAGCTCCTTGCCGGCGCTGCCGGGGGGCAGGGTGAGATAGCCGTGAATCAGCAGTCCGTCGCGAGCGCTGTACCGAATGGGGCGCGGTGTGGCGAGCTGGACGTCCTGGAGCTCCGGATACTCGTCGAAGAGCGCGAAAGCGTCGGACTCTTCGGTCCGGACCAGGTAGGTGCGAGGCGGGGTGCTGGGCCCCCTCGAGTCGACGAGCAGGACCTTTTCCTTCCTCGTGGAGCCCAAGATCTCGTTGCTGCGGCCGGGAAAGGACTTGTCGATGCGTCGCTGTAACAGCTCCGCATCGGGGTCCAGGAAGTGGAGCTCTCGCTCGTCCACCCAGTACTCGATCGCGACGGGGTCGTTGGTACCGGGCCGGTACACGATGGGCCCCCCCACGTCCACGAGGTCGTGCCCGACCACCAATCGTCCGAGCTTCCTGGTCGAGAGCGAGTACTCGTAGACCGCCAGGCGATCTCCTTCGGGATCGCTGTCACGTGGGCGACGGGCCGCGACCAGGACGATCGACGGATCCTCGGTGAAGCCGAGTACGTCGAAGCCATCCCCTTCGGTGACGTGGTAGTCGGCGATGGTCTCGAAGTCCGACTTGGAATTGGTGCGCGCGATTACTCTGGCGTTGGGCGGATCGATTCCCCAGCCGAGTCGTACGATTCCCGTCGCGTCGGCGACCCAGCTGTGGACGTGGCGCTGTCCGCGCACCACCCGGCGCAGCGCCCCGTTCTTGATGTTGAGCCGGTACACGCCGGGGCCGGGACCGGAGGGCCTCCAGAGCTGAAGCAGTACGTGTTTCGGAGAGTCGGGAAGCCGATGGAGGATGTCGTCCTGAATCTGGATGCGGCCCGAGTCCCGCCACTTCTCGGCGAGGTAGTCGAGATTCCCTCCGTCCCGGTCGACGGCCATCAGCCTGGTAGTCCGTGCCCGCACTCCCACGCTGAAGCGGCTGCGCATGTCGCCGGACAAGAGCAGACGATCGTCGTTGGCCCACAGTAGGCGGCTGGGCAGGAACTCCGGGTCGGAGAAGCGTCCGACCGGAACCATCTCGCCCGAGGCGAGGTTGTGCACCAGAACAAAGTGGTGACCGTCCTTGTAGAAGATCGTCGCCACGTGTTCGCCATTGGGTGAGAGCCGCGGGCTCTGGAACTGCGGAGGTCTGAAGAAGGCCTCGATGGGGGGCGGCGCGGCCGCAGCCGAGGCGGCTGTGAGGAGAGCGGCGAAGGCGGCTGCGAGGAGGGCGACGGCTCCGATCCGGATCAAGAGGAGACCCTCCCTTGACTTGAATGATATCGGGCTCAGCCCGCGGCTGCGAAGGCTTCCTTGAATTTCTCGATGCGCGCGGCATTGGCGCCGAGGTCGCCCCGGCCGTCCCGTGACTTCGAGCGCAGGTCGATGACGGCTTCGCCGCCCTCGCCGCGTACACGCACGGTGACGTCGTCCACGAAGCGGAAGAAAAGCGAGGTGTCCCGGGCGTCGAAGGTGCCGTGCTCGGGGTCGCGGTGGACGACTTCCCAGCCGAGATCCTCGGCGACACCCAGGGCGCGGGTGTAGGCTTCCTCGCCGCTCATGGATCCGCGGATGGGGCCGAGCTCGGGATAGGAGGCCCTCACGACGCCGACGAACTCCGCTGGATAGCCCATGTCTCGGCCCGCGTAGTCGGGCACCTCGCTCGCCGGAGCGAAGGCCGGCGGGTCGTCGAGGTCGGTGGTGATGTCGTTGATGGGCGGGCTCCCGATTCCCGGTCCGGCGCCAATGACGGTGAGGGTAATGATGAGCGTCCCCGAAGCCGCGCCGAGCCAGGCGCCCTGCTGGCCCTTGGGATCGCCTCCGCCCCGGGTCAGGAAGACGCCGACCAAGCCCAGCACTAGTGCGAGTAGGGCGATCAGCAGGCCGAACTGGTAGAAGATGAAGCCTCCCAGGGGCGGAATGGCGCCCAGGTGGATGCCGAGCAGTCCGGCCAGGATGCAGGAGGGCGCAAACTTGCCCAGCCAGGACGCAATCGCGGCGACGAGCGAAGACTTGCCCGGGAGTGCTTCGGTCATCGCGAAACCATACACGATCGCGCCGCCGCACTCTTCCTCGCACTCTCTCCCGCACCTCGTGATATCATCCCCGGCCTGTCGAACCACCGGAAGAGGCGTCGAAGCACCGTGACCGAACTCATTCGCAGCGAACGGCGGGGCGCAGTTGCGCTCGTGACCCTCGCCAGCCCCGACACCCTGAATTCCTTGAGCACCGCCATGCTGCAGGCCCTGGCCGCTGCGTTGGGCGAAGTTGCCGGCGACGAGAGCCTTCGGGCCCTGGTGCTCACCGGCGAAGGGCGGGCCTTCGCGGCCGGCGCCGACATCGAGGAGATGAGTGCCATGACGGCCATCGAGGGTGAGGCCTTCAGCCGCCTGGGCCACGAGACCTTCGGTGCCCTCGAGGCCCTGGCGATCCCCACGCTTGCGGCGGTAAACGGCTTCGCCCTGGGCGGAGGCTGTGAGCTGGCCCTGGCCTGTGACTGGATCTATGCCTCGACGAAGGCCCGCTTCGGCCAGCCCGAGGTGAAGCTGGGTCTGATCCCGGGCTTCGGCGGAACCAGTCGTCTGGTGCGCCGGGTGGGGATCGGCTGGGCGAAGGAGCTGATTCTCGCGGCCGAGAACCTGAAGGCCGACGAAGCCATGCGCATCGGTCTGGTAAACCGGGTCTTCGAGCCCGACGAGCTGCTCGACAGCGCCATGATGGCTGGCCAGGCCATCGCCGAGCGCGGGCCCCTGGCGGTGCGCATCGCCAAGCGGGTCCTCCAGGAGGGCCAGGACGCGGACCTGCGCCTCGCCAACACACTCGAGCAGAACGCCTTCGGCCTGGTCTTTGCCAGCGAGGACAGCAAGGAGGGCACCAAGGCCTTCCTCGAGAAGCGCGACCCCGAATTCAATGGCCGGTAGACGATTCCCGTTTCGACCGCCGGCGGAATCGAAGGAGAGTGACACCATGAGCTACGCACGGACCGGACGCCGCAACTGCCTGCAGACCCTCACGGCACTCCTTCTGGTCTTGCCCTTTGCCTTCTCGCTCTCCCAGAGCGCCTCTTCCGAGGCGTCGCCGGAGTTCAAGGGCAAGATCGCGAAGCGCTATGAAGACAGCGTCGAGTGGTGGCCAGCGCCGATCGAGCCTCCGGCGGGTGCGCCCAACGTCATCATCTTCCTGCTCGACGATACGGGCTTCGCGCAGATCGGCTCGTTTGGAGGGCTGATCGAGACGCCGGTCATCGACCAGCTGGCGAATGACGGCTTGCGCTACAACAACTTCCACACCACCGCTCTGTGCTCGCCCTCGCGGGCCTCCTTGATGGCCGGCCGCAATCCCCACTCGATCGGCCTCGGCAGCCACGCCCTCACCGCCATGGGCTTCCCGGGCTACAACGCGATGATGCCCCCGACCGCCAAGTCCGTCGCGAACTACCTCGAGGAGGCGGGCTACATCAACTACGCATTGGGGAAGTGGGACCATACGCCCCTCTACGAGGTGTCCCAGGTGGGGCCCTTCGATCGCTGGCCCAGCGGCGAGGGCTTCCAACACGCCTACACCTTCATGGCCGCCGACGTTCACCAGTTCGTTCCCGTGATGTGGAACGACCATAGCCCCGAGCCCTACCGAAAATCCGAGCATCTCGACAAGGACCTCGCGGACCGCGCGATCGAGTGGATCACCGGCCACAAGTCCATCAAGTCCCAAATTCCCTTCATGATGCTGTGGGCCTCGGGCTCCATGCACTCTCCCCACCACACTCCGCCCGAGTATCTCGAGAAGTACAAAGGCAAGTTCGACATGGGGTGGGATGCCGCGCGCGAGCAGATCTTTGCCCAGCAGAAGAAGCTCGGCGTCGTCCCGGCGAATACGAAGCTGAGCGAGCGCATTCCCGAGATCCCCGCCTGGGATTCACTGGGCGCCGACGAGAAGAAGCTCTACGCCCGGCAGATGGAGGTCTTCGCGGCGCAGCTCGAGCACGTCGACCACCAGATCGGTCGCGTCGTCGAGACCCTCCGGCGTATCGGCGAACTCGACAACACGCTGATCTTCGTGACCTCCGACAACGGCGCGAGCGGTGAGGGCGGCCTCGCGGGCACCTTCAACGAGACCTACGTGCTCAACGGCCTGCAGACACCCTTCGATGCCAACATGCGCCACTACGACAGCTGGGGCGACGCCACCAGCTATCCCCACTACCACGCGGGCTGGGCGATGGCGGGCAATACCCCCTTCAAGTACTTCAAGCAGAGCGAGCACCGCGGCGGGCAGCACGACGCGATGGTGGTTCACTGGCCCGAAGGGATCCAGGCGAAGGGCGAGGTGCGCAGTCAGTACCACCACATCACCGATGTTGCGCCGACGATCCTCGAGGCCGCTGGCGTCGTGATGCCCGAGGAGATCCACGGCGTCGAGCAGCAGCCCCTGGACGGCGTCTCCATGGCGTACTCCTTCGACGCAGCCGAGGCTCCGAACCGCAAGCAGCGCCAGTATTACGAGATGTTCGGCAACCGGGCGATCTGGGTCGATGGCTGGAAGGCGGTGACGCTCCACGCCAACCGGATGCCCTGGGAGCTCGCGGTCGTGCTTCCCTTCGATCAGGACGAGTGGGAGCTCTACAACGTCGAAGAGGACTTCTCCGAGAGCACGAACCTGGCGGCGAAGCACCCCGAGAAGCTCGCCAAGCTGCAGAAGATCTTCGACGAGGAGGCGTGGAAGTACAACGTCTACCCCCTCTACGACGACATGATCAAGCGGGTTGCTTCCCAGCAGGATCGCCTCTTCGGCGACCAGAAGGAGTTCGTGTACTTCCACCCCGGCGCCTTCCGCATCGCCGAGAAGGCCTCCGTACCGGTCAAGAACCGATCCCACGACATCGTGACGAACCTCGATCTCACGGGCAAGGAAGAAGGCGTGATCGTGGCGGTGGGGGGCATGACGGGCGGCTTCACGATGTTCATCCAGGACGGCCGCCTCTACTACGTGTACAACTACCTCGACGGCGTCTACTACACCCTGAAATCATCCAAGCTCCCCAAGGGCAAGACGGAGCTGAAGTTCGTGTTCACGAAGACCGGGGAGTTCGCGGGTACGGGTGAGCTCTACGTCAACGGGGACAAGGTCGACCAGGCCGAGATGCCGAAGATGCACATCAGCACCTACTCCCTGGCCGAGACCTTCGACGTCGGCAGGGACACGGGCACCCAGGTGTCCAAGCTCTACCGGGATCCCTTTCCCTTCCGGGGGGATCTCGATCGGGTCGTGGTCACGCTGAAGCCGTGAGCGAGCGTCAGCCCACGTAGTCGCCCACGTAGTTGTCGATCTAGTTGTCGATGTAGGGCAGGGCGTTCGCGGTGCGCTCGATGGTGTCGCCCGCGTCGAGCAGCGTGCCCGTCGCGTCCCAGCTGCCTTCCATGAGCTGGTCGCGGGTGCCGTCGGGGATCGTCGCCGGAGCGACGCCGGCCCGCGAGGTGACCGTGCGGGCCGCGATGTCCACCGCGACCTCCTGGGCGGGATCGAGCTCGACGCTCTCCATCAAGGCCGCCAGGTCATCGTCGCCCAGGGTCACGCACACCAGGCCCAGCGCGGTGCAGTTGCCCGCGAAGATCTCCGCGAAGGAGCCGCCCACGAAGGCGCGGAAGCCGAAGCGCATGAGCGCCTGGGGGGCGTGCTCCCGGGAGGAGCCGCAGCCGAAGTTGTGACCTACCACCAGGATGGAGGCGCCGTGGAAACGCTCGTCGTCCAGCGGGTGCTCCCCCTTGGCGGCCTTGCGCTCGTCCTCGAAGAGGTGCTCCCCCATGCTGTCGAAGGTCACGACCTTCATGAAGCGTGCGGGGATGATGCGATCCGTATCCACGTCGTCGCCGCGCACCACGCAGGCGCTGCCCGCGATCTTCTCGAACTTTGCGACTGTCATGGCTAGATGACCTCCCGTACGTCGACGACTTTTCCGCGGATGGCGGCGGCGGCCACCATGGCGGGGGACATGAGCAGGGTGCGTCCGCTGGGCGAGCCCTGGCGTCCCTTGAAGTTGCGGTTGCTCGAGGAGGCGCATACCTCGCGACCCTGGAGCTTGTCGGGATTCATCGCCAGGCACATGGAGCAGCCGGGCTCGCGCCACTCGAAGCCCGCGGCGCGGAAGACCTCGTCGAGGCCCTCCGCCTCGGCCTGCTCGGCCACCTCGTGGGAGCCGGGCACCACCAGGGCCCGCACGCCCGAGGCCACTTGTCCCTTCTGGGCGACCCGCGCAGCCTCGCGCAGGTCCGAAATGCGGCCGTTGGTGCAGGATCCGATGAAGGCGACATCGATGGGGGTTCCCGCGATGGGCCTGCCCGGTGCGAGGTCCATGTAGGCCAGGGCCTCCTCCACCGAGGCGCGCTCCTCGTCGCGCACGCCGCCCGGGGTGGGCACGCTCTCCCCCACGCCGATGTTCTGCTCGGGGTTGATGCCCCAGGTCACCGAGGGCTCGATGGCGGCGCCGTCGAGTTCCACCACGTCGTCGAAGCGCGCGTCCGGGTCGCTCGCCATGCTGCGCCACCACGCCACCGCGCGGTCCCAGCCGGCGCTGTCGGGCGCAAAGGGGCGACCCTTCAGGTAGTCGAAGGTCTTCTCGTCGGGGTTGATGTAGCCGCAGCGCGCGCCGCCCTCGATGGACATGTTGCAGACCGTCATGCGCTCCTCCATCGACATGGCGTCGATGGCCGCGCCCGCGTACTCGTAGGCGTAACCCACACCGCCCTTCACCCCGAGGCGCCGGATGATGGCGAGGATTACGTCCTTGGCGTAGACGCCGTGGCCGAGCTCGCCCGTGACGTCGATGCGCCGGATCTTCAAGGGCGCCATGAGGAGGCACTGGCTCGCCAGCACGTCCCGCACCTGGCTGGTCCCGATCCCGAAGCTGATGGCGCCGAAGGCGCCGTGGGTCGAGGTGTGGCTGTCGCCGCAGGCGATGGTCATGCCCGGCTGGGTGATGCCCTGCTCCGGGCCGATCACGTGGACGATGCCCTGCTCGCCGCTCGCGACGTCGAAGAGCCGGATCCCGTGGTCGCGGCAATTGCGTTCGAGCTCCCCCATCATGGCCTCTGCCATCTCGTCCGAAAGCGGCCGGATGCGCGAATCCGTGGGGATGATGTGATCCACGGTGGCAAAGGTGCGCTCGGGAAAGCGGACGGAGAGTCCGAGCTCGCGCAGCATCGCGAAGGCCTGGGGGCTCGTGACTTCGTGGATCAGGTGGGTGCCGATGAAGAGCTGGCTCTGGCCGCTCGGCAGCCCGCGCACCTGATGGGCGTCCCACACCTTGTGGAACAGGGTCTTCGCTCGATCGCTCATGGCTCGTGTCTCCGGGACTGGTTGCGGAGCGGGGAGGGCGGGTGATGGATCGTCGCCGCCAAACCCGGGTAGCTGAAAACGCCAGGAATTCCGCAGGGTCATGTTTGATAGCACGGGCGGGCGGGCGTTCGCATGGCGTAGGCTGCGGCGATGGATCTGATCCACACGGCGCACGTTCCCGCGGGTGACGGCCCCTTTCCCACGCTCTTTGCATTCCACGGCTGGGGGGCCAACGCACACGACCTCCTCGGTCTTGCTCCTTATCTCCATGGCCGTGAGTCGCGAGACCGCCTCATCGCCATGGGGGCGAGCCCCACCTACCGCGAGTACGAGATGGGCCACGAGATCCGCGGCGAGACCCTGCGCGATCTCGTGGAGTGGCTCGACGACAAGGTTCTGCGCAGCATCGAGCTGGCATAGGAGTCCCGCGTTCGCAGCGAGAGCGCCCGGCGGCCGCAGCTACTGGGGTGCGCCCTCGCCGGCCAGCTCGCGCGCCAGCGCCTGGGCCTGGGGATTCTCGGGGTCGAGGGCCAGAAGCCGGGCCGCGTAGTCGCGCGCCTTGCTGACGGCGCCGGCGTCCCGATGGAACGAGGCGAGTGCGAGCAGGATTTCCCAGTCGGTTGGATGTCTGCGCTGCGCCTCAGCGAGGACGGCGAGCCCCCGCTCTGCCTGGCCGGTGGAGTGGAGTGCGATCCCGTACACGTAGGCGTAGCGGGCCCGGTCGGGCGCCAGCTCGGCCGCCCGACCCAGGGCGGACACGGCTTCGTCATGACGTTGCTCGCGCACCAGCAGCAGGCCCAGGGCGTGCTGGAGATCCGCGCTCTCGGGTTCGATCGCGAGGCCACGGCGCAGCACCTGCTCGCCGGCTTCGTCGCGGTCGAGCTGCCGGTCGAGGTCGGCGAGGTTCACGTAGGTGGGCAGGAAGTGGGGGCCCAGGCGCAGCGCGGTCTCGTACTCGCGGCGGGCCTCTGCATGCTCGCCGAACTGGGCGTGCAGTGCGCCGAGGTTGAGGTGGGCCTCGGGCCGGTCGGCGTTGGCGTGCTGGGCCTCGCGATACTCGGCCAGGCCGTCGGCGAGCCGGGCGCGCTCGCCCCGGGGCCATAGCTGGGGCGGCACCGGGGCCAGGGACGACGCGGCCTGGATACGAACCGCGCGCAGCGGATCGCGCAGGAGCGGTGCGATGAGGCGCACCCGGGTTCCCGGATCGAGGGCTTGGGAAGCCTCGACGGCCGCGAGACGCACTAGCGGGTCCGCGTCCCCGGCGCCGGCTGCTACCGCGTCGAGGGTGGCGGAGCCGGGTCGATCGCGCAGCAGCTGCAGGGCCGAGGCGCGAACCATGGGTGGCTGCTCCCCGTTCTGGACCAGCTTCGCCAGGGCCGCTTCGGCTCCGGGCAGGCGGCGCTGACCGGCGGCGAGCAGCTCTCCGTAGTGCGTCGGATAGTGAATCGGATATTGCATTGGAGAGGAGCGCTCGGCGCCGCGCCAGGCCGCGATGGCTTCTTCGGCCCACGTGTCGCTTCGCTCCGAGTGACATCCCGTGCAGGCATTGGGCACGCCGAGCTTCAGCGAGAGATCGGGCCGCGGCACCCGGAAGCTGTGATCGCGTCGCGGGTCGACGACCATGTAGGTGCGCGCCGGCATATGGCAGTCGACGCAGCGCGAGCCCTCGCCGCCCGGTGCATGGCCGTGGTGTTCGGGAGTCGCGAACACCTCTGGCCGGTGACAGCGTGCACACACATCGCTGGGCTCGCCCTCGAGCGCCAGGGAGTGGGGATCATGGCAGTCGCTGCACGCGACCCCTTTGGCGTGCATGCGGCTCTGCAGGAAGGAGCCCCAGACGTAGACCTCGTCGAGGATCTGGCCGTCGGCGTGGTAGAGGCCCGCCTCCAGCAGCGTGGGCAGGTGGGAATCCAGGAAGGGCGCGCCGGGCTCGCGGCCGCGCCCGATGGCCGCACGGCGAGCATGACAGGGTGCGCAGGTGTCGAGCTCGGTGCCGCTGGGCTCCGGCCCTTGCCGGCGTGCAATGGCGGCCCCGGGGTCGAAGATCCATTGCCCATGGTTGCGCAGGTCGACAGCCAGGCCGAGGGATCCGCCCTCGGCAGACGCCCCCTCCTCGGCTCCTGCGGCCCGCGCCTCTGCCCAGGCGACGTGGGCCGAGCCCGGGCCGTGGCAGGCCTCGCAAGAGACGTTCAGCTCCTGCCAGGTCGTTTCGTAGCGGTCCTCGGCCAGGTCGTAGCCCTTCTGCAGGCCGGTCGAATGGCAGTCGGCGCACATGAAGTTCCAGTTCTGGGCCGCTGCGGTCCAGTGCAGGATGTCGTCGTGGGCGATGGCTTCGTCGGGATAGAGATGGAACCAGCGCTGCCCGCCGGCCTCGGCGGGGCGCGCATCCCAGGCCAGTGAGAGCGCTTGGAGGCGGCCACCTGGAAAGCGCACGAGGTACTGCTGCAGCGGGTCGAAGCCAAAGGTGTAGGCGATCTCGAAGTCGCCGAGCTGGCCGTCAGGGCCCTCGGTGCGAACGAAGAAGCCACCGTCCTGGCGAAAGAAGCTCGAGGTGACTCCGAAGTGTGTGATCGCGGCATCGGCGAAGTCGCCCAGGACGCTTTCGTCGCTCGCCTCCTGCATGGCGAGATCGTGGTGGGAGCCGCGCCATCGTTCGGCCTCCTCCGCGTGACAATCCGCGCAGGCGGCGAGGCCCAGGTACTCGGGCGCCGGAGCGGTCTCGACGAGCGGGGCAGCGGGAGCGGGCGCCCCGGGCGCCTCGTCCTGGGTGGGCGAGCAGGCGCCGGCCGCGCACAGGAGCAGGCCCAGAAGCAGAGCGATTCCCTGTCTCCCCACCCCCGTCACGTCCTTCCCCCGCCTCGGTCGGCCCCGGCGTTCTGGGGGCCGCTCCGGAGCCTAGCGTCGCGGGGGACTCCCGGGTGCCCCCTCTGGCGTGGTACGCTCAGGCCGGTTTCGGGGTGTAGCTCAGTGGTAGAGCCTGAACTTTGGGGGTTCAGTGTCGGGGGTTCGAATCCCTCCACCCCGACCAGACTCCCTTCCCGCCCCCGGGTCCCGAGGTAGCGCGCGCTCGCGGGCGCGAGAGGGTCTCTAGGGCGTATCGAATACCACCGGCAGTCGGTCCGGCCCGCGGAAGGCCACTCCCACTACGCCGCACTTCTCGTCCGGCTGGAGGCGCAGGCCCGGCAGGCGGTCGAAGAGGGTGTTCAATGCAATCTCGCCTTCGAGGTAGGCCAGGCGCGAGCCCGCGCAATAGTGCTTGCCGAAGCCGAAGGCGATGTGCTCTTTGTTCTCCCGGTCGATGTCGAAGCGATCCGGGTCGGGGAACTCCCGCTCGTCTCGGTTCGCCGAGCCCACGCACACGATGGCCTCTTCGCCGGCCGGGATGTCGACGCCGGCCAGCTGGGTGTCGCGGGTGGCCTCGCGCATGACGAGCTGCACCGGCGATTCCCAGCGCAGGCCCTCGTCGAGGGCGTCGCGAATGCGAGTGCGGTCGGCTCGCACCCGCTCGAGCTGCTCGGGGTGGTTGAGGAGCGCGAAGAGGGTGGTGCCGATGAGGTGGTAGGTGGTCTCGGCGCCGGCCAGCACGAGCAGGCGCAGGAAGCTGATCACCTCCTCGTCGCTCATGCGTTCGCCGTCGATCTCACTGTGGACGAGCTGGCTCACGAGGTCGTCGCCGCGCTCGGTCTTGCGCTTCTCCACCATGGGTCGCAGGTAGTCGGCCAGGGCCGCGGCGGCCCGCAGGCCCCGCTCGGGGTCGGAGGCCACGTGGACCAGGTCGATGCCCCAGTTGTGGACGGTTTCGTGATCCTCGGTGGGGACGTCGATGAGCCGTGTGAAGACCTGCAGCGGAAAGGTGAAGGCGAACTCGGCCACCAGGTCCGCGCGGCCCCGGGCCGCGAAGGCGTCAATGAGCTCGTGGGCGATGCCTTCGGCCACCTTGGGGAAGTCGCCCTTGAGCGCCCGGGGCGCCAGGTGCGGCGTGACGATGTTGCGGTGCTTCAAGTGCTCGGCCCCATCCATCTCGACGATGGTGCGTCCCATGACGATGCTGATGCCCCGGGCGTTGCAGCGGTTGGAGAAGAGCTCGTCGTCCCGGAGGACGGCACGCACATCCTCGAAGCGGGTCACCAGCCAGGCCGGGTGTCCCATGGCGAGGACGGGCAACACGGGCGACTCCTCGCGCAGGCGGCGGAATACGGGGTAGGGGTTCTCGACGGGGCTCGTCTCGTTTCCGCCGAAGAGCTCGACATAGGTCGCGCGGCCTTCGCTCATGTTTACTTCTCCCGGCCCCGGGTCGGGGCGGCTTCGGATGTTGGAGGCGGTGTTCTTGGAGTCGATGTTGTTGGAGGCGGTGTTGTTGGAGTCGATGTCGTTGGAGTCGAATGGTCTCCGTGCGTCGCGAGGGGCTCGGCGCGCAACATGCGGAACATGGAGAGGATCCCCGAGCTCATGTCCTCGGGGCGCTGCGCGGGGAAGAGAAAGGCGCTGATCATGAAGCGGGTGGTCCAGTCGGCCAGCTGCTCCGCGGTCGCGATGCCGCCCCGCACGGGCTCCGTGTCGCGCAGGAGCGGAGCGAGCAGCCCCTCGATCGCCGCGCGGATGGCGGGGTACTGCTCGCGCAGGGATTCGAGCAGGTAGCCGGGCTCGGTCACGAGCAGGCGCTGCAGGGCCTCGTGCTCCACCACGTGGCGGGTGGCGTGCTCGAGCATGACGCGCATGCGCGCTTCGCCCTCGGACTCCGCCTCGACGGCCTCGAGCACCCGCGCGAAGAAGCGCTGGCCCTCTTCCACCGCCACGGCGTCGAGGAGCACCTCGCGATTGGGGAAGTAGCGATAGAGAGTGCCCCGCGAGACCCCGGCGCTTTCGCTCACGTCGCTCATGCCCAGCTTTGCCAGGCCGTGGCGGGCGACCGCGCGCACCGCGCCGTCGAGGATGCGCTCCCGGGTGCGCGGATTGAGACCGGCTGCGAGCCCTGGGTTTTCGCTCACGTCAGAAATAGAACAAATTAGGCATCGAGTGTCAAATTGATCAGACCTGCGTGCCGGGCGGCGAAGGGGGCTGGGGTGTGGTCAATATATTTATTTATGCTTAAATTAATTTCATGCCAGAGCCCCACGAGACCCGCGAGCAGCGAAAGCCCGGCCGTCCCACGGGCGAGGAGAGCGGGGCGGGGCGGGCCGCCCTGCTGGCGGCCGCGCGGGAGCTCCTCTGCGAGCAGGGTCTCTCCCAGCTGACCTCGAAGGCGGTGGCCGCCCGCGCCGGCGTGAAGCCCACCCTGGTGAACTACTACTTCGGCGGGCGCCGGGGACTGTTGCAGGAAGTGCTGGCAGAGAGCTCCGGCGAGAACACCGAGCGCATGCTCGCCGTGGCAGACCGGGAGGGGCCGCCCGAGGCGCGCCTCGCCGATCTGATCGACGGGATGCTGCGCGGCTTTGCCGAAGAGCCCTACGTGCCGCGCCTCTTCTTCGAGCAGGTGATGTTCGCCGAGGACGAGGAGCTCGACCGTTTCGTCGAGCGTTCCGGCCGCGCCTCCTTCGATGCCCTGCGCAAGGTGCTCCGGGACGGCTGCCGCGACGGGCGCTTCCGCAGCGTCGACCCCGAGATCGCCCTCGCGGCCATCGGCGGCCTCTGCGTCTTCTTCGGCGCGGCCACTCCCCTCTTGCAGCGTCTCACGGGCATGGGCCCGATGACACCGGAAACGGTCGGCGGCATCGCCGAGCGTGCGGCCGCGCTGATACTGCACGGATTGATGACACCCGGAGAGACCGAAACATGAGCAGGGACGACAGTGCGGAGCCCAGGGGCTTCGGGCTCACCACTTTTCGCGATCCCATCGAGAAGGGCTTCGGCGACTTCGGGCGCTTCGTCCATCGCCGCGCCTGGTGGGTCATCGTCGGCGTCGTGGTGTGCTCGGCAGCCCTCTTTACCCAGCTTCCCCAGCTTGGGATCGACACCTCCACCGAGGGCTTCCTGCCCGACGACAACCCTCTCCGTGTCGCGTACGAGGATTTCCGCGACCGCTACGGCCGCGACCAGGCGATCCTGATCGCCGTCGAGGGCGACGACGTATTCGACCTGGCCTTTCTCGAGAAGCTCCGCGCTCTGCACGAGGAGCTCGAGTCCGAGCTTCCCCACCTGCAGGACGTGCAGAGCCTCCTCGACACCCGCAACACCCGGGGCGAGGGGGACCAGCTCGTCGTCGAGGATCTGCTCGAGGACTGGCCCGAGAGCGAAGCGGACCTGGCCCTGCTGCGGGAGCGAGTTCGCTCGAGCCGCCTCTACGTGGATCAGCTCATCTCCCGGGACGAGCGCATGACGACCTTGATCGTCAAGCCCGACGTGTACTCGCCCATGGGCCAGGCCACGGACGCGCTGGCGGGCTTCGAGGACGAGGCGGCCGTCCCCGGCGAGAAGCCCGTCTACCTGACCGGCGAAGAGAACAGCGAGGTCGTCGAGGCCGTTCGGGTCATCGTCGAGCGCCACCGGGACGCGGATTTCCGCATCCTCGTGGCCGGCGTGCCCGTCATGGTCCATCGCCTCATGACGGGGATGCTGACCGACATGGGTCGCTTCACGGCTCTGTCCATCCTGACCATCGCGTTCTTCCTGGCACTGCTCTTTCGCCGGGTCGCCGCGGTGATCCTGCCCCTGGTGGTTTCTGGTTTCGCCATGCTGAGCACCCTCTCCCTGATGGCCATGATGGGGATCCAGATTGCCACCACCACGCAGATCATCCCCTCCTTTCTGCTCGCCGTCGGCGTCGGCGGGGCCGTCCACATCCTGGCCATCTTCTACCAGGCAAGTGCACGGGGCGAATCCCGCGAGGATTCCATCGCCTACGCGCTCCAGCACTCGGGCCTCGCCGTTGCGATGACGAGCTTCACCACGGCCGGGGGCATGCTCTCCTTCGTCAGCTCCGGCATCGCGCCGGTGGCGGAGCTCGGCATCATGGCGCCCATCGGCGTCATGATGGCGCTGCTCTTCTGCCTGGTGCTGTTGCCCGCGCTGATCGCCGTCTTCCCCATGAAGGCGAGCGAGCAGGTGGATCCTGAGCACGTTTCGCCCGCCCGCAGCTTCCTCATGGCCTGCGGCGACATGGCGACCGTCCACGCCTGGCCCGTGGTGGGCGCCTGGGCGCTGCTCCTCGTCCTGTCGGTGGTTGGAGCAACGCGCATCGAGCTGTCCCACGACCCCGTCCGCTGGTTCCCCGAGCAGGACCCCATGCGCATTGCCATGGAGACCATCGACGAGCGGCTCAATGGCACCATGTTCGTCGAGGTGGTGGTGGATACGGGGGTCGAGAACGGCATCCAGAGCCCGCAGCTGCTGGATCGCATCGAGCGCTTCCAGGACTTCGCCCTGGGCCTGGAGGGCGAGGAGATCCGGGTCGGCAAGACGATCTCCATCACCGACGTCGTCAAGGAGACCCATCAGGCCCTCAACGAGAACCGCCCGGAGTTCTACGCCATTCCCCGGGACCGGGAGCTGGTCGCTCAGGAGCTGCTCCTCTTCGAGAACAGCGGCTCCGACGATCTCGAGGAGCTGGTGGATTCCCAGTTCAGTGAGACCCGGGTCACCCTGAAGATGCCCTTCTCCAACATGATCCACTACGCCGGGTTCTTCGATCGCCTCGCCGAGGAGGCCGAGGAAATCTTCGGCGCTGCGGCCACGCTCACCTTCACGGGGGAGAGCCGCATGATGAGCTGGCTCGTGAGTACCTTGTCCATCAATCTCATGAAGACCTACGTCCTGGCCTTCTCCATCATCACGCCCCTCATGATCCTGCTGCTCGGCAGCGTGAGAACGGGTCTCGTGAGCATGATCCCGAACCTGACGCCCGTGATCGTTACCCTGGGCGTGATGGGTTGGTTCGGAATCCCCCTCGAGGTCTTCACCATGCTGATCGGCAGCATCGCCCTCGGCCTCGCCGTCGACGACACCGTCCACTTCATGCACAACTTCCGGCGTTACTTCGAGTGGAGCGGCGACGTCCGCTTCGCCGTGCGCGAGACCCTGGCGACCACCGGCCAGGCGCTGCTCTTCACCACGGTCGTCCTCTCGAGCGGCTTCTTCATCTTCATGTTCGCCACCATGAAGAGCCTCCACCACTTCGGCATGCTCACGGGCATCACCATCATCGTGGCCTTCCTGGCCGACCTGCTCCTGGCCCCCGCGCTCATGTCGCTGCTGGCCCGCTTCGTCACCCGGCCCGTGATCGCGGTAGGGGAAGCGGAGGCGGCCTGAGCTCGGCTCCCTGCCGGCGCACTCGCCCGCGCCCGCGTCCCGCACACGAAGGCCGGCGCCCCGGTGCGGCTTGCTAGCATCCTCTCCGAGAAGCTCGTTCGGGAGTGGGAGCGGGAGGGCGGGGGAGCACGAGATGCGGGTTCGGATCGGTGCGGCCGCGGCAATCCTGGGGTTCACCGCCTGTGTGATCGCGGGCTGTACGAGTCCGCCTCCCGAAGAGGCGGAGCCCCATTGGGTGGCTCGTGGCCCGAGCAAGGAGCTGACCCAGGGCAGCTTTGCGGGGGTCGGGTCGGGCCGGGATCCCGAGACCGCCGCAGCCGTTGCCCGGGCCGAGATCGCAAGCGTCTTCCACGCGCGCATCGAGCAGGTGCTGTCCGATCGCCAGTCGACGCGTCTGCAGGACGGGGGCGAGCAGAGCACCGAAGAAGTCGACATCCACACCCGGGTAGAAACCCGGATGGCCCTCGAAGGGGTGGAGATCGTCGAGGCCTGGCGCGACCCGGCCAGCGGGCGCTGCTACGCGCTCGCGGCTCTCGATCGCGGTCGCCTGCGGGCGCGCTTGAGCGACGCGGCAGCGCTGGAGCAGGAGCTGATCGCCGCGGCCGTCGCCCTGGCGGACGGCGCGTTGCCCGCGGAGGAGCAGCTCGGTGCGGTCGCCCAGGCGCTGGATGCGGCCCGTCGGCGCGACGCCCTGCTCGCCAACCTGCGTGTGGCGGGGGGGACGGGCGAGGTCGCCAGTGACCGCGAGCCGTCTGCCCACGCTCTCGAGCGACGCCTCTCTTCGCTCAAGTCCCGGCTCCCCATCGGTGTGGAGGCCTGGGAGGTGGATCTCGAGAGCGGAGCGCGACTGGGGGCCCTCGATCCCCTGCGCGTCGAGCTCGCGAAGATCGTGACGGAGCTGGGCTTCCCCGTGAGCCAGGGCCCCCGAGCGCAGACGCCATGGCTGCAGGTGGAGTGCAGCCTCGGCTTCGCTGCCGCGCACCTGCCCCGGGACCGCTGGCCCGCCTACCGCTGGGAGGCGTCCCTCGAGGTTTCGAAGGCGCGCGGTGACGACGTGCTGGCCGTGGCGTCGGAGCACGGGCGGGCCACCGGGGTCGACGACGAGCTCGCGCGGGTCGCTGCGCGCCGGGATGCCGAGGCGATCCTCTCCGCCGAGCTCGGGCGCTGGCTCTCCCGGCTCACCCTCGACGCGTCGGCGTCGCTGGAGGGGGCGGAGCTCGACGCTCGCGGAGATGCATGGACGCCGTGATCCAGACCGCTGCGGCGAGCGTCATCGTGTTGCTCCCTGCCGCAGCCGGCGCATTGATTTTTGCAGTGCCAGCGCTGCGCGGTCGGGCCGCTTGGATCGGAGCCCTGGGCTCGGCCGGGGCTGTGGCTTGCGTGGCCGGCCTCGCCCTGACAGGAGCCGGCGGCGTCTACGTCGCCTGGGAGTGGGTGCCGGCCCTGCAGGTGGAGATCGCCTGGCGTATCGACGCCGCCACCCTCGCCCTGGCGGGCCTGGTCTCCTTCGTGGGGACCGGGGTCATCCAGTTCGCCGGCGCCTACTTCGGGTCCTCGGCCAAGCCCTCCGCCAGCTCCTCCGCCAAGCCCTCCGCCAAGTCCTCCGCCAAGGGCGCCCGGGCGATCGCCACCCTGTGCGTCTTCGAGGCCTCCATGCTCGGCCTCGTGCTCTCGGACAACCTCTTTGCGCTCTTCACCTTCTGGGAGCTCACCGGGCTCTGCTCCTTCTTTCTCATCAATACCGACGCCGACAAGCGCGACGACACCTTCGAGGCCGCCCGGCAGGCTCTGCTCGTCACCGTGGGCGGCGGCCTCCCCATGCTCCTGGGATTCATCGTGCTCGCCTCGCAGGCGGGGAGCGCGAGCCTCTCGGTCCTCGTCGAGACGGAGCTCTCGCCGGGGTTGCAGACCCTGGTCTTCGCCCTCGTCCTTCCCGGCGTGCTGACCAAGAGCGCCCAGGTGCCGCTCCACTTCTGGCTTCCTGGCGCCATGGCGGCGCCCACGCCGATCTCCGCCTACCTGCACTCGGCCACCATGGTGAAGGCCGGGCTGATCCTGCTCCTCTTTCTCTTTCCCGTCTGTGGCGAGAGCGGGCTATGGACCGCGGCCCTGGTGCCCCTGGGTGCGCTCACCTGTGTGTGGGGAAGCTGGCGGGCCCTGGGCCAGGACGACATCAAGCTCCTCATGGCGTGGTCGACCGTGTCCCAGCTCGGACTCATGACCATCACCCTGGGCCTCGGGACCGATCTCGCCGTGCGCGCCGCCGCGCTCTATCTCTTTGCCCACGCGCTCTTCAAGGCGGGTCTCTTCCTCTCCATCGGCGCCATCGATCACGTGGCCCACACGCGAATGCTCCCCGAGCTGGGTGGGCTGCGCCGGCGGGCGCCGGCCCTGTTCTGGGTCGTCGCGGTGCTCTGCGGCTCCATGGCGGGGCTGCCTCCCTTCGCGGGCTTCCTCTCCAAGGAGCTGGTGCTCAAGAAGCTCACCCTCGCCGACGCCTGGGTGCACGACATCGCGGTACTGGGCATCGTGCTCGGCTCCATCGGCACGGTGGCCTACACGGTGCGCTTCTTTTCCGGCGTCTTCATGGACGAGGCGCGCAGCGAGGGCGCCGCCAAGGCCCACTCGCCGGGTGCGGGCTTCCTCGTCGGGCCCGCCCTGCTCGCCGCGCTCAGCCTGGCCGGGGGGCTCGGCGCGCGCTACGTCGACCGCTGGCTCCTCGAGCCCGTCAGCGCCGCTCTGCTCGGCTATCGCCTCGACGCGCCCGAGCTGGCCCTGTGGCACGGGATCAACGTTCCGCTGATCCTCAGCGCCGTAATCATCGCGGGAGGGATCCTGCTTCACCGGGTGCTGGAGCATCGCCACCTGCCGTCGGGGCCGCCGGGCCTGAGCGGGCCGCGCCTCTTCGAAGCGAGCCTGGCGGGTGCCCAGGCACTGGGGAGCCGCCTCGACCGGGGCCTCGCCGGGGCGTCGCCCAGCCTCTACTTCGCCCTGGCGCTGCTCTTCGCCTTCGCCTGGGCGCTCCCCATGGCGGGCGGTCTCGCCGAGCTGGGCGGGCTCGTCTGGAAGCCTGCGGGCGTGATGATCCTGCTGATCCAGCTGCTCGCGCTGGCGGGGCTGGTACTGCTGCGCGGCCGGGTGTCGCGCATTCTCCTGCTCTCGGCCGTGGGCTTCACGGTGGCGATCTTCTACCGCCTGCTCCACGCACCGGACCTCGCTCTTACCCAGCTTCTCGTCGAGGTGCTGATCACGGTCTTCTTCGTGTTGGCCCTGCGCTTCGTCGGGGCGCGCCGGCGCGGCGACGCGCGGCGCCCGGTCTTGCTGCGCGGTGTGCAGATCGTGTTCTCCCTCGTCATCGGGCTCGCCGGTGCGGCATTGGTGCTGGCACTCAGCCGTGTCGAGCCCGATCCGCGGCTGCTCGACTACTACGCCCAGGCGGGTCCCGGCATCGCCCAGGGGCTCAACCTGGTCAATCTCATCCTCGTGGACTTCCGCGGCATCGACACGCTCATCGAGACCTTCGTGGTGCTCGTCGCAGTGGCGGGCGTGGCGGGCTGGCTGCTGGGGGACGAGAACCCGCCCCTCGAGTCGGGGCGGCCGGAGACCCGGGAGGTCGAATCGTGAAGAGCATGCTGCTCCAGGAGCTCGCCGCCCTCATCCTGCCCCTGGCGATCCTCTTCGGCATCGCGCTCACGCTCAAGGGCCACGACGCTCCGGGCGGTGGCTTCGTGGGCGGGCTTTCGCTCGCGGTAGCGGGGGTCTTGGGCTTCTCCGCCTGGGGGACCCGGGCCTTTCGCGCTCGGGTGTCGCTTTCGCCCGAGAGCGTCGCCCTGGTCGGTGCGCTGATCCTGCTGGCCTGCGCGGGGCTCCCGCTTCTGGCCGGCGAGCCCATGCTCACCCAGCGCAGCGCCGCCTTCGTGTTGCCGCTCCTCGGCAAGGTGAAGCTCCAGAGCGCGCTGGTCTTCGATGCCGGGGTCGTCATGGTGGTGGGCGGCGGTCTCGCGACCGCGGCCATCTGGCTCTGGGACCTCGCTGCACCAGCCCTGAGCGGGGGTGAACCAGCCCTGAGCCGGGGTGAACCAGCCCTGAGCCGGGGTGAACCAGCCCTGAGCCGCGGTGAAGAGACGCCGCAGGGTCCGCCCGGATCAAGGGGGGACCGCTAGCGTGCTGCCCGTCGTCGTGGTCTCGGTCTTCGCGCTCGTGAGCGTCGGCGTCTACCTGGTGCTGCAGCGCAGCCTGATCCGGGTCGCCATGGGCCTCGGGCTGCTCTCCCACGGCATCCACCTCATCCTGCTGAGCGCGGGACGCTGGGGCGAACGGGCGCCCCTGATGATCGACGGGGTCTCGCCGGAGCAGATGACTGACCCGCTGCCCCAGGCCTTCGTCCTGACCGCCATCGTGATCTCCATGGCGACCACCCTCTACCTGCTGGCGGGCATCGCGGCGACGGCGCGTCGCGGAGGCTCCCACGACGTGGAGCCGGCGCCGCAGAGCGACGGCGAGCGCAGCGCCGGCGAGGTGCTGGCCGAGCTCGAGGGACGCGGGGAGCGGCGGTGACGCTGGCCGCGGCCTTTCTGCTGCCGGGCGTCGCGGCCATCGTGTTGTGGCTGTGGCGGCCCCCGGCCCCGGTCTCGCGCAGGGCCACCATCGCGGTCGCTGCGCTGCTCGTGCTGCTGGCGCTGCGATTGCTGGTGCTGGCCGGCCAGGGCGAGATCGCGGTCCACGGATTCGGGAGCTGGCGCCCGCCCTACGGTGTGGTGTTCGCCGTGGATCGCCTCTCGGCGCTCTTCATTGCCCTGCACGCCGTGCTGCTTCTGCTCAGCGTCGTGATCCTGCGCGCCTCGGCCCACGGCGAGCTCGCGCTGCGCCGCGCCCACCCGCTTCTCATGCTGGCGACTATGGGCCTCGTGGGCGCCTTCGCGACGGGCGATCTCTTCAACCTCTTCGTCATGTTCGAGCTGGTGCTGGTCTGTTCCTACGTGCTGCTCCAGGTGCCGGGCAGCGGGCGATCCGTGGCCGCCGCGCTTCCGGTGGTGGTGATCAACCTGGTGGCGTCACTGCTCTTCCTGGCGGGCCTGGGGCTGCTCTACGGGATCTGCGGCTCCCTCAATCTGGCTGACCTGATCGCGCAGTTCCCCAGCGCGCCGGCCTCGCTGCGCCGCGCGGCCCTGGCGATGCTGGTCGTCGCCTTTGGCACCAAGGCGGCGCTCGTGCCTCTCTGCTTCTGGATGCCGGCCAGCTATCCCACCCTCTGCGGTCCCGTGGCGGCCCTCTTCGCCGGCATCATGACGAAGCTCGGCGTCTACGCCCTGCTGCGCATCCTGCCCCTGTTGCGTGCGGATGCCCTGGTGCTCGAGATCCTCGTCTGGGCGGGGGCGCTCTCGGCGCTGCTCGGCGTGTTGGCGGCGCTCTCGCAGTACGAGATGCGGCGTCTCCTCGCCTTCCACAGTGTTTCCCAGGTGGGCTACATGGTCCTGGGGCTGGGCCTCGCCAGCACGGCGGGGATCGCAGGGGCGATCTTCTTCGCCTTGCACCACTCGCTGGTGAAATCGACGCTCTACTTCGTGGCCGACGAGCTCGAGCGCCGCAATTCCAGCCGCGACCTGCGCGCCATGCACCCGAACGCTCTGGGAAGCTCGCTCCTGGCGCCTTGCTTCGGGGTGGCGGCCTTTGCGCTCGCCGGTCTGCCGCCCTTCTCGGGCTTCTTCGGCAAGCTCGCGGTCTTTCGTGCCGGCATCGAGGACGAGCGCTGGGTGGGCCTCGCCCTGCTGCTCCTGGCTTCCGTGTTCACGCTGGCCAGCATGTTGAAGATCTGGCACTTCGCCTTTCACACCCGTGCCGGCGGCGCTTCGACCACGCCGCGACCGGGGCTGGCCGAGCCGCGGGGTCTGCTCGCCGCGGCGGGCCTCGTGCTGGCGATGAGCTTCGCGGCGGGCCCCGTCTATCGCTACGCCGAGGCGGCGGCGGCGGATCTCGTCGATCCCGCGCCCTACAGCGAGGCGGTTCGCGCGGTCGCGGGCCATCCGCTCCAGGAAGAGGGCCGGCCCTGATGTCGACCTTCTTCTACATGCTGCTCGCCGGTGTGGTGTGGATGGCCCTGCGTCAGAGCATCGATCCGCTGACCTTCGGCGTGGGGGCCGTGATCGGTGCGCTCATGTGGCGCGTCTTCGGCGCCCCGGCGCGACGCTCCTTCAGTCCCCTGCGCGCCCTGCGCTTCGCGTGGATCTCGCTGGGGCTGCTGCTGGTCTTCCTGTGGGAGCTCGGGGTCGCCAACGTCGAGCAGCTCCGCGTGATCTTCGCGCCCCGCATCGACGTCCGGCCCTACTGGGTGGATTATCGCAGCGAGCTCGAGACCCACACTTCGCGGGCCCTGCTCGGCCTCATGATCGCCATGACGCCCGGCTCGATCACCTGCGAGGAGATCGAAGAGCTCGAAGCAGGCGACCGGGTGTGCCATGTCCGCATACACCTCTTGAATTCCCTGGATCCCGAAGCCCAGCTCGAGCGCATTCGCAAGCGCCTCGAGGCGCCGCTGCTGAAGCTGGAGCAGCTGTGATCGACTTCGTCCAGTACGTCTACTTTGGCAGCGAGGTCGTGGTGGGGCTCTCGGCGCTGCTGATCCTCGTGCGCGTCTTCCGCGGCCCGTCGGTCTTCGACCGGGTGCTCGCTCTCGAAGCCCTCGCCCTGGCGGTGGTGGGCTTCCTGCTCCTGGAGGCCTACACCCGGGGCGGGCGCCTCTACGTCGACGCCGCCCTGGGCCTGGCGCTCTTCTCCTTCGTCGCCACCGTGATGCTCACCTATGGGTCGTGGCCTTCGCGGGCCTCTCGTGCGCCCTTGGCGCCTTCTTCTATCTCGCCAGCGCGGTGGGGCTGCTGCGGCTGCCCGATTTCTTCACCCGGGTGCACGCGCCCACCAAGGCCGCGACCCTGGGGATCATGTTCATGGCCCTGGGCTCCATGGCGCTCCACTTCGAACGCGGCCTCGAGGTGTGGCTCGAGGATCTCGTGCTGATCCTCTTCGTATTCCTCACGGTTCCGGTCAGCAGCCAGATGCTCGTGCGCGCCGCCGCCGCCCGTGGCGTTCCCCAGGTGAAGCAGACCCGGGGTGTGCGCCCCTCCGCGGTGGAGCGCCTCGAGGAGGAGTGAGCCGGGGCTGCGGGCGGAGCACGGACGCGGTGGTGGGCTTCCTGCTCCTGGAGGCCTACACCCGGGGCGGGCGCCTCTACGTCGACGCCGCCCTGGGCCTGGCGCTCTTCTCCTTCGTCGCCACCGTGATGCTCACCTAT
>JAFDEK010000133.1 GCA_019310385.1 Deltaproteobacteria bacterium
GAAGTCCGGGGCCGGCACCAGCACGACAATCGCTTCCGCCCCCACACTAGCAACAACGTAAGGGGGGGGACGGTCCTTAACGCAAGGTCCGAAGGGACCTTGCGTTAAGGACCGTCCCCCCAGCTTCCGTTATGGGGTTGGGGGGTGTAGTCTAGAGCGCGGTGAATACCTACTCCCTGAGAGATGCCGCGCGCATCCTGAAGGTCCCGCCGTCGCGGCTTCGCTACTGGAAGCGCACGGCGCTGGCGCACGCCCGTGGCGAGGACGAAGATCTGCGGAGCCGGCCGGGCTTCGACTTTCGCGATCTGGTCTGCGTGCGCGCCATGCTGACCCTGGTCGATCGCGGTGTTTCCGTTCGCCGCATTCGCCACAGCGTCGAGATCCTGCAGGAGAGCGTGCCGGACCTGGACGATCCCCTGGCTGCCCTGCGTCTCTGGGCCGAGGGTTCGGAGCGTGTCGTGGTGGAGCACGATGGCGTGCTGCTCGAGCCGGACGGGCAGATGGTGCTCGACTTCGGGGTCAGCGAGGCGGAGGCCGAGGGGCCCGCTCTCATCGCGGACATGCTCCCACTCGAAGAGGCGCCGGACGCGCACAGCGAGGCGGTGGATCTCTTCGAGCAGGGCTGCCACCTCGATACCGATCCGGCGACCCACCGCCAGGCGGTGGAGCTCTACCAACGCTGCATCGAGCTGAATCCCGAGTTCGGCGATGCCCACTGCAACCTGGGCGCGGTGCTCTACAACCTCGGCCAATCCGCCGAGGCGCGCAGCTGCTTCGAGCGCTGTCTGAAGCTCGATCGACGCCACGTCGAGGCCAACTTCAACCTCGCGAACCTGCTCGAGGAAGAGGGGCGGGACGAGGTGGCCATGCGGCACTACCGCGCGGCCCTACAGGCCGATCCCTTCTACGCCGATCTCCACGTCAACATGGCGCTGCTCTACGAGAAGCTGCGCATGCCCCGGAAGGCGCGGGATCACTGGCGTCGTTACATGCAGCTCGACCCGGCCGGGGGCTGGGTCGAGGTGGCCCGACAGCGCCTCGCGGCCGAGCCCGGGCCCGAAGGCCCCTGAGAGGCTCCTACTCGCTGCGCTCGTCCAGGAACTTCGCGTAGCCCGCGGCATCGAGGAGCTCGCTCTGCTCCGCCTCGTCGGAGGGCTCGATGGAGATGAGCCAGCCGTCTCCGTAGCAGTCCGCGTTGACGGTCTCGGGGCCCTCCTCGAGCATCTCGTTGATGGCCACCACCTTCCCGGAGATAGGGGCACAGAGCTCGGAGACCGCCTTGACGGACTCGATCACGCCAAAGGACTCGCCGGCGTCGATCTGGCTGCCGACCTCCGGAAGCTCGACGAATACGATGTCGCCCAGCTGATGCTGGGCGTAGTCGGTGACGCCGATGAAGATCGTCTTGCCGTCGACTCGAATCCACTCGTCCTTGTCCGAGTAGCGGCAGTCTTCGGGGATGTTGTATTTCGACACGCCTGTTTTCCTCCGTCAGGGCCTGCCTGGTCTGTTCGCCCGCCTCACGCGCCTCACCCGCCGACTCGTCACCCGCCGGCTCATCACCCGCCGGCTCATCGCGCGAAGGTCAGGCGCTCTTCACGAACGGGGTGTCGACGACACGGGCCGCCACTGCGCGTCCGCGAATCACGACATCGAGGGTGGTGCCCGAGTCCGCGAGCGAAGGCGGAACGTAGCCGAGCCCGATGGATTTTCCGAGGGTGGGGGAGGGCGCTCCGGAAGTAACCCGGCCCACTTCTTCCCCGCCGCTCGCGATGGCGTAGCCCGCCCGGGGAATCCCGCGCCCGGACATTTCGAAGCCGACGAGCTGCTGCGCGCGTCCGCGGGCCTCGCGCTCCTCGATGGCCTCGGCTCCGATGAAGCCCCCTTGCTCGCGCTTGACGAAGCGCCCGAGCCCAGCCTCGAGGGGAGATGTGGCGTCGTCCAGCTCGTGGCCATAGAGCGGCAGAGCAGCCTCGAGTCGTAGCGTGTCTCGCGCCCCGAGACCCACGGGCCGCAGGCCGTCGGCCTCGCCCCTGGCCATCAGCGCCTCGAAGACAGCGACCGTGTCTTCGGCGGCCAGATAGATCTCGAAGCCTCCGGAGCCCGTGTAGCCGGTCCTCGACACCAGCGCTGGCACCCCCGCCACGTCGAGAGGGGCGAAGCGAAAGCGCTTGAGCGCGAGGGCCGCGTCCCCGGCGAGCTCGCCCATGAGGGCCTCCGAGCTCGGGCCCTGGAGGGCGAGCATTCCGGTCTTCGCGCTGCGGTCTTCGATCTCGGCCTCGCCGGCGTGGTCGAGCATCCAGCGATGGTCCTTCTCGATGTTCGCGGCGTTCACGCACAGGAAGAGGCTGTCCTCATCGATGCGATAGACCGTGACGTCATCGACGACGCCGCCCGCTTCGTTGCAGAGCAGGCCGTAACGGACGAGCCCGTGGCGCATGTTGGCGATGGGACAGCTGACGAGGGTCTCGGCGGTCGCCACGGCGTGGGGCCCGCGGATGTGGATCTGGCCCATGTGGGAGACGTCGAAGAGGCCTGCGCGCTCGCGCACCGCGGCGTGCTCCTCCACGATCGAGCTGTACTGCACCGGCATGTCGAAGCCGGCAAACTCCACCATGCGCGCCCCGAGGCGCTGGTGGTGCGCGTGGAGGGGCGTAGTCCGCAGCTTGGACATGTTCGCTCAGATTGCCTTGCGCATACGGTAGGCGAGCAGGGTGTTGCGCAGGAGCATGCTGATCGTCATCGGGCCGATGCCGCGCCGGGAAGGCGTGATGAAGGCTGCGATGCCCCGGGCGGCCTCGAGATCGACGTCGCCGATGAGCTCGCCGTCCACCTCGCTGACCCCCACGTCCATGACCGCGGCTCCGGGCTTGATCCAGTCGCCCTTCACCATGCGGGGCTGCCCGGTGGCGGCGACGAGCACGTCGGCCTGGCGGCACAGCTCGGGCAGGTTCCGGGTGCGCGAGTGGCACATGGTCACGGTCGCGTTGCGCTGCTGGAGCAGCAGGGAGATGGGCTTGCCCACGATGTTGCTGCGCCCGATCACCACGGCGTTGGCGCCCTCGAGCGGAACCTTGCAGTGGTCGAGCACGGCGATGACGCCAAGCGGAGTGCAGGAGACGAGCTCGGCGGTGCCCGCGAGCAGCTTGCCCGAGGTCGTGGGGTGAAGCGCGTCGGCGTCCTTGGCCGGGTCGACGGCCTCGGCCACCCGCGCCGCCGAGATGTGAGCCGGGAGCGGGAGCTGCACGAGGATGCCGTCGATGCCGTCGTCGCTGTTGAGGCGGTCGAGGAGGGCGAGGAGCTCCTCCTCGGAGCTGCTTTCGGGCAGCATGTGCTCGACCGAATCCATGCCGATGCGCTTACAGGCGCGCTGCTTGCCCTTGACGTAGGAGCGGCTGGCCGGGTCGTCGCCCACGAGCACGACGGCCAGGCAGGGCGCGCGATGGCCATCCGCGCTCAGCTTCGCGATCTCCTCCGCCAGCTCCGAGCGCAGCTCCTTGGCGAGGGCGAGGCCGTCGACGACGACGGTTTCGACGGGGCGGGCAGACTTGCTATCGCTGGTTTCGTGCCCCATCAGGCTGCCGACTTGCTCGAGGACTTTCCGGAGCCCTTGCCGGACCCTTTGCCCGAGCCCTTTCCGGCACTCTTTCCCGACCCCTTCCCCGAGCCCTTGTCCGTGTCCGTCTTGGACTCCTTCTTCTTGTCCGCGTTCTTGTCTGCGTTCTTGTCCGCGGAGTCCGCGCTCGCGTCGCCCTTGCCGGGCTTGTCCTCCTTCCCATCGGGCTTGGAGCTGGAATAGAGGTCGTTGTACCAGCCTCCGCCCTTGAGCACGAAGGAGCTCTGGGAGATGAGCTTCTTGACCCGGCGCGAGCGGCAGCTCGGGCAGGTCTTGACGGGAGCATCGGTGATGCGCTGCTCACGCTCGAATTCGTGGTCGCACTTGTCACACTGATACTCGTAGATGGGCATCCCGGTCCTCGTGTCTCGAACGGCCGCTTGCGAGGGGGCGACCCTCCCCGCGCCGGGCCGCGGCAAAGGGTCTATCTCACTCCGCGCGTGTCTGCCAGAGTGTGGAGGAAGGCGCACAGGGCTTCCGGGGCTCCCTCGACCCGCACGCGCTTGCGGCGCCCCCTGGAGGCCGGATCGATGTGAACGAGGGCCGGCTTCACACCCAGGGCCTGAGCGATAGCCGCGACACAGGCGGCGTTCGCTTTGCCCTCCACGGGCGGGGCGGAGACCGTGACCCGCAGGGCGTCGCCATGGAGGCCGCCGATACGCGCCTTGCGTGCCCGCGGGGTCACCTGGATCCAGAACGAGACAGCCTGCTCACTCCGGTCGACCCGGAGCGCTGTCTCGTGCTGGCTCACGAGCTCCCGCTGGAGTCCGCGGTCGAATTTCCGGGGTTTTGGCCCAGGTAGGTCACCTTGGCGTCGGCCTCGGAGTCCGCCTCTTCGGGGGCCTCCTCGAGGTGGTCCACCAGGTTGAGATGGGACTGGATCGAGGCGCGTAGGGCGGCGGCCAGGCGCGTGCGCACGCCGCGCATCTCGCGGATTTCCTCGGCGAGGCGCGCGGCCCGACGGTGAGAGGCGTCGAGGATCTTCTCGGCTCGCACCTCGGCCTCGCTGATCAGGACCTCCGCCTCCCGCGCGGCGCTCTGTCGCAGGTCTTCGCTCATCGACTGGGCGCTGACGAGAGTCTCGCGCAGGATCCGCTCGCCGCCGACGAGCTCCTCGACACGGCCTTCCAGGCGCAGGGCCTTCTCGGCCAGGACCTCGTTCTCGCGCATGAGGGACTCGTAGTCCTCGGCGACCATGCGGAGGAAGGTCTCGACCTCGTCCGGATCGAGCCCGGAGAAGCGCCGGCTGAAATGGTGGTTCTGAACCTCGAGCGGAGTGATGCGCATGCGGGATCCCCTGGCTGGGAGCGGCTCACTCCCCGGCAACTCATCGGCAAGGGGTGTTCCGCGCTTTACCTTTCGTCCCTCCGCGCCAGGGGCGGGGTGTCCGGGCTCACCTCTCTCCTTGCGCGCCCTGTGCGCCGCCCTGTGCGCCCTGTGTGCCGTGTGCGGCCTGGGCTCCCGTCAACGCCCCGCCAGCTCCTTCGAGCGGGCGGTCGCGGCTGCGACGGCGTCGTAGAGGGCGGCCCGCACCCCGGCCGTCTCGAGGCGCTCGAGGCCCGCGATGGTGGTGCCGCCGGGGGTGGTGACCTGGTCCTTGAGGGCTCCCGGATGCGCGTCGCTCTCGAGGGCGAGCTTGGCCGCCCCGTAGACGGTCTGGCAGGCCAGCCGGTAGGCGGCGTCCCGGGGCAGCCCCTGGCGGACTCCGGCATCACCCAGGGCTTCGAGGATGAGGAACACGTAGGCGGGACCGCTGCCCGACAGGCCCGTGACGGCGTCCAGCTGCTCCTCGTTGCTGGCTTCCCAGGAGAGCCCCACGGCGGAGAAGAGCGCGGACGCCACCGCACGGTCCTCGTCGCTGGCGTGGCGGCCGGCGCAGAACGCCGTGGCTCCGGCTCCGACGAGAGCGGGCGTATTGGGCATGGCGCGGATGATGCGCGCGCCTTCGGGCAGAGCTTCGGCGTAGAGCGAGACGGGAACTCCCGCCGCGATGGAGATCCACAAGGGTCGTCCCCGCTCGGGCGGATCAGCGAGATCAGCGAGATCGGCGAGCATGGGGCTCACCACGTGAGGCTTGAGGCATACCACGACGACGTCGCTGGAGGCGACGATCTCCGAGTTCGAGCCCGTGGTCTCGATTCCCAGGGCCCGGGCGAGCTCTTCGCGCTGGCTGTCGGCGAGGTCCGAAGCGCGCAGCCTGTCAGCCGGAATGCCGGCGGCGATCAGCCCACCCGCCAGGGCGCGCGCCATGGCGCCGCAGCCGATGAAGCCGATGCGCTTGTCGTCCAGGGCGTCGATCCCAGAGCTCATGAGCCGTCCTTTCGATTCGCTGCAGAGGGTGCCCACCGTCGGGACCCGCGGCGAAGATACGCTAGGCGGCGCCCTGTCGGGCACCGCGGCGAGGATACGCTAGGCGGTCCCCGCCTGGCGGGGACCGAATATCGCGGTTCCGACTCTTACCAGGGTGGCGCCCTCCTGGATGGCCACCTCGAAGTCGCTGGACATCCCCATGGAGAGGTCACGCAGGGACTCGCCGCCTGGGATGTCGCGCAGCTCGCCCTGCAACGCACGCAGGCGTCGGAAGACGGGTCGGCTCTGCTCCGGGTCATCGGTGGCGGCCGGGATCGTCATCAGTCCCGTGACGCAGAGATGCTCGAGAGCGGCACAGCTCTCGAGCAGCGCGGGAAGTGCCTCTTCGAGCACGCCCCCCTTCTGCTCCTCGCGGCTGAGGTTCACCTGCAGCAGGACGTCCAGGCGGCGGCCCGCGGCGGCGGCCCGCTTGTCGAGCTCACGCGCGAGGGCCGGCCGATCCACCGTCTCGACGCAGTCGAAGACCTCGAGTGCGCTTCGGGCCTTGTTGCGCTGCAGCCCGCCGATCATGTGCCAGCGCGGGGGCGCGGCCTCGCCGAGCAGCGCCTCGATGCGAGCTCGCTTCTCTTGCGCCTCCTGCACGTAATTCTCTCCCAGGTGCGTGAGCCCTGCCCGCAGCGCGGCGACCACGCGCTCCGTGGGCTGGCGCTTGGAGACGCCCACCAGGGTGAGCTCCTCCGGCCGGCGGCCGGCGCTGCGGGCCGCGGCCTCCATGCGCTGGCGAACCGCGGCCAGCTTCTCCGCGACCCGGCTCTCGTCGGCCGCTGCGCCGGGCCCGTCGTCGCCCGCCCGCGCGCTCACGCGCTCTCGGCTCGGCCCGCGGAGGCGCTGCCGGGCGTCAGACCCGCGCTCTCGGCGAGCAGCTCGAGGGTGGCGGCGAGGGGAAGTCCGATCACGTTGCTCTCGCTTCCCTCGACCCGGTCGACGAAGCGGCGTCCCTCTCCCTGGAGGGCGTATGCACCGGCCTTGTCGAGGGACTCTCCCGTCGCGACATAGCTGCGGATCTCGTCCGCGCTGGCGGGATGCATCGACACCTCGCTCGTGACCGAGAGGCCCTCGCTGCGGAGGCCCTCGCTGTCCACCAGAGCGACTCCCGTGATCACCCGGTGTCGTCTTCCCACCAGACGGCTCAGGAGCTGGACGGCGTGCTCGGGGTCGTCGGGCTTGCCCAGCACGGCGTCGCCCAGAACGACGATGGTGTCCGCGCCCAGGACCCAGCGCCGCGGCGCCGGCCCCACGCGCTGCGCGACTGCAAGGGCCTTCTCGCCGGCCAGGCGCTCGGCGAAGGCTCGCGGCGCCTCGCCCTCCCGCTGCAGCTCGGGGATGTCGGCGGGGATCACCTCGAACTCCACGCCGGCCCTCGAGAGGAGCTGGCGGCGGCGCGGTGAGCCGCTGGCGAGCACGAGGGGCAGCGGGGGCTCGGTCGTCATGGGGGCGAGTTACCCGAGCCTCCGGCCCGCTGCAACCCCCGTCTCTCTGCAACCCCGTTTCTCTGCAAGCCCGTCTCTCTGCAAGCCCAAGGAGCGCGGGGGGCTCCAGTCGGGCCTGGGGCAGGCCGAAACGCTTCCACGACGCGGTGTTTCAGGGAGTGGGTTCCGTTCACAATGGAACGATGGGCGCAGACAGTCGGGCACTGGATGGCAGCTTTGTCCTGGATGGCAGCGCTGTCGCTGTTGCTCCTCTCCGGATGTCAGACGAGTGACATGGTGGCAGCGGGGGCAGGCGGGGATGCCCGCTATCGCCATCGCGAGCTCGGCTATTCCCTGGGCGCTCCCGTCAGCCAGGACGCGCAGGGCAGCGTGGAGACCTGGCACCGGGTCGAGGTCGAGCGCACGGACATCGCCTTCCGCGGCCCGCGTCGGGAGTTCGTGAGTGTGGTCTCGGACTGCCAGGCGGAGGCCGGGCGACATCCCGATCGCCGCGCCAGCGGCCTGCTCACCGGGGTCGGGCCGCGCAGGAGGATCGAGTCGGGCGTGATGGACGGCGCACAAGGAGAGGGCTGGTATCAGGTCTGGGAGGCCAGCTACGACGAGCAGCCGGTGCGCATCAAGACCGTTACCGCCGCCCGGGACGGCTGCGTCTTCGACTGGATCCTGGTGAGCGCGGGCAACTTCGAGCGCGCCGATCGCAGCTTCGAGACCTGGCGGGCGAGCTTCGAGCCGGCCGCCGAGGAGCGCCGGTGAATCCGCCCTTTGCCCTCGGCGGCGGCATGATCGTCCTGGGAGACCGGGTCCTCCGGGTGCTCGAAGGCGTGGGCGAGCTGGGGATCCTCGCCCTGCGCACCGTGGGGGTCACGGGTCGCCGCCGCTTTCCCTTCCGCGAGATCCTGGTGCAGTTCGAGTCCATCGTGGTGCGTTCCGTCACCATCGTCACCATCACGGCCCTCTTCACCGGGATGGTGTTGGCGCTGCAGACCGTGGCCTCGCTCACCCGCTTCGGTGCCAAGCCCTACACGGGGAGCTTCGTGGGGCTGGCCTTCGTGCTCGAGCTGGGGCCCGTGCTCACGGCCCTCATGGTCTCGGGCCGGGTCGGCGCGGGCATCGCCGCCGAGCTCGGCTCCATGGCGGTCACCGAGCAGGTGGATGCGATCCGCGCCATGGGGGCGGACCCGGTACAGAAGCTGGTGCTGCCACGGGTGATCGCCCTCACCCTGGGGCTGCCCCTGCTCACCATGCTGGCCAACATCCTGGGCATCGCGGGCGGTCTACTGATCGCCCAGCAGTACGGGATCACCGCCAACTTCTACATCCAGAGCGTGGTCAACGTGCTCGAGGTCTCCGACGTGCTCTCCAGCCTGGGGAAGACCTTCGTGTTCGGATGGATCATCGCCACCGTGGGCTGCTACCTGGGTCTCACGACCCGGGGCGGCACGGTGGGAGTGGGACGCGCCACCACCGCGGCGGTGGTGACGGCCTCCATCGCGGTGCTGGTCTCGGACTTCTTCCTCACCAAGTTGATTCTGCTGCTATGACCCGATCTTCCCCCAGAGCCGGGCCGGGCGGCGGGGCCGCGCGGGACGAGACGCCCTTCGTGGAGCTGCGCGGTATCCACAAGGCTTTCGACGGGCACGCGGTGCTCAACGGGGCTGATCTCGCGGTTCGGCGCGGCGAGGTGCTCACCATTCTCGGCGGATCGGGCACGGGCAAGTCGGTGATGATCAAGCACATGATCGGCCTGCTGCGTCCGGACCGGGGCAGTGTCTGGGTGGAGGGCGAGGAGGTCACCCGGCGCTCCGAGCGCGAGTGGTTCGAGGTGCGCCGACGTTTTGGCTACGTCTTCCAGGGCGCGGCGCTCTTCGACTCCCTGAACGTCTACGAGAACGTCGCCTATCCCCTGCGCGAGCATCTTCGCTGGAAGGAGGCGGCCGTGGCCGAGCGGGTCGCGAGCCGCCTCGACGCGGTCGGGCTCGCGGGCAGCGAAGGCAAGATGCCCGCGGAGCTCTCGGGCGGCATGCGCAAGCGGGTCGGGGTGGCGCGCGCCATCGCCCTCGAGCCGAAGGTGATCCTCTACGACGAGCCGACGACGGGCCTCGACCCCGCCAACTCGCGCCGGATCGGCGAAATGATCGTCAACCTGCAGGAGCGTCTCGACGTTACGTCCGTGGTGGTGACCCACGAGCTGGAGCTGTGCTTCGCGGTCTCCGACCGGGTGGTGATGCTGGACGGCGGCCGCATCGTGACGGGCGGCGAACCCGAGGACTTCCGCCGCTCGGATCATCCGTCGGTGCGAGAGTTCCTCGGCGGCGGGGAAATGGCGGCGACTGGAAGCCGGGCCGGGATCGGCGAGGGAAGGGGCAGAGGAGCAGGGCATGGACAGTAGCCGGCACCTCAGTCTGATCGTTGGCGCCTTCGTGATCGTGAGCCTGAGCGCCCTCTGCCTGGGGATCCTCTCCCTCACCTCGGAGAAGGGAATCTTCACCGAGCGCTACCGCATTGTCGGAGAGTTCGACAACGTGCAGGGCCTGCTCCCCGGGGCTCCCGTCTGGCTCGCCGGCAAGGAGATCGGACGGGTCGATCAGGTGATCTTCACCGCTCCGGGCTCCGAGCATCCCATCCGCGTCGAGCTCGAGCTCGACGTCGAGGTGCAGGAGCGGGTCCGCAGCGACTCGGTGGCGCGGGTCGGCACCATCGGCGTGCTGGGCGACAGCTACATCGAGCTGCAGATCGGGACGCCCGAGGGCCGCATCCTGCAGGACGGCGACCGCATCGAGGCCGTGAGCCCCATGAACATCAGCGAGGTCATGGCCAAGGGCACCCGGGCCCTCGACGCCCTCTCGACCCTTGCCGGGGGCCTCACCCTGCTGGTGGGAGACGTGCGCCAGGAGGGCGTGATCCCCAAGGCCGCGGCGGCGGTCGCGGCGGCCAGCGACATCGTGGTCGAGGTCGAGCAGGGTAGCGGCCTGCTCCACAGCCTGATCTATGACGACAATACCGGCGGCGGCCTCGCGAGCGTCGAGACCTCCCTGGTCCATCTCGAGAGCATCCTGGCCGAGGTCCGCGCAGGCGACGGCATCCTTCACTCCCTCATCTACGATCCCGTGGGCGACGAGAACGTCGTCGCCGACGCCTTCGACACCGTGGCGAGCATGAAGCGCATCGCCGCCAAGGTGGACCAGGGGGAGGGAACGCTCGGCCTGCTCATCAACGACCCCAGCCTCTACGACGACGTCCGCATCCTCCTCGGCGGCGCCCAACGCAGCGCCATGGTGCGCTCCATGATCCGCATGGCCGTAGACGAGGACTGACGCCGCGCGCGAGCGCGGCGGAAGCATCTTCTAGTCTGGTAGCGCGCGGGCTCGGCCGCCCTCATTCAACCGCCGCGAGCGAAGAACGGAATTTGAGGGGACGGTCCTTAACGGAAGCTCGGCCTGCGCATCTGCCACGCTGATCGAGTGGAGGGCGTTGCGAAAGGTGTCGCCCGACCGGCGTGCCTGGGAGGCAAGGATGGCCTGCTCGTGTTGGAAGGAAGCGGGCCGCTTGAGTGCGGTTCACATGCCACGCGTGTGTGAGAAGCGGTTCGGACACGCGGTGATGTCGCCGACCATCTTGATTACAAGAAGCTGAGATCACCCAAGGTGTACGCAATTAGGTGTTGCATCTGGATTGATTTTCGGTATCCTTTCGCCCATGGTATCGAGAGCAACGAAGCAGCAGACCTTCGAGGACCATCGGATGCGCAGCGGGCGCGGCGGGCCGCGACCGGGAGCCGGCAGGAAGCCCTCGGGCCGTCGCTGCGATCCGAAGCAGAAGAGAGAACGCTTCGCGGGGGGCCTGCCGGTGCACGTCACGCTGCGCGTCAGGAGTGGGATTCCGAGCCTGCGCAAGCGGCGGTTGGTGCAGGCGCTTCGCAAGGCATTTGGGGTGGCCTGCGAGCGAGGCGACTTCCGGCTCGTGCACTACAGCGTTCAGCGCAATCACCTGCATCTGATTGTCGAAGCGGAAGATCAGGATGCCCTGAGCCGCGGAATGCGTTCTCTCGGCACGCGCATCGCGCATGCGGTCCAGCGAATCTTCGCGGTGAAGGGCCGAGTTCTCGAGGGCGCCTATCACGCGCACATCCTGCGCACGCCACGAGAGGTGCGACATGCGCTTCGCTATGTGCTGCTCAACGTGCGCAAGCACTGGCGCGAGTTCAAAGGCGAAGCGCCACCGATGGGGCTGGACGAGTGCTCGTCGGGTCGCTGGTTCGATGGCTGGAAGCGGCAGCTGCCGGCCAGCCGAGCGGGGCCCCGGGAAGTGGCTCCCGCTGGTAGCTGGCTGTTGCGGAGCGGCTGGCGACGTCATGGGCTGATCGATCCGGCAAGCGTTCCTGGTAGCTGAGCTCCGATCGCAGCTTGCGAGCGCGGCGGCGAGCTCTGCCAAATCGAGGGGACGTTCCTTCCGATGTTCCGTTATGACGTGCCGTCACATCGGAAGCTCGAAAGAACGTCCCCCCT
>JAFDEK010000039.1 GCA_019310385.1 Deltaproteobacteria bacterium
CTCCGGCCAGCGCGGAGAACCACGACACCGCAGCCGAACCCGCAGACGCAGCCGAGGCTGCCAGTCCCGAAGCGACGCCCAGCACCACTCCCAGCGCCGTTCCCAGCACCGTTCCCAGCGCCACTCCCAACACCACCCCGAGCGTATCCGCGCGACCCAGCGACGAAGTCATGGACGAGATCCGCATCGTCTATCCGCCGCCGGCCGAACGCACGGCGACGATCCCCGCCGAGGCCTTCGAGTCGGGACGCGCGCGCAACGTGAGCGAAGGCCTCACCGAGATCCCCGGCCTCTCGGGGGTGAAGCGCGGTGCCAACGGCGTAGAGCCGGTGGTGCGCGGCCTCGGCTGGGAGCGCGTGCCGATCCAGGTGCAGGGCCTGCCCGTCTCGGGCGCCGGCCCCGGCCGTATGGACACGCCCGCCACCTTCTTCGGCCCTTCGGCAATCCAGAAGGTCGAGGTCGTGAAGGGCCTGCCCTCGGTGGTCATCGGCCCGGGCGGCACCGGCGGCCACGTGAACATCTCCACCGACTTCGAGCGGCCGGCGGATAGCGGCATCGAGGTGGGCGGACGCGTGCTCACCACCTATCAGGGCGACCGCCACGCCTTCTCGGGCCTCGCTCTCGGCCAGGGCGGCAGCGACCGCTTCGACCTTCACATGGGCGTCGAAGGCAGCACCGGCGGCGCCTATCACTCCGCGAACGGAACCCGGGTCCCCAACGAGAACAACGCCGTCGGGGGCAACGTCAGCATGGGCTTCCGCCCCGCCGAGGGGCACCGGATCTTCGGCGGCTTCGTGGGTACCAGCTACTGGGACACGGACTTCCCCTCCCAGCCCATGGATGCCGCCGAGGGCGACAGCTATCTCGGCAACCTGGGCTGGCGCCTGGACCGGGAGGAGGGGACCCTCGAGCAGCTCATCGTGCGCGGCGGCTACAACGCGGCCTACCACCAGATGAGCAATGCCAGACGCCCCGCCTCGCTGACCATGTTGGCCGTCACCAACGGAGACGCCGACACGGGCTACGGCGCTGTCGAGAGCCACTGGCGACTGCCGGCCGACATCGGCCTGGCGGCTGGCGTCGACTTCAACCATCTGCAGCGAAACGCCATCCGCGATCGCACCATGGTGATGAACGGAATGCAGCTGCGCGATTTCTTGTGGCCCGACATCTACCAATGGACCGCGGGCTTCTACGGAGAGATCGACTTCGACATCACCCCCGAGCTGACGCTGCGGGCCGGCGGACGCCTCGACGTGGTACGCGCCGACGCCCGGGCCGCCGACGCGCCGAGCGCCGACCCGGGCCTCAGCGTGCGCGAGGCCTACGTCGTCTACTATGGCCCCGACGCCGCGAAGACCGATCGCACGAATACGCTCGGCTCGGGCAACCTGCTTCTCGAGTGGCAGCCCCGAGGCGATCTCACCACCCACGCCGGCGCCGGTGTGATCAGCAGAGCGCCGAGCAGCACCGAGCGCTACTTCGCCTTCGCGCCGGCCCGAGGCGGGTACACGATCGGAGACCCCTCCCTGGATCCCGAGATGCGGGTCGAGTCCGAGGCGGGCATCGGCTGGAAGAGCGAATACGTCGACACCTCGCTGCTGGGCTTCTACAGCTGGTTCCCCGACTACATCCTGCCGACCCAGGTCGGCACCTTCGATGACGACCTTCCCGTTCGCGGCTACGAGAACATCGAGGCCCAGACCTGGGGGATCGAGGCCAGTATCAAGGCCCGCTGGGGCAAGCACCTGCGGCTCCCGCTCAGCTTCTCCTACGTGGAGGGACGCAATCTCAGCGGCGGTGGCCACCTGCCCCAGATGCCTCCCTTCGCGATCCGCGCCGCCCTGCGCTGGGAGGACTACAGCTCGCGGGCTCCCTGGTGGGTGCAGTTCGGGGGACAGTTCGTGCGGAAGCAGGACCTCATCGATCCCGACTTCCCGGAGAACGAGACCCCCGGATGGGAGAATCTCCACGTCCGCGGCTCCGTCGAGGTGTTCCCGGGACTCATAGTCGAGGCTGGCGTCGAAAACCTCCTCGACCAGGAATACTCGCGCCACCTCACGATTCCCGCCGCGCAGGCGACGGGCGACCTCAGCCCCGGGCAGGAGATCCCCGAGCCCGGGCGCTACGGGTACGTGAGCCTGAACTGGATCTTCTGAGGCGCCGCCGGCGTGCGAGGGCGGGGCGAACGCGGTATCCCATCCGCCCTACCCCCGCGCGGGCGCAGCACCACGAAAGACTACGAAGAACCGCGAAGGAGAAGACACCATGAAGAGAAGCCGCCTCGGCGCAACCCTCGGCGCGGTCGTCGCGGGAGCCCTCGCCTGCAGTGAGGCCCAGGAGCCCCCTACACCGGTGGCATCGACGCCGCCCGCTCCGTCGCAGCCCTCGAAGCCAACGCAGCCCGCGGAGCAGGCGACGCCGCCGAGCAACGAAGAGCTCGCAGCACGGGGACGCGCCGTTTACATGGGGAACTGCATCGCCTGCCACAATCCCGACCCCAAGCAGGTCGGCGCCCTCGGCCCCGAGCTCGCCGGATCCTCCAGCGAGCTGCTCGAAGCGCGCGTGCTCCACGCTCGCTATCCCGAGGGATACACGCCAAAGCGTGATACCACCCAGATGGTCGCCCTGCCCCATCTCGAGAACGACATCGACGCGCTGGCGGTCTTCCTCGCCCAATGACGCGCTGAGAAAGCTCGATCGTCCGGGAAGATCGTCCGGAAAGAAGAAGGGGGCGGAGAGCCTCGAGCTCCCCGCCCCCTTCTGTGTCTTGCTCACGGCCCGGTTCAGCCGCGCAAGCGCCATCCGCGCTGCGGCACGCGCTAGTTGACGATGGCGCCGACCAGGTAGAGCACCACGGTCAGGGCCAGGCCCGCGTGGATGGTGCCCGACACGCTGGTGAGCGGCTTCTGGGTCGGAGCCCCGGGGCCGATCAGCGCCTGGGCCTCACCGAAGAGGATGATCGCGCCGGCAATGACCCAGTAGAGGGCATCGTTGCTGCCGTTGTTGAAGGTCGGCAGGTGGCTCGCCGAGCCCATGAAGAAGAGCATGGGGATCGAGAAGAGGGTGTTGGTCCGAGAGGCCATTCCCGCCCGGCCGCCCGCCGCCGCCGCCGCAGGGTTGGCCTCACCGCCGGCCGCCACGGTCTCCGCGTTGGCGATGACGACCTTCTGGGCCGGCCAGATGACGAACCACACGTTGGCCCACATGAAGGTGCCCATGAGGGCGCCGGTCAGGATCCGGGTCATGTAGCCGTCGCCCAGGCCAACGCCACCGTGGAGCTTCATCAGCAGGATCAGAACACCCGAGATGAAGGTGAACATGGCGCCCCAGCGGAACCACCAGAGCGCATTGGGGACCAGGCCGCGGGTCATGGCGCCCTTCGCCTGGCCGCCGAGCTCGCTGCCGAAGAAGGGCGTCTGAACGAAGTTGAAGTACCAGAGAATGCCGATCCAGCAGACTCCGGCGAGGAAATGCATGTACCGGAAAAGGAACTCCCAGCCCGCCATCGACGTAATAATCTCCATTGCTCTCCTCCAACCTCCTCGTGGCCTGGGTCAGGCCTTCGTCACGCCACCGATTCCGCCCCGAGTCTCTACCGGGGCAGGTTCTTGATCAATGGCGCGGCCATTATACCCACACTGTGCGACCTCGCGAGCAAGCCTGGCCCGCCGATTGGGGGCGCCCCTGCCTACCTATTTCGACTCGGACAGATCTGGCGCCGGCGTCTGCTGGAGCGAGGCAGCCGGTCTGCTCGAGGAGGCCCACCGCCTATCTACCAAGCGCGAGCTTCGCGGTTCACTAGACTGCGGGACGAGGGAGGGAGCAAGACTCCATGAGCCGGACCGGAGAGGGCGCCATCGAGCTGCCCCAGGACTATCCGCCCCCGCGTCACATGCTGCGCGACCTGGGAATCCGTATCGAGCGTGCGGGGGACGCGATCTGCGCCAGTCTGGACGTGGTGCCCGAGCTCTGCGGCCGGAGCGGCGCCCTGCGCGCCGGGGTTCTCGCGACCCTCGCCGACGTGTGCGCTGGCGAGTGCGCGGCGCGGGCCGGGCGACCGAGCTGGGTCGCGACCACGAGCCTCTCGCTGCAGCTCGGGCGACGCGTCGGCGAGGGCGTCGTCAACGCACGCCCCAGCGTACTGCGGCGCAGCCGCTCCAGGGTGGTGGTCGAGGTCGATCTCCAGAGCCTGGACGGCGCCCAGCCGCGCCCCCTCGGCCTCGCCACCGTCGCCTTCTCGCTGCTGCCGGCGCGCGGTCCCATCCAGACCGTCGACAATTGGGAGCGCGAAGCCCCCACCAGCTTCGCCCTGCCCGACTCCGGGCTGACGGCCCCTTTCGCGGAGAGCATCGGCGCCCGGGTGCTCGACGCCGCGCGCGGGGAGGTGGAGCTCACGATCTCTGCCTACAATGGCAACTCCCTCGGCGCAGCCCAGGGCGGAGCCCTTGCCACGCTGGTCGATCTCGCCAGCGAGAGCGCTGTGAACAGCGCGGCCGGAGAGGAGTGGATCACGACGGACTTCACCGTGCACTTCCTCAGCCTGGGCCGGCAGGGACCCCTGCGCACGAGCGCACGTCTGCTGCGACAGGACGACTCCGGTGCACGTCTGCGGGTCGAGATCCGCGATGCCGGAGCCGGCGACCGGCTCATAACCGTGGCGACGAGCGCGGCAGGCCCCCTGGCATGAACGTTCTTCCCGGAGCCCGCCCTTTCCCAAGCCCTGGAGTCCGGCCATGCGCGTGATGGTGACCGGCGGGACCGGCTTCGCAGGCTCCCACGCAACGGCGGCTCTGGTGCGCGCTGGCCACGACGTGCGCCTGCTGGTGCGCAACGAGGAGAAGCTGCGCCGCACCTTCGAGCCCCACGAGTTCGAGGTCAAGGACTTCGTCCTCGGCGACATGACCGAGCAGGCCAGCGTCGAAGAGGCCATGGAGGGCTGCGAGGCCGTGCTTCACACGGCCGCTCTCGTGAGCATGGGCTCGGAGCGCGCCGACGAGGTGACTCGCTCGAACCTACGCGGCACCGAGCTCGTCATCGGCGGAGCCGCGGAGCGCGGCATCGAGCGCATCCTCTACCTCTCGAGCCTCGGCGCACTCTTCCATCCCCGCGCCACCGACATCAGGGCCAACTCGGACGTCGTAGAGAGCCGCAACCCCTACACCCGTTCGAAGGCCAATGCCGAGCTCTACGTGCGCCGCCTGCAGCGCGACGGAGCTCCGATCACCACCGTCTTCCCGAGCGCCATCCTGGGACCCGACGATCCGGCGCTCAGCGAGGCCATGAAGGGCATCGGCACCTTCGTCAACACCTGCATCCTGCGCAGCGCCGGCGGCTACCTCAGCGTCGACGTGCGCGACCTCGCCGGCGTACAGCTGCGCCTGCTGGAAGAGGGCCGCAGGGGCGGCTTCATCGCCGCGGGCCACTTCCTCGCGTGGCCACAGCTGGGCGACCTCCTCGACTCCATTACGGGCCATCGCGTTCGCCGGCTTCCCGGGCCGGGCTGGCTCATGCGCGCCGCCGGTCGTGTGGGCGACCTCGCGAAGCGCGTGGTCACCTTCGAGCTCCCCCTCACCTACGAGGGCATGTGCTTCGCGACCCAGATGCCACCCATCCAGGACTCACCCGAGCTGGCGGAGCTGGGAATACGCTTTCGGGATCCGCTGGAGACCTACACCGATGCGCTGCGCTGGCTGGTGAGCGCGGGGCATCTGACGGCGGGGTGTGCGCCGAAGCTCACGGCCGCGGGGTGAGCTGCACCTAGCCCGCGATCGGGGAGTAGCGGATCAGCACGCGGGTTCCGTCGGCGTGGCCCTTCTCGAAGCGGGGCTCCCACTTGCCCCACTCGTCGGGGTAGCGTCCCGCGAAGGCCTTCATGAGGCGCCGAAAGGCCGCGGGGTCCTTGTCGATGCTGGCCCTGGTGACGAAGGTCGGGCCCGCGCGATAGCGATCGCCGACCTTCTTGCCCCGCCCGAAGTCCCCCACCCAGATGCGCGCACGGTCGCGGCCCGAGCGCACGGCCTCCGCCTTCCAGCGTTCGGCCCCCGTCACGATCACCACGTCTTTCCCGTCCACGAAATACCAGACCTCGCCGTGGCAGCGGCTCTCCTTGCCGTCAGGGTGCAGGGGCGAGACGTAGACGAGGGGACTTCCCGAGAGTGCCGCCCGAGTGACTTCGGGAAGCTCGAAGGCGGCTTCCGCAGCCATGATTCGCGCGGGGAAGGCCAGAGCCCCGAAGCCGGCGGCGGCGCCCAGGAGCAGCTCGCGACGCGATACGAGGTGGGCGAAGGAGCGATCCGCCGCTGTCTTTCGATCACGGCCAGCGGCGTCGCCGACGCTGCTGGCAGGGTCGGTGGCGTTGATAGGGTCGGTGGCGCTGATAGGGTCGGTGGCGTTGCGGTCCTTGCGATTCGCCATGAGGGCACCTCCTCGAGTATCGGATTCGAAGTTCAGGATCCCGACGCGTCGGGCCCGATCAAGAGGGTCGCGACGCCGTGGGTGTGACTCTTGACCGTGCATACCCGGGTTCCGGGCTTTCGACCGGAGCGAACGCCGGACACTTCGACCCCAGCCGCCCCAGCGCGCCCATGCGCCGCGTCGGCATCGGGCACGTCATAGGCGATCCCCCAGAGCAGGTCGGCCTCGGCCGGCGGCTGGGCCGCGGCGTCCTCCTGCGCGAGGCGCGCGCCGAGTTCGAGGGTCGCGCCGCCGAGGCGGAAGAAGAGGAGGCGCATGCCCCGCTCCTCGAAGCGCTTGTCCAAAGCGAGTCGGATCCCGAGCTTCTCGCCGTAGAGCTCTCGCGCTCGCTCGGGCTGCTCGCTGATGATCACCACGTGATCGAGGGCGTTCACGGCGCCGGCCGGGTCGCCCTGGACGAGGGAGGGCGGCATCTCCTCCGGCGCCGAGAGGGCCTGACTCACCCGGAGCCGGATACCGCCCGTCTGCGCCTCGGGGAGCTGCAGATCCAGCGAGCGGCGAAAGGCGCCGGAGGGCAGATCGCGATCCAGCACGGCTGCCGGGGAGAGCGCCGCAGCTGGGGAAGAAGGAGAGAGGCCGCGCTGCTGCAACTCCTTGGCGGCCGACTCGACATCACCGGTCGCAAAGCAGATGGAAAAGAGACCCTCCCCTCGATCGCCGAGCTGAGCCTCGAGGGCCTCGGCCGCCACTCCCTCGCGCGCGGGAGCGAGCAGCTCGAGGGTGGTGTTCTCCAGGGGAAAGAGCGCGTTGAGAGTTCCGGCCGCGGGCTGCTCGCCGAGCCAGGCGGGGCTGCGGCCCAGCATTGCTGCGTAGTGCCGAGAAGCCCGGTCGAGCTCCTCGACCGCAATCACGATGCGATCGATCCCGGTGAGCACCACGCCAGCATATCACGTCCGCCGGGCGGCAATGCCCCTGCGCCGCGCAGCCTCAGTCTCCCCGCTTGCCGCTCTTGGCGTGATACTTGAGCACCTGCACGCGCTCGAGGGTCACGAGGCCGTCGAGCACCATTTCGTCGAGGTGGGGGAGGAACTCGTCGATCTTCTCCTTGCTGTCGATGATCTCTACCACCACCGGGAGATCCTCGGAAAGGGCGAGGACCTTTGCAGTGTGGATCCGGCTCGCCGCGCCGAAGCCCATGGAGCCCTTCAGCACCGTGGCACCGGCCAGGTGATCCTTGCGCGCTTGCTGGACGATGGCCTCGTAGAGGGGCTTTCCGTGCCAGCGGTCGCTCTCGCCCAGGTGGATCCGCAGGAGATAGGCGTCTTTGGGAATCATCACGGTGTCACACTCCCTGCCACAGCAGCGCGAGGCGGTTTCCGACCCAGACCGCGCCAAGACCCAGGACGTTGCTCGCCAGCACGTTCGCGGAGGCCAGCCACCACTCGCGGTCGGAGACGAGGGCGAGCGTCTCGAAGCCGAAGGTCGAAAAAGTCGTGAAGCCGCCGAGAAAGCCCACCAGCAACGCGAAGCGGTACTCCTCGCGCACGATCACCGGACCCGCGAACAGGGTCCCGAGCAAGCCGATGAGCAGGCAGCCGAGGACGTTCACCGTCAGGGTGCCGAAGGGGAAGACGCTCTGGCTGAGGCGCTGGCCCTGCACGGCGACGACGTAACGAAGCACCGCCCCGGCAGCGCCCCCGAATGCGATGAAGAGGAGCTTGGTCATGAGGTCTCCGGCTCGAGCGGCTGCAGAGTAACACGGCGTCCGCCGGCCCACCCACCGCCCGGCGCCGGGGCAAAAACTCGAATTCTCCAGCGTGCGCAGCGCCCTGCGCCCGATCCTGCGTGCTGCAGAGGCCACCGGCGGCAGCGCAGGGCCCGGGCGCTCCCTCAAGCGGATTCGCGCGAGCACCGATGATTCCCAGAAGGGCTATTGCCCGCACCAGGATCCGGCAGAACGGAGGAGATCTCAGCCCATGCAAGACGGCCATACGCGCAAGATCAACCGCAGCGAGCTCAAGGGGCAGATCTTTCTCAAGCGCTTTCGCGTGACCCTCGTCGTCGTGCAGGGCCCGGAGTCGGGCACCGAGCACGTCCTCGACCGCGACCAGGTCACCCTCGGCCGCGGCCCGGATGCTGACATCTGCTTCGACGACTCCGCCATGTCGAAGCAGCACGCGGCCCTCGAGATCACACCGGAGGGCTACCGGGTGCGCGACATGGGGAGCACCAACGGAACTTCGGTAAACGGCAGCCAGGTCGTGGCCGCCGATCTCAAGCACGGCGACCGAATCGGACTCGGCGATCACACCCTGCAGTACCTCGCCGAGCGCAGCGAGCGGGTCGCCACCTACGACCTCTCGGAAGAGATGTAGGGAACCCGAGCGCCTGGGTTATCCTGGGGTCGGCGCACGCGCCGGACACCGGGAGGCCCCATGAGCGAGACCCACCCGAGCATCTGCCGTTTCTGTCCCGCCCACTGCGGCGTCCTGGTGACCGTCGAAGACGGCGCCGTCACCAAGGTGACCGGCGACCCCGACAATCCTCTCTACCTCGGCTACAGCTGTCCGAAGGGCCGCGCCCTGCCCGAGCAGCACGCCAACCCGCTGCGCCTGCTCCACAGTCAGAAGCGCGGCGAGGACGGGGCGCACCGCGCCATCGCGAGCGATCGGGCCATGGACGAGGTGGCCGCTGCGCTGAGCGACATCATCGAGCGTCACGGTCCCCGCTCGGTGGCGCTCTATGTCGGAACCAACTCGCTCCCCTATGCGCCGGCGCCGGGTCTTGCCAACGCGTGGCTGCGCGCCGTCGGCTCGCCCATGTTCTTTACCTCCAACACCATCGACCAGCCCGGAAAGCAGATCGCAGCGGCGCTCCATGGCGCCTGGCAGGCCGGAGAGCAGGACTTCAGGACCGCCGACACCTGGCTACTCGTCGGACTCAATCCGGTCATCTCCAAGTCCGCGGGCGTCCCCAACCAGAATCCCGCCCAGCGGCTCAAGGACGCGGTGGGGCGCGGCATGAAGCTGATCGTCGTCGATCCGCGCCGCAGCGAGACCAGCAAGCGCGCCCACATCCACCTGCAGCCGCGGCCGGGCGAAGACCCGACCCTGCTCGCGGGCCTGCTCCACGTCATCATCGCCGAAGAACTCTACGACCACGACTTCACGGATGTGAACGTCGAGGGCTTCGCGGAGCTCTCGGAGGCCGTGCGCCCCTTCACGCCCGAGTACGTGGCTCGGCGGGCCGACGTCCCGCGCGAGCAGCTCGTCGAGGCGGCGCGGGTCTTCGGCAAGGCGGCCCGCGGCGGCTGCAGCCTGGGAACCGGGCCGAACTTCGCGCCCCATGGCAACCTCAGCGAGTATCTCTCGCTCTGCCTCAACTCGATCTGCGGCCGCTGGTCCCGGGCAGGCGACCCCGTGCTCCGGGCCAACGTCATGCTCCCGCCCTTCACCGCGAAGGCCCAGCCCCACGCGCCCTACCGGGCCTGGGGCAAGGGCGAGAAGCTCCGCGTGCGCGGCCTCACCGACACGGCGGCGGGCCTCCCCACGGCAGCCCTCGCCGACGAGATCCTGCTTCCCGGTGAAGGACAGGTGAAGGCCCTCTTGTGCCTTGGCGGCAATCCCATGATGGCCTGGCCCGACCAACGCAAGGCCTTCGCGGCGCTGCAGGAGCTCGAGCTGCTGGTCAGCATCGACATCGAGATGTCCGCGACCGCGCGGCTCGCCCACTATGTGATCGCGCCGAAGCTCACCCTGGAGACGCCGGGCATGACCCTGCCGGCCGAGATGCTCAAGTACTTCGGCCACAGCATCGGCCACTCCAAGCCCTACGCCCAGTACGCCGACAAGGCCGTCGACCCGCCCGCAGGCTCGGACCTCGTCGAGGAGTGGGAGTTCTTCTACGGGCTCAGCCAGCGCATGGAGCTCACGCCCCAGCTCGTGGGCTTCTACGGCTGGGGACGCCACATCGAGAGCCCGCCCCGACTCATTCCCCTCGACATGGAGAACAAGCCCAGCAGCGAGGATCTCCACGCCGCCCTGTGCGAGGGCTCGCGCATTCCCCTCGACGAGGTCAAGCAGCACCCCCACGGCCACATTTTCGAGGAGGTGGCGCCCCGGGTAGAGCCGCGCGATCCGGACTGCGAGGTGCGCTTCGCAGCCGGCCACCCCGACATGCTGCGCGAGCTCGACGAGGTACACCGGGAGGACTACGCGAGCGCGTGGGGTGATGCGCGCCGTCCCTTCCGGCTCATTCCCCGGCGCCACAACGACTTCCTCAACTCGTCGGGCCGCAGCATCGCCAAGCTCAGCGCCAGGCGTCCCCACAACCCGGCCTTCCTGCACCCGGACGATCTCAACGAGCTCGGCCTCGAGAGCGGCGATGCGGTGCGCATCCACTCCGCCCACGACAGCATCCCCGCCCTGGTCGAGAGCGACGCCACCTTGCGCCGCGGCCTCGTCTCCATGACCCACGCCTTCGGCGGCCTCCCCACCGAGGAAGACGAAGCGCGCTTCCGCGAGATCGGCAGCAACACGGGACGCCTCGTCAGCAGCGAGGCAGAGTACGACTCCATCACCGGCATCCCCCGGATGGGAGCGATCCCGGTCGCGCTGGAGCGCTTGCGCGAGGGCGAGGGCGAGGGCGAGGGCGAAGGCGAAGGTGACGGCGGCTGAGCCCTACCCCACCAGCCGCTGCCGCACGCTCTTGCGCGCCCACCGCAGGAGCAGAGCCGACACGCCCACGATGTAGGCGACGTCCCAGAGCGCCAGCCATCCCAGCTCGCCGCGGAAGATGCTGCGAGCCAGGCGCACGGGGTGCAGCAGGGGCAGGACTTCGGCGACCCACTGCAGGACACCCGGGAGCCGCTCCTGAATGGGGAAGAAGACGTCCGAGAAGAGGAAGAGGGGTGTGAGAAAGAGAGTGAAGTAGAAGCTGAAGAGTTCGATGGAGGGAACGCGCAGCGAAAAATTGAGCCCTATGGCGGCGAAGAGCAGGCCGGTGAGAGGGATGACGAAGAGGACGCCCAGAGAATGGGGCAAGGGCGCCAGGCCGAAGAGGATGGTGACGAGGTAGAAGGCCCCGCCGTAGATACACACCCGGGTCAGGGCCCAGAGGATCTCGCCGAGCAGGATGTCGTCCGCCGAGACCGGCGTCGTGAGCATGGCGTCGTAGGCTTTGTCGTATTCGAGGCGGACGTAGACGTTGTAGGTCACCTCGAAGCTGGCCCCATTCATGGCAGCGACGCAGACCAGTCCGGGCGCCAGGAAGGCCGCGTAGGAGCTGCCGCCCATCTCGTTGATGTAGGAGCCGACGCCGACCCCGATCGCCGCCAGATAGAAGACCGGCTCGAAGAAGTTCGGCAGGAGGTTGGACTTCCAGGTGCGGCTGTACATGGTGCCGTTGCGGCGCCAGACCGAGAGCGCGTGTCCCAGTGAAACGCTCATGTCGAATTCTGCCGCAGCGCGCGTCCCATCAGGGTCCCTCCAGGAGCTGGGTCCCGGTGAGGGAGAGGAACACGTCCTCGAGATTCGCCGGGCGCTGGATCAGGAAGCGGCGGTCGCCGCCGTCGGCCGCGTGGACGCGCTCGACCACGGGCGTGACGTCGTCGGCGTAGAGCATGAGCCGGTTGCCCGCCCGCATTCGTCGCAGCGTCCGGGGCAACCCATCCAGCAGCCCCTGCTCTTCGACGGGCTCACAATCGAGCTCGACGGCCTCCCGCCCCAGCCGCTCCTCGATGAGCGACCTGGGCGCGCCCTCGACGACGATCCGCCCCTCGCACATGATCGCGACCCGGTCGCACAGCCGCTCGGCTTCGTCCATGTAGTGGGTCGTGAGGAGAACCGTGGTGCCATCCTCGCGCAGGGCGCGGATCCGCGACCAGAGGGCCAGGCGAACGGCGGGATCGAGGCCCGTGGTGGGCTCGTCGAGAATGAGCAGCTCGGGATCGTTCATCAGCGACATCGCGATGGCGAGGCGCCGCTTGAATCCCCCGGAGAGGGTCGCCACGGGCATCCGGGCGTGGGAGTGCAGCTCCAGAAAGTCGAGGAGCCACTCGATGCGCCCCGTGATCGCTTGCTCGCCGAGCAGGTGGTAGCGGCCGAAGATGCGCAGATTCTCCTCGCTGCTGAGCGCCTCGATGAGGACGTTCTCCTGGAGGGTTACGCCCAGGCGCGCGCGAACCTCCCTCGGCCGCTCGGCGACATCGATGCCGAAGACGCGAATCGCGCCGGCGCTGGGCCGCGCCACGCCGTAGACCATGCGCAGTGTGGTGGTCTTTCCGGCGCCGTTGGGCCCGAGGAGCCCGAAGCACTCGCCCTCGAACACCACGAGATCCACGGCGCAGACCGCTTCTCTGTCGCCGAAGCGCTTGCTGACTTCGCGGAGCTCGACGATGGGCTGGGAAGGGGGCACTGGGGGAGCTTACCAGGACCGGCGGGAGAAGCCCCGGCCTCGCCTCAGCACTCCACGGGCACGTAGATCGACTTGCGGGGAGCGGCGAAGACCCTGTGGACCGCGGGCTCGAAGGCTTCGAGGGGCAGCGTCTCGTACTCCGGATCGAAGCTGTTCTGGTCGTACTTCTCGCAGAACTCCGCGCAGTCGCGGAACCACTCGTGGTCGCGGAAGCGCTCACGCATGTCGCGGTCGAGCCCGAGGTGGTGGAAGAAGTAGTAGCCCTGGAAGATCGCGTGCTGCTTCACGATCCAGTGGTTCTTCTCGCTCACGAAGGGCTCGAGGATCGTGGCCGCGAGATCCGCGTGGTTCGCGGTGGCGAGGGTGTCCCCGATGTCGTGGAGGAGCGCGCAGACCACGTATTCCTCGTCGCGGCCGTCGTTCTGGGCCCGGGTCGCGGTCTGCAGGCTGTGAGTGAGGCGATCGACCGCATAGCCCCCCGTGTCGCCGGCCAGGAGCGAGAGGTGGGTGAGGACCCGGTCCGGCAGCCTCCGGCCGAACTCGAGAGCGTGCTGCCCGATGCGCTGATAGTCCTCGCGGGTCCCATCGCGCATCGCCGTGAAGGTGGTCTGCTTCGCATTCGCCATGCTCTTTCCCCTTTGCTGGGCACGCTCTGATCCGCTTCGGACGATTCTAGCGGTCGACGGGCCGGCCCCTCAATGCCCGTGGGCCGAGCCCGGCGCTTCCTCTCGCAGGCCGGCCGCCATTTCGAGTATCCTCGGCCCGGCTCGGGCTCCGCGGAAGATCTGCCGCGACTCTCCGGGCCACGGAGGCGAGCATGGAGATCGTCAGCGAAACGAAGAGCTTCGGCGGGGTCCAGGGGGTCTACGCGCACCCGTCGAAGAGCACGGGGACCCCCATGCGCTTCTCCGTGTTTCGGCCGCCGCAGGCCGAGAAGGGACCGGCTCCGGTTCTCTATTACCTCTCTGGTCTCACCTGCAGCGAGGATAATTTCACCACCAAGGCCGGTGCGCAGCGGTACGCCGCCGAGCACGGCATCGTGGTGGTCGCGCCGGACACGAGTCCGCGCGGCCTCGATCTGCCTGGAGAGCACGAGAGCTGGGACTTCGGCAGCGGAGCCGGCTTCTACGTAGACGCGACGGAGCCGCCCTGGGCGGACCACTACCGGATGTACAGCTACGTGACCGAAGAGCTACCCGAGATCATCGAGTCGAGCTTTCCCGTCGACTCGACCAGAATGGGCATCTTCGGCCACTCGATGGGCGGGCACGGCGCGCTCACCGCGGCGCTTCGCCTGCCTGACCGCTACCGCTCCGTCTCGGCCTTCGCCCCCATCGTGGCGCCGACGCGCTGTCCGTGGGGAGAGAAGGCCTTCTCGGGCTACCTCGGTGCCGACCGGGAGCGTTGGAAGGAGCACGACGCTTGCGAGCTCGTGCGGAAGAGCGGCTTCGCCGCGCCCATCTTGATTGATCAGGGCGAGGCCGACGGATTCCTCGAGGAGCAGCTCAAGCCTCAGCTCTTCCAGGAGGCCTGCGACGAAGTCGGCACCAAGCTTCAGCTCCGCATGCAGCCGGGCTACGACCACAGTTACTACTTCATCGCGTCTTTCATGGGCGACCACTTCGCGCATCATGCGAAGATCCTGCGCGAAGCGTGAGCCAGCCCGGCGCCCCATCACCGCACCTGCGGATACAAGAGAGCTGCTGACCTGCCTGCCGCCCTCAACTAGCTCCACTACTGCGTCGGCGGAACTACGCCGGGTAGCCTCTTCGTGCCATCTCGTTCTCCTGTCACGATGATGGCAGCGGATTCCAGCATTTTCCCTCCGGCGAAGCCAGGGCACCCCATATCGACACCCTCCGGGGAAACCGCCGGGGGCGGGGGGGCTCGTGACGGCGCGCCAGCGAGGGTGGCGCGGCCCCAGATTGCTGGGACTTGGAGAGTTTGGGCCAGACATGCTAGTCAACGGGCCCCTCGATCCACCGGGATGCTTCAACCCAACGGTTCGCAAAGGGGCTGGCTCCACGAGTCTCCTGGGAAACGGCGAAGTTGCCAAGCCGCGATCCTACGAAGCTCCGATTCGCTTATCCAACATCTAGTCGCTCGAGAGGAGTAAGACCATGAAACGAAGTATCCCCCTGCTCGTCTGCTGTCTGATGGTGCTCTCCGCGCCGCTCACCACCCTGGCGGATTCGCACGGCGACAAGCCTGCCCGCGTGATCGTTGGCGCGGCCACTGCGGTCGCCACCGTCCAGGACATCAACTATGAGACCCGGAAGGTGACGCTGCGGGACCCGGAGGGGAACCTGACGACCTTCACCGCGGGAGAGAGCATGGTCAACCTTCCGCAGGTCAAGAAGGGCGACGTGGTTCTGATGGACTACTTCGAGGGTTTCGCCATCGCGGTCGGGCCGAAGGCGACGGGGCTCACTGCGCGTGAAGACATCGTCGAGGTGGAAGGTTTCAAGGCTGGCGAGAGACCCGAAGGGACGGTGACCGAGATTACCGATGTCCTTGCGGTGGTCGACTCAGTCGACAAGAAGAACCGTATCGTGACGCTCGAGGGACCGGAGGCCATAGTCGTTCTGAAGGTGGCGGATGACGTGAACCTCGCGAACGTGAATGCCGGAGACGAGGTGCTCGCGCGGTACGTGACGCTCTTCGCGATCAAGGTCGAGCCGGCGCCGAAGGTGTCGGGGACGGTGGAAATCGAAACCAAGGGAATCGCTGTCGGTGTCGGCGTCCAGTGGGGCCACGGTACCATGAAGATGTACGATGGATCGGTGCACAAGTTCAAGGTGGGCGGGTTGACACTGGTGGATCTCGGCGTTTCGAAGGCCACTCTCTCCGGAGAGGTGTACAGGCTCATGGACCCCAAGGATTTTGCCGGCACCTACGCGACTGGCGCGGCGGCCGCCACGCTGGGCAAGGGCGTTGCCGCGGTGGCCTTGCAGAACAGCAATGGAGTCGTGATGCACCTCAAGGCGAAGTCGAAGGGCGCCAGGGTGTCGCTGGCGGCGGGCGGCCTCAACGTCGACCTCGTGGACTGAAGAAGCAAAAAGAAGGACTTACCCCTTCTGCGAACCCATCATGTCCGATAACCAGTTCTGGCAAGCGGATCGGCGTATTGGGAAATACCCTCACGGCGGGGCTGCAGCTCATCCGTAGCGGCCGTGCTCGCGGAAAGCCGAGACGATATCGCTTCCCTGCTGTTAGAATCTGGCACATGCGCGACACCGTCACCCTAGCCTTGTGTCTTGCCATGCTCGCGGCCCCGGCAGGAGCGTACCCGCTCGACGGCTACCCGAGCACGGGGATTGCCAGACTGCAGCATCAGCGCCTGGTGCAGGAGGGGCAGCTCCGCGGAAAGAAGCGGCCCTCGGGCGAGCTGCTCCCGCTCGCGAAAGTCGACCTGCGCATGCTCGATCGTCCGAATTTCGAGCTTCCCGCGCCCGATCCGGTGCTCACCGACGAGCTGAAGCGGATGATCGGTCCGGACGTCGAACGCTACGGCATCGCGCTGCTAGACCTGTCCGACCCCGAGGCCCCACGTTATGCCGAGTACCACGGGCATCAGCTCCAGAATCCCGGCAGCGTCGGCAAGCTGCTCGTCGCGCTCGGCATCTTTCAGGCGCTCGCCGACATCTACCCGGACGATGTCGAGGCAAGGCTACGGATCCTGCGCAACACCGTCGTGACTGCCGACGAGTTCGCCCATCACGACCACCATACCGTTCGCTTCTGGGATCCGGAATCGCAGACGCTCGAGCGCCGCCCCATTGCGGACGGCGACCAGGGGACGCTCTACACCTATCTCGATTGGATGGTCTCACCGAGTTCGAACTCGGCGGCGGCGATGCTGGAGAAGCAGCTGATCTCGATCCGTCACTTCGGCAAGCGCTATCCGGTTTCATCCGAGGAGGAGGCGCAGTTCTACGCGGAAACCCCCAGGAAGAAGCTCAGTGAGATCTTCCTGGACGCCATCACCAGCCCCGTGACTCGCAATGGCTTGAACATAGACGAGCTGCGACAGGGGAGCTTCTTCACACACCGCGGCAAGCAGCTGGTGCCCGGCACCTCGAGCTATGCCACTCCTCGCGAGTTCGTGCGGTTCATGCTCAAGATGGAGCAGGGCAAGCTGATCGACGAGTTCTCGAGCCGAGAGCTGAAGCGCCTCATGTACATCACCGAGGCCCGCATCCGCTACGGATCTTCCGGTGCGCTCTGGCCCTCGGCCGTCTACTTCAAGTCGGGTTCGCTCTACAGCTGTGAGAAGGAAGAGGGCTTCGTTTGCCAGAAGTACCACGGCAACAAGCGCAACTACATGAACTCGGTCGCGATCATCGAGACTCCGGCCGGGCAAGATCGCCTCTTCTACATGGTGGCGGTGCTCTCGAACGTTCTTCGCAAGAACTCCGCATCGGATCACCGGGACCTTGCCCGGGCCGTCCACGGCATGCTGCTCGGCGACCATCCGGAGAGGCCGGTGCCGCAGGGCGAGCTGCCGCCGTCGGCGACCTATGGCGAAGGATTCATCGGCTACGAAGCCGAACGCCAGCAGGTGCGCTTCAAATTCGAGGTCCAGGAAGCGCTGAACGATCTCGGCTACGACACCGGAGGCATCGACGGTTCGTTGGGCCCAGCCTCGCGCAAAGCCATTCGGGCCTTCCAGGCCGCCGAGGGGCTTCCCGCGGACGGCAAGCCAAGCCAGGAGCTGCTCGCGCGCATGCGCGAGGTCGCCGTTCGCGAGGGTCGGGCGCGACCCAGCGCGCCTTAGCCCTCCGAGCGATCCATGGGGTCGCTCTTCGTTGTACTATCGAAGGGCCGAACTTCCATGCTTCTCGCATGAGCGCTTCGGTCGAATTCGCGACAGCGGCGCTACTCGACACCGGGCCGCTGCCCACGGATTCATGGCGATTCCCAGATCGACCCACAGGACGGCACCATGCTCGAACTTCATGAGCTTTCCGCAACGGAGGTCCTCGCCGCATTCGAAGGCCGGGAGCTGTCGCCCGTGGAGTATCTGGAAGCGCTCATCCGGCGCGCGGAGGCGGTCGAAGCGGAGATCAATGCCTTCGGTGACACGTACTTCGAAGAGGCGCTGCAGGCCGCGCGGCGGGCCGAGGTTGTGTACTCCAGCCGCAGCCGCGTGCCGCGGCCGCTCGAGGGACTTCCCGTCGCCGTCAAGGACGAGGCCGAAATCGGCGGAAAGCGGACCACGAACGGCTCCCTCTTGCTGCAGGATCACATCGCCGAGGCCGACGAGCCCATGGTCGAGCGGCTACTCGCCGCGGGAGCCATCGTGCATGCGCGCACGCTCACACCCGAGTTCTCGATCACCTTCTGGACTTCCTCCAGGCTGTGGGGCGTCACGCGCAATCCGTGGAACCTGGAGTACGACGTAGGCGGGTCCAGTGGGGGCTCCGCCGCGGCCCTCGCGGCAGGCACGACGCCACTCGCCACCGGGTCGGACATCGGTGGGTCGATCCGCGTCCCCGCCTCTTGCTGTGGTGTCGTTGGGTACAAGCCCGCCTACGGTCGGATCCCGCAGCTGCCGCCGGACGGGCTGGACCACTGGTGCCACCTCGGCCCTCTCGCACGGACGGTCGTCGACGCGGCGCTTCTTGCGGACACGCTGGTCGGCCCGGACGCGCGCGACCATGCCAGTCTTCGCCCGGCCCTGCGCATCGGACACCCGACCGGGGACGTCGCTGGGATTCGGATCGCCGTTTCGCAAGATCTCGGGGATTGGCCGGTGGTGGAGTCGGTGCGCTCCGCCGTCAGGACCACAGCCGACGTGCTTCGCGATCTGGGAGCGGTGGTCGAGGAGGTCCCTCTCAGGATCGAGCGGTCGCTGCTCGCCACGGCGGGCAATGCCCACTACGCCGCCATCTTTGCCGCCTATGTCGCTGAGATGATCGAGGGCAAGGAAGATCTCGCGAATCCCTACACCCGAACGTGGCTCGCGTCTCTCGACGACGCTCCCACGCTCTTGCAGGGCCTGGCTGCAGAGGGCGAGATCACGCGCAGGCTGGGTGACACTCTCGATCGTTTCGATGCGCTGCTCTGCCCCACGATGGCGATCCCTGCCTACCGCGCCGGCGTCGATTACTGCGCCGAGCCTGTCGTGATCGACGGGGTGAACTACGACGGCATGCGTGAAGTCTGCCTCAGCGAGGTCTTCAACCCAGCGGGTCGGTGCCCGGTGATCACGCTGCCCGCGGGTCGCGATCCCGCCGGTGTCCCGATCGGGCTGCAGATCGTCGGGCGAAGCTACGAAGACCTGAAGGTGTTCGCGATCGCTGCAGCGCTCGAAGCCGCGCAGCCGTGGCCGCACATCGCTCCGCCCCGCTCACGGGACATCTAGAGCTCGCCGCAGACCGCGCCGAGCGGATCAAAGGAGAGTGAAAATGGGCAGATTCGATGGAAAGGTCGCGCTGGTAACCGGTGGAGCGTCGGGAATCGGGGCCGCGACCCTACGCCGGCTGGCGAGCGAGGGCGCCGCGGTGGTCTGCGCGGATATCGACGACGAGCGGGGCGAGACCTTCGCCGCGGAGCTGCGGGAGAGCGGTGCCGCGGCAAGCTTCGTCCACTGCGACGTCGGCGAGCTCTCCCAGGTGGAGGCAGCCGTCGCCAGGGCCGTGGAGGAGCACGGCGGCCTCGACATCATGCACAACAACGCGGCCTGGTCCGGCGGCGGCTGGGTGGCCGACATCCCGCCCGAAGACTGGGACCGCAGCATCCGCATCATGCTGACAGCGGTCTTCTACGGCTGCCGCTCCGCCATCCCCGCCATGCTGGAGCGGGGCGGCGGCTCCATCGTCAACACGGCCTCCATCGAGGCCTTCGGAGGCGAGATGCTCGCCTCGCCCTACACCACCGCCAAGGCGGGGGTCGTGAACTTCACCCGCAACGTCGCGATCGAATACGGGCGCAAGGGCATCCGGGCCAACTCCATCTGCCCGGGCATCGTCGACACCCCCATGTTCGACGTCATGGCCACCTTCTCCAAGCGTACGCGCAAGGAGATGGCCGAGCTTCACGCCATCGGGCGCGTGATCCGCCCCGAGGAGATCGCCTCGGTGGTGGCCTTCCTGTGCAGTGAGGACGCCTCGGCGATCACCGGCGCGGCACTCGTGGTCGACGGCGGCCTCACGGCCTCGCTGAACCTGGGAGGCCACGATCCCCTGATCGACTGATCGACCGAAGGAGAAGGCCGGAGCTGCTTCACGCACCCCCGACGCGGCGAGATCACAGCGATGAAGCGACCGGGAAGCGCGGCTACTTTCGCTTCAATTGCTCCGAGTTTTCCTGGACGAAGGCGCGGATGGCTTCGCCTTCGCCGAGAATCAGATCCCATTCGTCGGCGTAGAAGGTGACGGGAAATCGGCGGATGCCGTAGAGGGAAACCGCTCCCTTCTGGCTCACCTGGAGCCGCAGGACTTCCTTCTTCTGGGCCTTGAGGGTCTCGTTCTCGGCGCGCAGTCGTTCGAGCTCCGCCCGCAGGTCGTCGTCGTTTTCGCTCATGTCGTCTCCGTCGGGGCGAGAAGCGGAACCGTAGCGCGACCGATCGGAAGTGCCATTCGCCGAATTGCCATCGACTTCCCGAGGGCCCCGACCGCTCCGCCTGCCTCCCCTACGAGGCGACACCCACCGGCGTCGCAGCAGCGCTGAACGCGCCGCGGGTCCGATTTGCGAAGGCGACCAGCGACAGCATCACGGGCACCTCGACCAATACGCCCACCACCGTGGTCAGCGCCGCGCCGCTGTCGAGGCCGAAGAGGCTGATCGCCACAGCGACTGCGAGCTCGAAGAAGTTGGAGGTGCCGATCATGGCCGCCGGCGCCGCGATGGAGAAGGGAAGCTTCCAGGCCCAGGCCCAGCTGTAGGCAATGGCGAAGATCCCGTAGCTCTGGATGAGCAGGGGAATGGCGAGCAGAAGGATCAGGCCGGGCTGGCCGACGATGCGCGGCCCCTGAAAGGCGAAGAGCAGCACCACGGTCGCGAGCAGACCGAGGATCGTGAAGGGCTTGAGCCGGTGGGTGAAGGCCTCGACCCTTGCCTCGCCACCCTGGGGACCGGCGCTGAGCCAACGCCGGGTGAGGTAGCCCGCCGCCAGGGGAATCACGACGTAGAGCAGCACCGAGAGCAGGAGCGTGGACCAGGGGACCAGCACGTCGGTCACGCCCAGCAGGAGTGCGACGATGGGCGCGAAGGCGAAGACCATGATGAGGTCGTTCAGCGAGACCTGCACCAGCGTATAGGTCGCGTCACCGCGCGTGAGCTGGCTCCACACGAAGACCATCGCTGTGCAAGGCGCGGCGCCGAGCAGGATCATGCCCGCGATGTACTGCTTGGCGTCTTCGGGACTCACCCAGCTGGCGAAGATGACCTCGAAGAAGAGCACGCCCAACGCCGCCATGCTGAAGGGCTTGACGAGCCAGTTCACCACCAGGGTGATGACGAGGCCCTTGGGACGATCTCCGATGTGGCTCAGGGAGGAGAAGTCCACATTGACCATCATCGGGTAGATCATCACCCAGATGAGCAGCGCCACGAGCAGGTTGACCCGGGCCAGCTCGAGGCTCGCCAGCCAGACGAAGGCCTGGGGGAAGAGCGTACCCAGCGCGATGCCAGCGGCGATGCAGAGGGCGACCCACACGCTCAGATATCGCTCGAAGACACCCAAGGGCGCATGCTCGCTACCGCTGGCCACCACCTCGCCTTGTACGGGCACGATCCCTCCTCGCGCGACCCGGGCCGCAAAGTCCGAGCGCTCTCCCTCGATCTCGCCCTTGACCCCGGGCGTCTGTCATATACGATAACCCATATATGACTGTGGCTGCCACCAATTCGCTTCCCGAGCCCACGAGCCTCTTCAGCGCATTCGCGGACGAGACCCGGCTGCGCATCCTCAATCTGCTCGCCGCCGGTGAGCTCTGCGTCTGCGATCTGTGCGAGGTGCTCGGGGAGATCCAGCCGAAGGTCTCGCGTCACCTCGCCACCCTGCGGCGGGTCGGCCTCGTGGAGGTGCGGCGGGAGGGCAAGTGGAAGTACTACTCGATCGCCGAGGCTTCCTCCCCGCTCCAGCGCGCGCTGCTGGGCTGCGTACGCTCCTGCCTGGGCGAGCTCGACGAGCTCTCCCGCGATCGCGAGCGGCTGCGCGACCACGCCAGCCGCTGCCCCTCCTGACAGCCCCGACCCCGAGCAGAAAGGGGGCAGCCCATTGCCCGACAAGGTCTACAACACCCTCTTCCTGTGTACGGGCAACTCCGCCCGCAGCATCCTCGCCGAGGCGATCCTGAATCGCATCGGCGAGGGACGCTTCCGCGCCTTCAGCGCCGGCAGCCATCCGACGGGAGAGGTCAACCCCATGGCGCTCGAAGTTCTCGGCGAGCGCGGCTACGAGCTGTCGAGCCTGCGCAGCAAGAGCTGGGAGGAGTTCGCCGCTCCCGAAGCCCCGCAGCTCGATTTCGTCTTCACGGTCTGCGACGACGCGGCCGGTGAGGCCTGCCCGCTCTGGCCGGGGCAGCCGGTGACCGCCCATTGGGGCCTGCAGGATCCTGCCGCCTTGGAAGGTCCTCCCGAAGAGCGACGTCGGGCCTTTCGCCGCGCCTACGTCGTCGTCGAGCGCCGCATCGAGCTCTTCGCACAGCTCGGGGTGGAAGCGCTGGAAGGGCGCAGCCTGCAGTCACAGCTCGAGGCCATCGGCAAGGCCCAGCCGGGCGGGGTCGGGTGAGACAGGCGGCGTGGGCTCGAGGCGCCGCACAGACTCAGTCGCGCTCCGCAGCCTCCGCACCCTCCACGCCCTCCACACTCTCCACGCCGAAGAGCGTGAGCGCCCGGGGCAGGACTTCGAGGGTCACCGGCAAGGTTCCCAGGGGATCCCCGTCGACGTCCAGCCAGACCCGGCCGGGCGCCGCGCTGGCCTCGATGCAGGTTCCGCGACACCAGGACGCCTCGGGATGACGCAGATGGGTGCCGCGATACAGGGAAGGAAATCGGGCAAGTAGCCTGGCCTTGGACGCGCCGCCCACCACGACCACATCGAGCTGCCCGTCGTCGAGCCGCGCCTCTGGCGCGATCTGCATCCCTCCGCCGAAGTAACGGCCGTTGGCCGCCGCAGCGAGAGCGAGCGGGCCCTCGTGGACGAGCTCGCCGTCGACCCGGATCGCGACCTCCTCGGCTCGATAGCGCACGATGCCGCGCAGCGTTCCGATGAAGAAGGAGACTCGGCCACCCAGGAACTTGGGGGCCTGATTGACGAGCACGTCGACGAGACCGCTGATCCCGAAGCTGGTCACGTTGAGGAAGTAGCCGACGCGCTCTTCGCCTGCGCGATCCCGGTAGCGGAGACGACCCGCGTCCACACACCGCGTCTTGCCCAGGCGCAGCGCCGCGATTGCGGCGTCGAGGGTGCGCGGGATGCCCAGCGTACGCAGGAAGTCGCCGCCGGTGCCGAGGGGAAGCAGGCCTACCTCCACCTTGCTCGCGAGGTCGGCCGCCAGCAGGCCGCTCACCACCTCGTTCGCGGTGCCGTCGCCCCCGGCCACCACGATTCGCCGCGCGCCGGATTGGGCGGCCTCCCGCGCGATCCGCTCCCCATCGCGTGGGCCGCGGGTCCGCTCCACCGCGAGCTCCCCGAGTGCTGCGCGCAGTCGTGCCTCGACCTCGCCCCAACGCCGTCCGGTGGCCCCGCTGCGGCTCGCGGGGTTCGAGATCACGAGGGTCTGGGCCGGCATGTGCCGCAGTATACCGGCGAGGTCGGCAGCGCGAGGCGACGCGACCGGCGCTCTCAAGGCGACGCTGGAGCGAATCCCGGTCCGCGTGCGGCCACTTCGGGTGCGGCGCTCAGGCCGCGCTGCGACGAGTGGCCTTGCGAGCTCCATCGCACGCGTTGGACACGATCTGGTAGCTGCTCCCCACCGCTTCCCGGTAGGCGTCTGCCTCGGCCCGGGCCCGGGCCCGATCCCAGCCCGCCGCCGCAGCGGCCACCTCGGCGATGCGATCGAGCTGCAGCAGACCCTGCCCTTCGGCGAAGATCACCATGCGAAGCCGGCGCTCGAGCAGGTCGCAGAGGCTGGCCGGGCACTCGCTGCGGAAGGCCCAGGGGATCTCCGCGTAGCTGTAGCGCGAGGCGCCCACGGGCTCGTGGAGCTCGGCGCTCGCCTCCTCGAAGAGCGTGAGCGCGTCGGCGCCGTAAGTGCGCACCAGATACTCGGCCCGCCAGCCCGCCACAGCGAAGCGTTCTGCGAGCGCAGACTCGAGCTCGATGGGATCGAATCCGTCGTCGCGCAAGGGGAGCTCCGCGGTGCGGCTCGGACCCAGCCCCCCACGCCGCGCGGCCGGAAGCTCTTCCAGCGCCAGATCGACGATGCGCTCCCCCATGGCGCGGTAGGTGGTGAGCTTGCCGCCGGCAACGGAGATGAGACCGCTCGGGTCGCGATAGATCCGGTCCTCCCGGGAGACCGAGCTCGGCGGTCGCTCCTCGCTGGGCGACGCCGCCAGGGGACGCACGCCGGCGAAGACCGATCGCAGGTCGTTGGTGGTGAGGCACACGCGCGGAAAGGCCGCGTTCACGGCCGAGAGCAGGTAATGCACCTCTTCGATGCGCACGGCCGGCCCGTCGATCTCGTCACTGAAGTCGTCCGTGGTGCCGACGAGCAACACCTCCTCCCAGGGCGAGACAAAGACGTAGCGACCGTCGCTGGCCTCGATGAGCACCGCGCACTCCACGGGCAGGCGCGCGCGCGGAATCACCAGGTGGATTCCCTTGGCGGGGCGCAGCTCGGGCCGCTCGACAGGTCGGTCGAGGCCGCGAACGCGCTCGACCGCAGGACCGGCGGCATTCACGACGACGCCGGCATTCAACACATAGCTGCGCCGGGTCAGGTTGTCGCGCACCCGCGCCCCGCTGAGCCGGCCGTCGCGGCCGCGGGTCAGCTCGTAGACCTCGGCGTGGTTGACCGCTTCGCCGCCCAGGCGGCGCGCGCTCTTCAGGCTCTCGAGCACGAGCCGCACGTCGTCCACCTGGGCATCGGTATAGAACCCCGCTCCGCGCAGCCCGGCATCGCGCAGGCCCGGCACCCGCCGCAGGATCTCCTGAGAGCCCAGCATCCGCGTGCGCGCGCTCGGCCGGAAGTTCGCGAGCATGGAGTAGGCGAGCATGGCGGCCCGCACCTGCCACAACGGAAACTTGCTCCCCGCGTAGGCGGGAAACACGAAGGGCAGCGGACGCACGAGATGGCGGTTGTGGGCCAGCAGCAGATCGCGCTCGCGGCAGGCCTCGCGGATGAGCCGCAGATTTCCTTCGCCGAGGTAGCGCAGCCCGCCGTGGATCATCTTCGAGGAGCGGCTCGAAGTGCCGGCCGCGAAGTCGCGCCGCTCCACCAGCAGCGCCCGCAGCCCGCGGCTCGCGGCGTCCCGCAACACCCCCGCGCCCGTAATCCCGCCGCCCACCACGAGCAGGTCGACGCCCTCGCGCTCGGCGCACTCGAGGGCCTCGCAGCGCTCCGTTGCGCTCCAACGCGGCGTCACAGCAGCTTCCCCGGGTTCATGACACCGCTGGGGTCGAGGGTGCTCTTGGCCGCACGCAGCAGATCCATGCCGAGGGCGCCCTTCTCCTCCGGCAGCCACTCGCGATGGTCGACGCCGACGCCGTGATGATGGGAGACGGTACCGCCGGCCTTCACGATGGCGTCGGTGACGTCGCGCTTGATCGCCCGCCATTGGGAGACGACGCGCTCGCTCGCGAGCGGGCGCGCAAGGGGATAGAGGAGCGTGAAGTAGAGACAGGCCCCGTCGAGATAGGAGTGGGAAAGGTGCGCCATGGCGATGGCGCCTCCGGCATGCTCGCGGCCCGCGGCCTCCAGGGCGGCGAGCACAGTCGCGTGGGCCTCCTCGATACGCGACCAGGAAAAGGCCGACTCGAAGGTGTCCACCGCGACCCCGCGGTCGAGGAGCCAGTCACGCAGGTAGGGAGTCGCGAAGCGCTCCCGCCGCCAGTGGCGGCCGGGAGAGCGCCCCAGGGCAAAGCCACCGTGGCGCCGGCCCACGCGCCGCGCGCGGCCGACCCTGGTCTTCACGTCGCGCGCGTGCTCTCCCTCCGCGCCATAGAGGAAAAGCGAGCGCCCCTGCCCGTAGCCGCGCCCTTCGAGCCAGGAGAAGAGCAGCTCGGCGGGATCGAAGCCGCGCGCGGGATCGCGTCGCTGCATGAGGCCCAGCTCCGTCTCGGCACCGTCCGCGAGGCGCAGCATCCCGAGCCCGACCCCGCTCTGCACCATCTCGCGCGCCGCCGCGACCCCCTGACGGAAGGAGGGAAAGAGCATCCCGCGATCGTCGCTGCACACCGGTGCCCGGGACACCCGCAATGTGGCCTCGACGATCACGCCCAGGCTGCCCTCGGAGCCCAGCACCAGCTCGTTGAGATCGGGGCCGCTCGCGGCCCGCGGCACCTCCAGGGTGCGGACGACACCTTTTGGCGTCACCATGCGCAGCGCCACCACGAGATCCTCGATGGAGCCGTAGCCGTTCGACTGCTGCCCCGAAGAGCGGGTCGCGATCCAACCGCCCAGGGTCGAGTACTCGAAGGACTGGGGGAAGTGGCCCAGGGTGAGGCCGTGGGCGGCGAGCGCCGCTTCCAGGGCCGGTCCGTCGATCCCCGCTTGAAAAGTCGCGAGCCCGCCCTCGCCATCGATCTTCACCACCGCGTCGAGGCGCGTCGTGTCCAGGGCGATCACAGCCCGCTGTCGCTCGGCATGCAGGGGCTCGACGCCACCGATCACGCTGGTGCCACCGCCGAAGGGGACGACGGCGCAGTCCGCCTCATCGGCGACCCGCAGCAACGCGGCCACCGCCTGCTCGCTGCCGGGGAAGACCACGGCGTCGGGCGCCCGCTCCAGCTCGCCGAGGCGCAGCCGCAAGAGGTCAGGAAGACCACGCCCTACCGCGTGCCAGGCCCGGGTCGCGACGTCCTGGTGCACGGCCTCGCGGCCGCAGGCCTCGCGCAGCCGGTCCAGCAGCGTGTCGTCCACGCGCGAAGCGGGCAGCTTCAGCTCCTCCAGGGCGCAGCGCACGGGCGCGGGCTCGAGGGCGGTGCCCAGGCGCCGGGCCAGCTCGCCCAGCAAGAGCTCCGCCCGCTCGGGCGGGAAGGCGACCGCCTCGTCCCGGCGGCCCCAGCCGTACCAGCAGAGCTCTTCGCGTCGCAGACTCACGTCCCGGCCTTCCCCGCCCGAGGCCCGATGATCCCCTCCGCCTCGAGCCGCTCGGCCTCGCTGAGGATCGCCTCCTCGCTGTAATCGAGCATGGTTTCGAGGGTCGCGCGCGCCGCCTGGGGATCGCGCCTCTCGATTGCGTCGAGGAGCTTGCTGTGGGTCTCGAAGGAGCGCGCGTGGCTGCGGCGCTCGTTGAAGTAGATGGGACCGAGGTGATGGAGCAGCCGCGTGAACATGTTGCACAGCAGCTGGTACATCAGATTGCCCGTGGACTCGCCGAGCAGCACGTTCATCTGGATGTCGATCTCGAGCGCTGTCTGGGGATTGGCACCCGCCATGGATTCGCGCTCGAGCAGAGCCCTCGCCCGCGCGAGCTGATCAGCGCTGTGGTTGCGCGCCGCCAGCTCGACCACCTGCGCGGTGACGTTGCGACGGAACTCGAGCAGCTGGCGCAGCAGCTCGGTGGTGACCAGGCTGCGATCGCTCAGGATCGCCTCGATGAGCTGCAGCGCCGACGAGCCTCCCACCGCGCACACGAAGCTGCCCTGGCCGTGGCGAACCTCGATCAGCTCGAGGAACTCGAGGCGCTTCAGCGCCTCGCGCACCGAGGCCCGGTTCACGCCCAGGGCCTCGGCGAGCTCGCGCTCGTTGGGGAGCTGCGATCCGGGCACCAGGGTGCCCGAGAGGATGCGCACGCGCAGCTGGTCGAAGACGCCGTCGGCCCGCTTGCTGGGTGCAATGGGCTGGAGGTCGATGCTGGCGGGGGGCGAATCGGGTGCCAAGGGCTGCCTCCGTCCTTGCCGGGCCTGGGCTGAGCGTCAGCTCGCGGCCAAAGATTGGATGTCCGAGGTCCGGCCACTGTACCACAGATCGATGACGGAGTCCCTCCCCTCGCGGGCCCCGGGAGCCTGCCCCGGGTCTTGGCTCAGGTCGTGGGGACGACCTCGAAGAAGTCGACGCGCACCTTCTCCTCGGGCCGGTCGCCGGCCCACCGGACGCGCATTCGCGCCGTCTTCACGATGAGCTTGAAGGGGGTCTTGCTGCGGCTGCGCACCATCGAGCGCGACTGCAGCCCTTTCATGGGCTCGGCCGGGGCGATGGCGTATTTCCAACGCAGGGTCTGCCCGTCCCGCAGATCGACGCGCTTGTTGACCAGCGAGGAAAGGCCCTTGGGGTCGCGCTTGACCGCCCAGGAGTTGGTCTGGGTCGTGTAGTGATCGATCTCCACGTAGCCACCCTCGCCGTGGGCCTCCAGCTCGAGCTCCACCTCCATCCACTCACCCGGCCCGAGATCCACATACTGGCCGCCGTGGAGGATCATGTACGACGCGGGTGCGACGACGATCTCGCGCTTGCTGACGAGCTCATAGTCCCGGCGCCGGGGCCCGCTCGGTCGCGTCTGTACGCTGCGCGCGGCCAGCTCGCCCACGATGTCGTCCTCGGCCTCGACCCACGGGATCCTCTTGCGCTGCGGGCCGAAGACCTGTCCCCGCGGCACGTTGTACTTGCGGCACCCCAGGTCGCCGGCGGGTAGACACAGCAAGACGCGCCCGAAGGGATCGACGGCGCCCACCATGTAGTGGTTGGTGTTGGCGAAGAAGACGTAGCGCCCCTCCGAATACTCCCGGAAGACGCTGCGGCCGAAGAAGTGCGGACCCAATTCGGAGAGGCCGAGGTAGTCCAGGATCGAGACCGCGAGGTCCGCCTGGGCGAAGGACTCGTGAACGCGCCGCACCTGGCGATTCGGCGTCCGCGCGATCAGGATGCCCCAGCTCTCTGCCAGCATTTTCGAGATCCCGTCGCTGCCGAGCTCGCTCGCCTGGCCCATGGACTCGTCCGATGTGACGAGCACGAGGGTGTCATCGAGGACGCCACGCCGGCCGAGCTCGCCCAGGAACTCGCCGAGGGCACGATCCGCGTAGGCGAGCGCCTGGGCATGCGGGAAGCCCTCGTGGAGGGTGAAGCTCTCGGGAACCGTGTAGGGATGATGGGTGGTGACGGTCAGCAGCGTGGCGAACCAGGGCCGCTCGCCGCGCCGGAGCTCCTCGATCACCGGGAGACTCTGCTCGTAGAGGGAACGATCGTCCACGCCCCAGTGAGTGCGGATATAGCCGCGATCGAAGTCGTCGTAGCCCAGCACCCGCTCGAATCCCGCGCGCGGCATGAACTGGTCCTTCATCATGAAGGCCAGGGGAGCAGCCTGCAGGTAGGCCGTTGCGTAGCCGGCCGAGCTCAGGACCTCCGGCAGACAGCGTCGCCAGCCCCCCACCGCGTGCTGGCTCATCTTGGGCGTGCCCGGCAGGAGGTTGGGAAGCTCTCCACACAGAATCGCGTACATGCCCCGGTTCGTCTTGCGCTGATTCGCGAAGAAGGTCGAGTAGCTGATGGAGCTGCCCGCCAGTCTGCCGAGGGCTTCGAGCGCGTGAGGAGTCGCGACGCCGTGCTCCGCGGCCAGGTCCTTGACGTGACCGCCGGAGAGCGACTCGATGACGATCAGCAGCACGTTGCGCCCGCGGCCCTCGCTGGGCAGGATGGAGCGGCCGCCGAGATCGCCCCGCAGCTCCGGCAGCCGGTCGAGCATGGCAGCCGGCGGATCGGCGAAGTGCAGCCCGCTGTCGTCGGCATGCAGACCGGCGCCCAGCACGTAGGCGACGTTTTGCTGGAGGAAGTCGGTCTGCCGCCAGAACGCAACCTCGTCCGTCCACGGCCACAAGAGCTGGCCCACCGCGAGGAGAAACCCCGCCGCCGCGGCCAGCCCGATCTGCTTCGTCGAGGCAGATCCGAGCCCCAGCCAGGCCAGGACGAGGGAAGCGATCGATACGACGGCCAGCAGGAGCGGCATGGCGAGGGCCGCCACCGAGCCGGCGAGGAAGGTGCCGTCCGCCAGGAACTCCACATCCAGCAACGAGGCGAGAGAGCCCAACTCCCGGACGACCTCGAGGTTGGCGTAGTGGGAAACGCTCCAAAAGCCGACGAGCAGGACGGCGAGCCCCCTCGACAGGCGCCCCGCGAGCAGCACCAGGGCCAGGGCGACGAGGGCCACGGCCAGGTCGGAAACCAGCCCCCGAAGATCCGCCAGCGCGATGCCCGGCGTCCGATCCGCGATGAGCACAACCCGAAAGACGACGGGCGCAAGGACGAGAGCGCTGAGCACGAGCGGGAGCCGGCTCGGGCGCTGCTCTGGCGGTAGGGGCTGAGACACGGACTCTCCCGAGAAATGCGAGAGGAAGACTGTAGCGAGGCCACGAGCGCGACCGTGGCAGAGGCACCGCACGATTATTTCCATTTTGGCAACAGTATATTCTTTTGTTGCATGATTGTTTCCGAATATTCGATAGAGGATAATCGCCCGCGAGACACAGAAGCAGAGGGGGTGGGACCATGCAGAACGCAATCGATCGGGCCCTGCCTGAGCTTCGGCAGATCGAGACGGCCGTGGCTGCAACGCCGGTGGTCGACGGCGCGGGGGTTCCCCTGGCGCGAGTCGTCGGCACCTCGTCGCTCCCACTGGTCGACCCCTTCCTCTTGCTCGACGAGATCGGTTCGGACGAGCCCCAAGCTCACGGCGCCGGCTTTCCCGATCACCCGCATCGGGGCTTCGAGACCGTGAGCTACATGCTGCGCGGTCGGATGCGCCACACCGATCACGCGGGTCACGCCGGAGTCGTGGAGGCGGGCGGCGTCCAGTGGATGAGCGCAGGCCGCGGCATCGTGCACTCGGAGATGCCGGAGCCGGTGCGGGATCGTCTGTGGGGCTTTCAGCTCTGGGTGAACCTGCCCGCGGCACGCAAGCTGGCCGAGCCGCGCTACCAGGAATTCAACGCCGATAGCGTCGTCGAAGAGGCACGCTCCCCGAGCACCCTGGTGCGCGTCATCGCCGGCACCACGAGCCTCGGATCCGAAGGACCGGTCCGCGGCATCTCGACGGACCCGCGCTTCTTCGACGTGCGCATGAAGCCCGGAGGCCGCTTCGCCGAGGAGATTCCCCGCGGCCACAACGTGCTCGTCCACGTCTACCGCGGGAGCGTGGAGCTCGGCGCGGCGGAGCTCCAGACGGGCAACGCGGCCGTGCTGGGCGCGGGAGAGCGCGTCGAGCTGCGAGCCGGGGAGCGCGGGGGCGAGCTGCTGCTGCTCGCCGGCCGACCCCTGAACGAGCCCGTAGTGCGTGCGGGCCCCTTCGTGATGAACACGCGAGACGAGCTCTTGCAGGCCTTTCGGGATTTCTCCGGTTAGGATCTGCCGAGATCGAGCGCCAGCCCGAGACAGCCCACGATCGAACTCATTGCTGAACTCACTGCTGAACTCATTATCTAACTCATTATCTAACTCACTATCTAACAACAGAGGAGTCCCATGCAGTTTCTCAGTCTTCGTCAGGACATGATCTACGCGCTGATGCGAATCGTCTTCGGTCTTCTGTTCACCTTTCACGGCATGCAGAAGCTCTTCGGCTTCTTCGGAGGCGCCCCGGGCGAGATGCCGGCCGCCATGCTCTACACGGCAGGCATCATCGAGCTGGCCGGTGGCGCGCTGGTCTGCATCGGCTTCCAGACGCGCTGGGCGGCCTTCCTGTGCAGCGGCATGATGGCGGTGGCCTACTTCATGGCGCACCAATCCATGGGGCTGCTCCCGATCCAGAATGGCGGCGAGAAGGCCGTGCTCTACTGCTGGGGCTTCCTCTTCATCGCGGCACGCGGCGACGGGATCTGGTCCGTCGGCGGCGCTACGGGCTCTTCCTGAGCCCGCTGGCACGCGAGGCGGCCGCCCACGTGTCCGCGTAGCGGCGCGGGCGGCCGCCTGCTAAACCGGGACTCCCGGCGCGATGGCGGCGCCTGAAGAAGGAAGCACCCGTGACCCGACCCCTGCGCAGCCTCCTGCTCGGCCTCCTCGCCCTGGCCCTGGCCCTCGCCCTGCCCGCGGCCTTTGCCGCCGAGGCGGGAGCCGGCTCGGCGAGCAAGGACCGCCTCGCCCTCATCCTCGAGAGCGGCGAGCTGCGCGTGGGCCTCTCGGGCGACCAGGCGCCCTTCAACATGAAGAACAAGCAGGGCGAGCTGATCGGCATGGAAGTCGACCTCGTCAACGCCCTGGCCGAGGCCATGGGCCTGCGGGCAATCCTCGTCGCCATGCCCTTCGCCGAGCTGCTTCCCGCCCTCGAGAAGGGCAAGCTCGACATGGTGATCTCCAACATGACGATCACCCCCGAGCGCAACGCCCGGGTCCCCTTCGCCGGTCCCTACTTCATCTCCGGCAAGTCGGTGCTCACGAAGTCCGAGACCATCGCTTCGTGAAGGAGATGCTCCCGAACTCGATCCTCGTGCCGACCAAGGATTCCGCCGTGGGGGTTCAGATGGTGATCGACGACGAGGTCGACGCCCTGGTGGCCGATTTCCCGACCTGCGCGGTAGCCGTCGCCCGGCATCCCGAAGCGGGCCTCTCCGCCCTCATGAGCCCCCTTACCGTCGAGCCCCTGGGCATCGCGCTGCCCCCCAACTCGCCCTTGCTGGTGAACCTGGTCGAGAACTACCTGGAGACCCTCGAATACACGGGTCTCTTGATGCGCTTCAAGGCGCGTTGGCTGAGCGACACTTCCTGGATCAGCGAGCTTCCCTGAATCGGTAATCACCATGCGGCAAAGCCTCCTCTCCGACGCCAGGATCATCGCCATCGTCATCGCCGCCGCGAGCCTCGTGGGCCTGCTGCTGCTCTCCGGCTGCTCGAGCTCGGGGAAGAAGGGCGACAAGCCCAAGCGAACCGTGCTCGCCACCGAGTACGACGACAGCCGGGTGGGCGAGCAATCCTCCATGGCGGTGGCGGCCCAGATGGGCGTGCTCGACGACGCCGCCCTCAACGCCTATGTGAGCGAGATCGGGCGCAAGCTGCTGCGCGGCATCCCGCGCCGCTCCTTCAACTACCAATTCTCCGTCGTCGACCAGATCGAGCCCAACGCCTTCGCGCTGCCCGGCGGCTACGTCTTCATCTCTCGGGGCCTGCTCGCCCTGGCGAACAACGAGGATGAGCTCGCCTGCGTGATCGGCCACGAGATCACCCACGCCGCCCACCGTCACGCCGCCCTGCAGCAGCAGATGTCGAAACGCATCTCGCCTCTCTCCATGGGATGGAAGCGCCAGGCGACCCTTTCCGCCTACGGCCGCGACATGGAGCGCGACGCCGACCAGGGCGGCCAGATGCTGTGCGCCGCAGCCGGCTACGACCCCATGGGCATGTCGACCTTCCTCAACAACCTCGGGCAGTGGGAGCGCTACCGCGTGGGCTACACCCGCAACCCGAGCTTCTTCGACACCCATCCGGGCTCCCAGGAGCGAGCCGCCGTAAACGCCATCCGA